>NZ_JASJUJ010000009.1:0-228542 GCF_047467975.1 Citrobacter sp. C348 | reverse complement strand
TTTAGTGTGCTGATATGGCTCAGTTGGTAGAGCGCACCCTTGGTAAGGGTGAGGTCCCCAGTTCGACTCTGGGTATCAGCACCAGTTTTTAGGTTAATGTTCGGCACGTAGAAAAGAATTTGTCTGGCGGCTGTAGCGCGGTGGTCCCACCTGACCCCATGCCGAACTCAGAAGTGAAACGCCGTAGCGCCGATGGTAGTGTGGGGTCTCCCCATGCGAGAGTAGGGAACTGCCAGACATCAAATAAGTGAAAAGGCCATCCGAAAGGATGGCCTTTTTGCATTTATACGTCTCCAGGACAGCCAGATCTAATGGATAACCTGAGACAAAAATGCACGTGTACGTTCAGAACGTGGATTAGCAAAAAACTCATCTGGGGGGGCCTGTTCCACTATTTCACCTAGATCCATAAAAATCACTCTGTCGGCTACCGTGCGTGCAAAGCCCATTTCATGGGTGACACACAACATCGTCATGCCTGATTGCGCCAGGCCAATCATAGTATCCAGTACTTCTTTCACCATTTCAGGATCCAGCGCCGAGGTGGGTTCGTCAAACAACATAATTTTGGGTTTCATACACAGTGAGCGCGCAATAGCCACACGCTGCTGCTGTCCTCCGGAGATTTGTCCCGGGAATTTATGCGCATGTTCCGCAATACGAACCCGTTCAAGATAGTGCATGGCCAGAACCTCAGCCTCTTTCTTTGGCATCTTGTGGACCCAAATAGGGGCCAATGTGCAGTTTTGCAAGACCGTCAAATGCGGAAAGAGATTAAAGTGCTGAAAGACCATACCGACTTCTTGCCTGACACGCTCAATATTGCGGATGTCTTCGTTGAGTTCAATCCCATCCACCACAATGCGTCCTTGCTGATGCTCTTCCAGATGATTAATACAGCGGATGGTTGTCGATTTACCAGAGCCAGAAGGCCCACATAATACGATGCGCTCCCCCTGTTTTACCTTCAGGTTAATATTTTTAAGAACATGAAACTGCCCATACCACTTGTTGACGTTTTCCAGCGTAATCATCGCGTCGGTAGACGGCATTAATAATTGGCTCATAAATTCCTCAGTGCGGTGTACGCCCGGTGTTAAAACGTTTTTCCAGATGCTGGCTGTAACGAGACATGCTGAAACAGAAAATCCAGTAAATCAGTGCGGCAAAAACGTAGCCTTCTGTCGACATCCCCAGCCAGGCGGGATCGACGGTTGCTTGTTGTACGCTACTAAAAAGATCAAACAGACCTATGATGATGACCAGGCTGGTATCTTTGAACAGTGCGATAATGGTGTTGACCAGGCCGGGAATGACCAACTTCAGCGCCTGGGGAAGAATAACCAGTCCCTGCGTCTTCCAGTATCCTAGTGCCAGTGACTCGGCGGCTTCATACTGCCCCTTTGGTAAGGCTTGTAATCCTCCGCGCACCACCTCCGCGACATAGGCAGACTGGAAAAGGATCACCCCAACCAGCGCGCGAATTAGTTTGTCGATGCTGGTACCTTCCGACATAAACAATGGCAGCATCACTGAGGACATAAACAGCACGGTGATCAACGGTACTCCACGCCAGAACTCAATGAAAATAACGGATAAAATCCGCACGACGGGCATATGAGAACGACGGCCTAATGCCAGTAAAATTCCCCATGGAAGTGCACCGGCAATACCGACGGAGGCGATAATCAGGGTTAGCGTTAATCCTCCCCACTGCCGGGTTTCGACACGTTCGAGACCGAAAAAACCACCGTACATCAGCCACCAGACCACAATGGGGTAAACCACTGCCCAGACGGCGATATAGCGACCACGGTGGGACATGGCTTTCCAGAACATCGGGGCGATAGAAAGCAGACCGATAACCAGGGCCAGATTTACTCGCCAACGCTGATCGTGTGGATAGAGTCCATACATAAATTGGCCAAAGCGTTCATGGATGAACACCCAGCAGGCTCCTGCTTTCGTACAATCTGCCCGGGTAGATCCTACCCAGTTCGCCTGTAGAAATGCCCAGTTCAATAGAGGGGGAATAAACGCCCACATTAACCACACGCACAACAGCGTGAGCAGGCTATTTGACCAACTAGAGAACAGGTTCTTGCGTACCCACAAAATAACGCGTCCTGCGCGATGACTGTTCTGGCGCGTGGGGTGAGACAGCAGTGCTTTTGTCATCATGGCTCCTTAGCGCTCAATCAGTGCTATCCGACGGTTATAAATATTCATCAACAGAGAAATGCTCAGGCTGATGATCAGATACACCGACATGGTAATGGCAATGGTTTCAATGGCTTGTCCTGTTTGGTTAAGGACAGTTCCAGCAAACAGTGAAACCATATCCGGGTAGCCAATGGCTGCAGCCAGAGAGGAGTTTTTAACGATATTCAGATACTGGCTGGTCAGCGGGGGAATGATGACGCGCAGCGCCTGCGGAATAATAACCTGACGAAGCGTTACCGGATTTGGCAGCCCCAGTGAGCGTGCTGCCTCGTGCTGTCCATAAGGCACGGCCTGAATACCTGCGCGGATAATTTCTGCAATAAATGCGGAGGTATACACCGAAAGTGCCAGCGTCAGCGCAGCCAGTTCTGGAATAAGCACCATGCCGCCACGGAAGTTAAAGCCGCGTAGTTCAGGCACATCCCAGTGTAGCGCTGCGCCAAAAATCCACTGTGAAAGCATCGGTAAAAAAGCGAACAGCGCCAGGGCCGTAGGCCAGGTCCGTCGTAACTGACCTGTTTTAGTCTGATGCATTTTATTAAAGCGAAATAACCCAATAGAGATGATGGCAGCAATTAGGGTGGCAGCGCAAAAGGCAACAAGACCCTCTGCCATTTGTGGTGCCGGAATATAGAGCCCGCGGTTGCTCAGGAATGCGATATCCAATGCGTTAACAGCCTGGCGTGGGCCAGGTAAATTACGTAACACAGCAAAATACCAGAAGAAGATTTGCAGCAGCGGGGGAATATTGCGGAACGTTTCGATATAAATCGTTGAGAGCTTGCGCAGTAACCAGTTATCCGACAACCGCGCCAGTCCGAGAAAAAAACCGAGAAATGACGCGAAAACAATGCACAGCGCTGAGACTAACAGTGTATTAAGCAGACCGACCAGAAAGACGCGGCCATAGGTATCGCCCTGCTCGTAATCAATCAGATGCTGAACAATGCCAAATCCGGCACTGCGATCGAGAAAAGAAAACCCCGAGGTAATACCGCGGCTGCTCAGGTTATTAATCGTGTTATGAATGAGGTAGACCGCAATGCTGACGACCGCAATGACGGCGAGTATTTGAAATAACCAGGCGCGGACCGCAGGGTTAGAAAAGGAGAATGATCCTTTTACGCTTGAGCGGCGATGGGGCATAAGAAAACCTCGGTAACTGTGACTCTGGGCTGAGCGCCGCAACTGCGGCGCCCGTTACATCGCTACGGATTAACGCACCGGCGGTGCGTATTGGATGCCGCCGTTATTCCAGAGGTTGTTCTGTCCGCGTTTGATCTTCAGCGGGCTTTCCGATCCCACGTTACGTTCAAAGATCTCCGCGTAATTTCCTACCTGCTTAATAATATGGTAAGCCCATTTGTTATCGAGCTTCAGATCCTTGCCGTAGTCACCTTCTTTGCCTAGCAGGTGAGCCATATCCGGTGTTGCCGGGTTAGCTGCTTTTTCATCAACGTTTTTCGAGTTAACACCCATCTCTTCAGCGTTCAGCATGGCGAACAGGGTCCAGCGAACAATGGAAAACCACTCGTCATCCCCACGGCGGACGACAGGTCCCAGCGGCTCTTTGGAGATAACTTCAGGCAGGACGATCCATTCTGCAGGATTGCTTAGCTTGATTCGCAGGGCATACAGCTGAGACTGGTCGGAGGCAAGCGTATCGCAGCGACCAGATTCCAGTGCCTTGGCGGATTCGTCCGATCGGTCAAAGGTGACGGGGGTGTACTTCATGTTGTTGGCCTTAAAGTAATCGGCCACGTTCAGTTCGGTATCTGTACCTGCCTGAATACACACCGTTGCGCCATCCAGTTCTTTAGCGCTCTTCAGACCAGCTTTATTGTGGGTGAGAAAACCAATGCCATCGTAATACGTTACACCAGTAAAGGACATGCCCATACCAGCATCACGAGAAGAGGTCCAGGTGGTGTTACGTGAGAGCAGATCGACTTCGCCGGACTGTAACGCTGTGAAGCGTTCTTTGGCGGTGAGTGGGGTATATTTTACTTTTGTATCATCACCGAATACGGCAGAGGCAACACCGCGGCAAACATCGACATCAATACCCGAAAATTTACCGTTCGCATCGGCGTAAGAAAAACCAGGCAAACCATCACTGATACCACATTGTACAAATCCTTTTTTCTTTACGGCATCAAGCGTTGCGCCGGCATGTGCCTGATTTGCAATCGCAAGCATCACGCCGGCCGCAGCCAGGCTGGCTATTATCATCTTTTTCATAGAGCATCCTGTGTGGAGGAATTATTGTTATGGAGACGTTTTGAAAACGTCTTTTACCTGTCTGTGGCTTTGGCCATACTCTTCTAAGCAAAGGTAGTGCCAGTTTTTTGCGACCGAATATTCGACGCAATATGCAGAGTGTAGACAGGAAAAAATAAATGCAGCGCCCTGAAGTGGTGCAAAATTGAAACGTAAGCCACATTTCGGCGCAAAAAATTTAAAATTCAGACAGGACGCAGGATAACGATTTCGGGCGGTAATATTGATGGCGTGAGAATAACGATAGGAGGACATGTTGTTACGAAGAATACAAAAAATGCTAATTTCACATCGCGGATATGTGAGTGGAATCTATAATAATCTTATTCTATGATTGATGTCTTACACCAACCTTTTGTCTTATATGATAATTATCATTCTGATTAAAAGCGCGGCAGGTACCGCGCTTTTAAGAGGATTCATTTGGTTAGGGCAACGATCCCAAGTGTTAGGCCGGCAATGGCAGCTGCACCACCGGCGATTGCACCTGCTGTTTCCCAGTTATCCTGCGTGGTGCCTTTCATACAGGTATTGGTATGAACCAGGCGGCCCTGATCGTCATAGACAGGTACGCAAGGAGAATCGTGTGCACAGCCTGCCAGTAATGCAGTCAGCAATGCAACGGAAATTAATCTTTTCATGGTGTTACCTCTAAAATAAACGTTTCGCTAATAAAGCAAAGACAAACGCAAAGCCATCTGCGAAATCGAAAGCTATTTTACCACCTCTTAAAAAAAGACTGACATGAGGAATAATCTCAATTCGTGTGGTTTGTAAACATAATGAATAAAGCAGATAGCAATAAATGCTTTTTTCTGAGGGGTGAGAAAAAATAAATGGCTATCTTATTAATAAATAAAGATCTCAATATCCGGTAAAAAGGCGTCCGTAGACGCCTTTATTTTACAAATTAATCATTGTGTCGACTAAAACGTCGTCTAACGACAACAAAGAAGACAGGAACGAAGAAGATAGCGAGCAATGTGGCGGTGAGCATTCCCCCCATCACACCGGTACCAACCGCATTTTGTGCGCCACTACCTGCGCCGCGACTGATTACCAACGGCATAACCCCCAGAATAAAGGCCAGCGAAGTCATCAGGATTGGGCGAAGACGCATTCGGGAGGCTTCCAGCGTCGCTTCAATCAAGCCTTTACCCTCTTTATCCATCAGGTCTTTGGCAAATTCCACAATCAGTATGGCGTTTTTGGCAGAGAGACCGATGGTGGTAAGCAGGCCGACCTGGAAGTACACATCGTTATTCATTCCGCGCAGCGACGCGGCCAGTAGCGCGCCCACAACACCCAGTGGAACCACGAGCATGACGGAGAAGGGGATCGACCAACTCTCATACAATGCGGCAAGGCAAAGGAAGACAACAATTAACGAGATGGCATACAACGCAGGTGCCTGGTTACCTGACAGGCGTTCCTGGTAAGACATACCGGTCCAGTCATGACCGATACCGGTTGGCAGTTTTTCTGCCAGGCTTTCCATCATCGCCATGGCTTCACCGGTACTTCTACCCGGTGCGGCTTCTCCCAATAGCTCCATTGATGGCATACCGTTGTAACGTTCCAGTCGCGGTGAACCATAGACCCATTGAGAAGAGCTAAATGTTGAGAATGGCACCATTTCGCCATTGGCGCTGCGGACATACAGATTATTGATGTCTTCCGGCAACATACGGAATTTGGCATCAGCCTGGACGTACACCTTTTTCACACGGCCACGGTCAATGAAGTCATTGACGTAGTAGCCGCCCAGTGCAGCAGAAATGGTTTCGTTAATATCAGAAAGGGAAACTCCCAGCGCCTGCGCTTTTTCCTGATCAACATCCAGCTTGAACTGTGCGGTATCTTCCAGGCCATTAGGGCGTACACGAACCAGCAGGTCCGGGTGTTGGGCGACCATCCCCATCAACTGATTACGTGCCTGGGTTAACGCCGTGTGTCCCAGTCCTCCCTGGTCAATCAGCTCAAAGTCAAAGCCAGTTGCCGTGCCCAATTCAACAATGGCCGGCATGTTGAAGGGGAATACCAGGCCATCACGAATCTGGCTAAAGGCGCGGGTCGCACGGGCAATAATCGATTCAACGTTATTTTCCGTTCCGCTACGCTCTTCCCAGGGTTTGAGGCTGACAAACGCCATCCCTGAGTTTTGCCCTTGTCCGCTGAAGCTAAAGCCGTTAACCGTAAAGACGCTTTCAACGTTGGCTTTCTCCGTGTTCAGGTAGTAGTGGGTGACCTGATCCAGCACCTTTTGGGTACGTTCTTGTGTTGCGCCAGCCGGAAGTTGAATCATGGTCAGGAATACGCCCTGATCTTCTTCCGGCAGGAAGGAGGTGGGTAGGCGCATAAACAGCACCGCCATTCCCACAACGATTACCAGATAGACGACCAGATAACGTCCGGTTTTACGAATAATGCCACTGACGCTATTGGTATAGTGGTTGACGCTGTGATCGAATTTGGCATTAAACCAGCCGAAGAAGCCGCTCTTTTTCTCGTGGTGCTCTGCTGACACCGGTTTGAGCAATGTGGCACAGAGCGCAGGGGTCAAAATCAATGCGACCAGTACCGAAAGTGCCATGGCAGAAACGATGGTGATTGAGAACTGGCGGTAAATTGCCCCGGTGGAACCACCAAAGAAGGCCATCGGGATAAACACCGCAGACAGCACCATGGCGATACCCACCAACGCCCCCTGAATCTGCGACATGGATTTCTCCGTCGCCTCTTTGGGGGGGAGATTTTCTTCTATCATCACGCGTTCAACGTTCTCGACCACCACTATCGCATCATCGACCAACAGGCCGATGGCGAGTACCATCCCGAACATCGTCAGGGTGTTTATCGAGTAGCCAAACGCTGCCAGTACGGCAAAGGTACCCAGTAATACGACGGGCACGGCGATGGTTGGAATGAGCGTGGCGCGGATGTTTTGCAGAAACAGGTACATCACGAGGAACACCAACACGATCGCTTCGAACAGTGTTTTCACTACCTCATGAATAGAGATGGTGACGAACGGCGTGGTGTCATATGGGTAAACAACCTTCATTCCCTGCGGGAAGAACGGTTGCAGTTCGACCAGTTTAGCTTTAATTGCGTTGGCGGTATCCAGCGCGTTAGCACCGGTAGCCAGCTTGATACCAAGGCCGGATGCCGGTTTACCGTTAATACGGGCAACGACGTTGTAGTTTTCTCCACCTAACTCAATGCGCGCCACATCCTTCAAGTGAACAACAGAGCCATCACTGTTCACGCGTAATGTCACTTTGCCGAACTCTTGTGGATCTTTCAGGCGTGTTTGCGCAATTATCGAAGCGTTAAGCTGCTGATTAGGTAATGCAGGCGTCCCGCCTAACTGGCCTGCGGCTATCTGATCGTTTTGCACCTTCAACTGGTTAATGACATCAACCGGTGTGAGCTGGTATTTATTCAATAAATTCGCATCCAGCCAGATACGCATGGCGTACTGTGCACCAAACAGCTGCACGTCGCCCACGCCGTTTAAACGACTGATGGAGTCTTTAATGTTTGAGGCGACATAGTCCGAGATGTCATCTTGCGTGGTCTGTGGATTGTCAGAAACAAAGCCCGCGACCATCAAAAAGCTGCTGCTTGATTTCTCAACGCCGATACCCTGCTGCTGGACTTCCTGTGGCAGTAATGGGGTCGCGAGCTGCAGTTTGTTTTGTACCTGTACCTGAGCAATATCAGGATCGGTGCCGGACTGGAACGTCAGCGTGATAGTCACGCTGCCAGCTGAGTCGCTGGTGGATGACATATACATCAGGTTATCGATACCGTTCATGTTTTGTTCGATAACCTGTGTGACCGTGTCCTGCACGGTTTGCGCATCCGCACCTGGGTAGGTTGCGGAAATCGCAACGGCAGGAGGGGCAATAGTAGGATACTGCGCCACGGGCAGCTGCATGATTGCCAGCGCACCCGCCATCATCAAAATGATGGCCAGTACCCAGGCAAAGATAGGACGCCTAATAAAAAAGTTTGCCATGTCCTGTTACCTTATTGCGCCGCAGTCGCTGCAGGGACATCGGTGGTGGCTTTAACCTGCACGCCAGGGCGCGCTTTCTGTAAACCACTTACGATGACTTTGTCACCCGACTGTAAGCCTTCGCTAATCAGCCACTTGTCGCCAATAGCTTGCACGGCGACGACTGGGCGAGTTTCAGCCTGGCTCTTGTCGTTAACGACCATCACGGTGGCATCGCCGCGCGGCGTACGCGTCACGCCCTGCTGTGGAACGAGGATGGCATTGGGTTGAACGCCTTCATCAACGCGTGCGCGCACAAACATACCGGGTAGCAGAGTGTGCTGCGGGTTAGGGAATACGGCTCGGAGAGTGATTGACCCAGTGCTTTCATCAACCGTCACGTCAGAAAATTGCAACGTGCCTTTCAGCGGGTATGACTGGCCATTTTCCATCACCAGTTCGACGGTGCTGCTGGTGTTGTCTTTATGCAGACTGCCTTGTGCAATAGACTGTTTGAGGCGCATAAAGTCGTTACTGGACTGCGTCACATCGACGTAAATCGGATCGAGCTGTTGCACGGTAGCGAGCGCTGTAGCCTGACCATTAGTGACCAGCGCGCCCTCGGTGACGCTAGATTTACCGATGCGTCCGCTAATCGGTGATGTCACTTTGGTGTAGGCAAGGTTAATACGCGCGCTTTCGACAGCCGCTTTGGCGGCAATAACGGAGGCATCGGCCTGACGTGCGTCAGCAATGGCCTGATCGTATTCTTGCTGGCTGATATATTTTGTTCCGACCAGTGGAACATAGCGTTTTACCGTTAAGTGCGCGATTGCTGCCGCGGCTTCGCTTTTTGCCAGTTCACCTTTAGCGCTGTCATAGTCAGCCTGATAGGTCGCGGGATCGATCTGGTAAAGCGACTGGCCAGCTTCAACATCACTGCCTTCGGTGAAATTCCGTTTAAGTACAATCCCGCTGACCTGAGGGCGTACTTCTGCAATGCGAAATGCGCTTGTACGCCCCGGTAATTCGGTCGTCACGGCTAAGGGGGCTGACTCAACAACATGGACTGTCACCTGTGGCTCGGTGGGATGTGCCTGTGTTTCTCCTTGATCGTTACAGCCGGCGAGTAATGCAGCGGAGATGATGATGAATGAGGGCAGGAGCGAGAACCTGGCAGTTTTCGTCATTTCTATTCCTTAAAGAACCGAAGGCTCGTTATTTACCGGAGTAATGGCAGGTGATAACGCGCACAAATAAAAAATAATAGTTAGCTATCCTACAAATAATTAGCTTGCGATGTAAGCAATACTTATTTTGCGGCGTAATCCACGGCACATAAAAACAAAAAAAGAAGAAACAACTGCCCTTTCATTAAGCGAAGATTAGTCATGTTATGACTTGCATTAACACATATTGAAATAGGTATTGCATTGATGAATGTATTTTTTCATTTTATTCACATTGTTTATTTGTGCTGAGTGTATGTAATGAAATATTTTAGAACTCGTCTAAATAAAGGCTAAGTGATACATTAATTCCGTACAGTAAATATTAGATAAGAAAGTTTATCATTCCCTACTCTGTCTCAGGCATTCGAACCATGGCGAGAAAAACGAAAGCTGATGCCCTCAAAACGCGCCAGCATCTGATTGAAACGGCGATTGTACAGTTTGCGGCACGGGGTGTCGGCAATACAACGCTTAATGACATAGCGGATGCCGCTAACGTGACGCGAGGTGCAATCTATTGGCATTTCGACAATAAGAGTCAGTTGTTTAATGAGCTTTGGCTGCAGCAACCTCCCTTGCGCGATCTTATTCAGGACCAACTCATCGGACGTTGGGGTGACAATCCGCTACAGAGGCTACGGGAGAAATTAGTCGTGGGTTTGCAATATATTGCAAAAATCCCTCGCCAGCAGGCATTAATGCAAATTTTATATCATAAATGTGAATTCCATAACGATATGATATCGGAACAGGATATTCGCGATAAAATAGGCCTTTGCCATCAAAGAATACGTGATTCATTACAGAAATGTATGGATGAAAATCTTATCGCCACCAGTCTGGATTTAGACGTTATCCTGATTATTTTACACGGGAGCTTTAGTGGGATAATAAAAAACTGGTTAATGAATCCAGTCAGTTATGATCTTTATGAACAGGCGCCAGTATTAGTCGATAACGTATTAAAAATGCTAAGTCCCGATGGCTGTGTGATGCAATTTGTTGAGCGTGAAAATCAGGTAGGGTAGTTTCGGCTGATCGCAGTCAGCCGCCATGGCATGACGGCTGGAAACGCGCGTTAGCGGATGCGTTATTCAAGGTCGATGCAGTTGACCAGCTTGAGGGGATTCACCGAGTTCATATTCCGGCACTTATCATGCTCTGTTGTCATTAACTCAATCCACTGTATGAGTAGGGCATCAAAAAGAAAAACAAAGACAGCAAAAACAACCAGCCACCAATACTTGCGAATCATTACCAAATCCTGTGTATTCATACCCAAGCGTGCAGGGAATATACACGAAATATCTATGCTGAAAAGCAGACTTACAATGCTTTTACTTTGTTGAAATTACGTTGTTCTTTTCAGCTAATCGGCTATTTTTAGACAGGTTTTTTGTCTTTCGCTTTTTGACCTTTGCAAGGTCATTTTCTGAAAAGTGGGAGCTAATGCTCAGTCTTCTAAGCCCCATTTTTACGTATTCATCATTGACTTCGATACCGATAAATCTGCGATTCAACGCCACTGCCGTCGCGCCCGTTGTGAAGCTTCCTGCGAACGGATCTAACACTATCTCGCCTGGGTTGGAGGATGCCAGAATGATGCGTTCTAACAGCGCCTGAGGTTTTTGAGTGGGGTGGTTTTCGTATTCATCCATCAGATAGCGTACGCGCGGAAATTCCCAGACGTTACCGGGGACCTTTTTCTGATTGTAAGGCTGAGGCGGGTTCTTTCGGTAATCGATCAGCGCGCGTTTGGCGCCCGTTTTAGCTTCAACCAGAACGTCGTCACGATTAAAGGTATAGTTTTTCGAGTTTTTAACCATCATCAGGATAGGCTCATACATTGAGCCAAAGAAATTTTTGGCCTGGACTCCCGAGCTATCATAGGACCACACGATACGGCTTTTGATGGTAAAAAGCTGACGGCATTTGAGGTCGATATACGGCATGTTCTCCGTACTGTTCATCAAATACATGCTGCCTTGCGGCGTGAGAATTCGATGGCATTCATCAATGCACTCAAACAACCATGCCAGAAAGGTCTCTTCGTCCCAGGATTCCACCAGCCCATCAAAATCTTTGCCGATGTTATAAGGTGGGTCGGCAAAAATGAGGTCGGCGCTTGCAGGTGGGAGTTTTTTCAGTTCGGTCAGCGCATCACCGTGGATTATCTTTTTCGATTCATCGCCAAAATAGACGGGTTCACATCCTGCGTTCATCGCCAAAGCCTCCGAGTGATGCTGATAAAAAAGGCGCTTCCCCATGCCGAGTAGCGCCTTTTAAAACAAACATTTAACTGATTAGTATCAGTTCATGCCGTATTTTTTCAGTTTTTTACGCAGCGTACCACGGTTGATGCCCATCATCAGGGCAGCACGGGTCTGGTTACCGCGGGTGTATTGCATCACCATGTCCAACAGGGGCTGTTCTACTTCAGCCAGTACCAGCTCATAGAGATCATTAACATCCTGACCATTCAGTTGAGCAAAATAGTTCTTCAGTGCCTGTTTAACCGAGTCACGCAGGGGTTTTTGAGTTACCTGATCCTGAGAGTTAACGGTAGAAACGGTCAGTACGTCAGAATTTACGCGTTGTTCGAACATAGTTCTGTCAGCTCTTTATTTCTATTACGCAAAATTTTCGAAGTATGCCTCCAACGCCGCCAGCTGTTCGCTGGAATCTTCAATGGCGTTGAATGTGCGCCGAAACTGGTCATTTGGAGCGTGTTCCTGGAGATACCAGGATACGTGTTTACGCGCAATTCGGTACCCTTTTGCCTGACCATAAAAGTCGTGCAGTTCCCGAACGTGCGCACAAAGCAAGCGCTTCACCTCTGCCAGAGGCAGCGGGGGCAGCAGCTCCCCAGTGTCCAGATAATGCTGGATTTCCCGAAAGATCCAGGGTCTTCCCTGAGCTGCACGGCCTATCATCAGGGCATCCGCCCCCGTATAGTCGAGCACAGCTCTGGCTTTATGCGGGTCAGTAATGTCGCCATTCGCGATAATCGGAATGGAAACTTTCTGCTTAACTGCCCGAATACTGTCGTACTCAGCATCTCCATTGAACAAACAGGCGCGGGTGCGTCCATGAATGGTCAGAGCCTGAATGCCACAGTCTTCAGCCAGTTGGGCAATCTCTACGCAGTTACGGTGTTCCGGAGCCCAGCCGGTGCGAATCTTGAGAGTGACAGGAACGTCCACTGCATTGACGACCTCGGTTAGTATCGACTTCACTAAATCCGGGTACTGCAAGAGGGCTGAACCTGCAAGCTTACGATTCACTTTTTTAGCCGGACACCCCATATTGATATCAATAATTTGGGCGCCGCTTTCCACGTTAATACGTGCGGCATCGGCCATTTCAACAGGGTCGCTACCGGCAATTTGCACCGTACGAATTCCTGGTTCATCAACGTGTACCATCCGTAAACGAGATTTGTCGCTTTCCCAAACCTGCGGGTTAGAAGACATCATCTCGGATACCGTCAATCCTGCTCCCATCTCGTAGCACAGCGTCCTGAATGGTCTGTCAGTGATGCCAGCCATAGGTGCTGCGATCAGGCGATTTCTGAGCTGATATTGTCCGATACGCATGAGTTAAGAAATGACCATACTGTGACTGCAAGGCGGCGTATATTACGCATTTTTTGCACGAGATGAAAGGCCAAACTTTGACCAATCCACTGAGGTGGATCAATGAATTGCCGTAAATGTGAACGGATGAAAATATTTAATTATATAAATCATTGGATTATAAAAATGTGTCTGTTTTATATACACATATAATTTTGCGTAACTTCTCATTTTTTCTTCGAGGTCAGGCGATCTGGCAAGATAATCTGCTGAATTAATCAGCAGAATATTGCGACATAATGTGACTATTCTCTCATTTCAGAACATGATCGCAGGGGGGGTGAAGATTACTCGACGATCACGCGACCATTGAGTCGTTGCTCTGGCCGGTTGTTGTTGTGATGCATAGTCTGGGTGAATTTTTGAGCTGTGCTTCTGAAAGCGTCATCGGGCCATCGGTATATTGCGTGTCCAGCGGCGAGAGATGTGCTGTAAGTGTCGTGTTGATGTTTATGGGGGACCGGTCTGGCAAGGTTTTATACTCCTCGCTGAGCGCGCCCCAGTGCGCAGGAGAGCCCTCTCCCTCATAGCTCTAGTGGGATGCAAAAACCGTCACGGGCATGATGCTGAGCACCAGGATCGCGACCTTGCTAAAAGTTGCTTTCATATAATTCGTTCAGTGAATGGTTTATTTTTTCTTTAACTTCAATGGATTAATTGGGTATTTTAGCGCGGGGACGTACGAGTTGGTGTACAAAAAGCGGGAAAAGCGTGGCCTGCCTGGAGGCCACGTATAGAAACTATTTTTTCTTACCGGTAATGCGGCACCACTCTTCTTTCTCGATAACCGGATCGAGCGTAAAGAGATCGGCGTAGGCCTCACAGACGCTGTCTGCCTGGCTGGCAAGAATACCAGAAAGGCCCAGTAAGCCGCCCTCAACCGGCAACACGCTGATTAACGGTGCCAGTTCACGCAATGGGCCAGCAAGGATGTTGGCAACCACCACGTCAGCTTTCATGGCTTCTGGCTGATCCTGTGGCAGGTACAGTTCCAGGCGGTCAGAAACGCCATTACGCTGCGCATTATCGCGGCTTGCCTGAATGGCTTGCGGATCGATATCCACACCGATGGCTTTTGCTGCTCCCAATTTGAGCGCTGCAATAGCCAGAATGCCAGAACCGCAACCAAAGTCGATAACCGTCTTCCCGTTCAGGTCTAGACCATCCAGCCATTGCAGGCACAGAGATGTGGTAGGATGAGTGCCTGTACCAAATGCCAGACCCGGGTCCAGCATCACGTTGACGGCGTTCTCATCCGGCACATCGCGCCAGCTTGGGCAAATCCACAGACGTTCGCCAAAGCGCATAGGGTGGAAGTTATCCATCCATTCGCGCTCCCAGTCTTTATCTTCCAGCTGTTCAATTTTATGCACGAACCCCGCACCGAGCAGCGGATGCTGTTCCAGAAGGGCAACGACTTCTTTCATGTCGGTTTCTGCATCGAACAGACCCGTTACATCGGTGTCGCCCCAAAGGCGGGTTTCGCCCGGCAGTGGTTCAAACACTGGTGTATCATGCGTGTCCTGGAAGGTGATAGAAACGGCACCCGCCTCCATCAGCGCATCGCTCAGGTCTTCTGCGTTTGCACCGGTGGTATTCAATTTCAGTTGGATCCATGGCATGGCAAAACTCTTTATTTATCAGTAGTCAATATGGCGGCTTGTGGGGCGGCAGAACCAAAACGGTTTCCGACCAGGAAAGCCAGCAAACTTAGCAGCAACGAGGGCACAATTGGATGGAAGCCCAGGTACTGAATGTTAAAGGTAGCGAGTATGGCATACAGCACACCGCCGACAATCATGGCGCTCAGTGCGCCCGCTGCATTCGCTCGCTCCCAGTACAGGCCCAGCACCAGCGGCCACAGGAATACCGCTTCCAGCCCGCCAAACGCCAGCAGGTTGAGCCAGATGATCATCTCTGGTGGTTTCCACGCGGCCAGCAACAACAACGCCCCCAATAACAGGGTGATCACCGCCGACATGCGCTTCAGGCGGGTTTCATTTTTCAGCTGTTCCGGGCGCAGATTCAGGTAGAGATCTTTAATTATCGTAGCGGAACTTTGCAGCAATTGGGCGTTGATCGTCGACATGATCGCCGCCATCGGTGCGGCAAGGAAGATCCCCGCGGCAATCGGTGGCAGGACTTTTACCATCAAGGTGGGGATAACCAGATCCGGTACCGTCAGGTCAGGGAGCACTGCGCGTCCTAATGCACCCGCCAGGTGCATACCAAACATCAGGATTGCCACCACAATCGTGCCGATAATCATCCCACGATGGACCGCTTTACTGTCCTTATAAGAGATACAGCGCACGGCGGTATGCGGCAGGCCAATCACGCCAAAGCACACCAGAACCCAGAACGAAGTCATAAAGGTTGGGGACAGCATGTCATCAGCGCCTTGTGGGGTCACCAGTTTCGGATCGATTGTTTGCAGCGTCTCCACCGCGTTGCTGAGGCCGCCCGCTGCGTGGACCACACCCACAAGCAGAACAATGGTCCCAACTAGCATCACCATGCCCTGCATGGTGTCATTGAGCACGCTGGCACGAAATCCGCCAAATGCGGTGTACAACGCGATGCTAATACCAAAGATCAGCAGACCAGTTTCGTAGGGAATACCCGCAGCGGTTTCCAGCAAACGTGCGCCGCCGATGAATTGCACTGTCATCGCGCCAACGAAAGCTACCAACAGGCTGAGGCTCGCCAGCCAGACCAGCAAACGGCTCTGATAGCGGGCAAACAGCATATCGTTAAGGGTGACGGCGTTGTAGCGTCGCGCCAGAATCGCAAATTTCTTGCCAAGAATACCCAGCGACAACCAGACGGCTGGCAGTTGGATCATCGCCAATAGCACCCATCCCAGCCCGTATTTATACGCGGCCCCCGGGCCACCAATAAACGAGCTTGCGCTGATATATGTTGCGGTCAGCGTCATGGCTAAAACGACCCCGCCCATTGAGCGGCTGCCGAGGAAATATTCATTCAGGAACGTGCCGGTTGTTCTCTTTCTCATCGCGTACACAGAGAGACCAAACACCACCACCAGATAGGCGACAAGCGGCAAAATCACTTCAAGCTGCATCGTCATCCTCCAGAGGAATATCGCGATAGATAAATTTCACCATCGCCCAGCACAGAACAATGAAAACCAGCGGGGTTAGTAAGCAGGCCATTTCGAACCAGTGCGGTAAGCCAGTAAAGCCCAGCGTGGAGTCTGGTAAGTAAGCGGCTACTAACCACATGGCAAGATAGAAAAGGGTCAGCCACAGCGCCCAGCGCGCCTCTTTATGGGCCTGAACAAAACGAGCGTCCATTTTTTGTCCCTTGTGGATAAAGAAAGCGGGGATTGTACCTTATGGGACGTGCCGGAGGGGAGAAAAACAAAAGGCCGGAGGATCCGGCCTTTGCAGTTAATGCGTACTTACTTTTCCTGAAGTCCGAGTTTCTTCTCCAGGTAGTGGATATTGGAACCACCACGCTGGAAGTGCTCGTCATTCATGATGCGGATCTGCAGATCGACGTTGGTTTTGATCCCGTCGATGATCAGTTCCTGCAAGGCGTTTTTCATGCGGGCAATCGCCACGTCACGGTTTTCGCCATAGCAAATAAGTTTGCCTATCATTGAGTCATAATATGGCGGTACGGTGTAGCCCGCGTAAATATGAGACTCCCAGCGCACACCAAAACCACCCGGCGCGTGGAAACGCGTGATTTTACCCGGGCTTGGCAGGAAGGTGTTCGGGTCTTCGGCGTTGATACGGCATTCTACCGCATGGCCTTTAACCACAACTTCATCCTGCGTAATGGACAGCGGCTGACCCGCAGCGATACGCAACTGCTCTTTGATCAGATCAACGCCGGTGATCATTTCGGTAACTGGATGCTCTACCTGGATACGGGTGTTCATTTCAATGAAATAGAACTCGCCGTTTTCGAACAGGAACTCGAAAGTACCCGCTCCACGGTAGCCGATATCCACACAGGCTTTGGAGCAACGTTCGCCGATGTAACGACGCAGTTCCGGGGTAATGCCCGGTGCTGGTGCTTCTTCGACCACTTTCTGGTGACGGCGCTGCATGGAGCAGTCACGTTCTGCCAGATAGATTGCGTTACCCTGACCGTCAGCCAACACCTGAATTTCGATGTGGCGTGGGTTCTCCAGGTATTTTTCCATGTAAACCATGTCATTGTTGAAAGCGGCTTTCGCTTCAGCTTTGGTCATGGAAATGGATTGAGCCAGTTCAGCATCGCCGCGTACAACACGCATACCGCGACCGCCGCCGCCGCCGGAGGCTTTGATGATGACCGGATAGCCGATGCGCTTGGCATGGGCGCGGTTTGCGTCCATATCGTCGCCCAGAGGGCCGTCAGAACCTGGAACGGTCGGTACGCCTGCTTTCTTCATAGCAGTAATTGCAGACACTTTGTCGCCCATCAGGCGGATGGTGTCGGCTTTCGGGCCGATGAAGATAAAGCCAGAGCGTTCTACCTGCTCAGCAAAGTTGGCGTTTTCAGACAGGAAGCCGTAACCCGGGTGAATAGCGACCGCGCCAGTGATTTCAGCGGCGCTGATGATTGCCGGGATATTCAGATAGCTTTTAACAGACGGAGCCGGGCCAATACAGACCGTTTCATCTGCCAGTAATACGTGTTTTAGATCGCGATCCGCGCTTGAGTGTACAGCGACGGTCTTGATGCCCAGTTCTTTACAGGCACGAAGAATACGCAGGGCAATCTCGCCACGGTTGGCGATAACGATTTTATCCAACATGTTCGCCTCGTTACTCGATGACGACCAGCGGCTCGTCAAATTCTACCGGTTGACCACTTTCTACCAGAATCGCTTTTACCACGCCGGATTTATCGGCTTCGATCTGGTTCATCATTTTCATGGCTTCAACGATGCAAAGGGTATCGCCCGCATTCACTTTCTGGCCCACTTCGATAAACGGTTTAGCGTCAGGGCCCGGGGTGCGGTAGAACGTACCAACCATCGGGGAACGTACGATGTGACCACTGATTTCCGCTGCAGCAGGGGCTTCCATGCTTGGCGCTGCAGTTTGCGCAACAGCGTTAGACAGAGCAGGTTGTTGCATCATTGGTGCAGCATAAGCCTGTTGCATCATCGGGAAACCTGCATTTGGCGCTGCGCGGCTGATGCGTACAGACTCTTCGCCTTCAGAAATTTCCAGTTCGGAGATGCCTGATTCTTCAACCAGCTCGATCAGTTTTTTAATCTTACGAATATCCATGAGTGGGTTCCGTACTCTTTGTTTAGTGAAATTGTGACAGGCGTTTTATCGCCGTCTGTATAGCATTTGAATAACTGTTGGTGACAAGATGCCACCCCTCTCTGGCGTTGCACTGCGTGCTGCAGCCATTAAACGAGATATCAAAACTTACCAGTCATTGT
This sequence comes from Citrobacter sp. C348, assembly GCF_047467975.1. NCBI lineage: Bacteria > Pseudomonadati > Pseudomonadota > Gammaproteobacteria > Enterobacterales > Enterobacteriaceae > Citrobacter > Citrobacter sp. C348. The sequence goes on along the minus strand of NZ_JASJUJ010000009.1, from coordinate 209,753 downwards.
GTGGCTATCTTCTGCCATTTTCGGGTAAAAGACAAAATATACCTTCAATACCCGATTGTCACCCTTTCCGCGCGGTAAAAACGCCTCCAGGGAAAGCAAGGTCGCACATTATAACCATTTCGTAGCAATTGGCAGCTAAATACTGGTCTTATCAGGGAAGATAATCAACCGCCTGCATGTAAAGAACGTGGGTTCGTCTGTGTTTTGCAACGCACTGCACATATCGCGAAACTACCGCCACCACTGGCGGAACTTCTTATAACGGCAGGCTAAAAGCACGACGGCGAGCGCGGCATAAATGATTGGTTGCGGGGATAAAATCTTTACCGACCACAGGTAATGCACGGGGGCCAGGATCGCCACAAGATAGACGAAGTTGTGTAAAAGTTGCCAGCGTTTTCCCAGTTTCCGCTGTGCAGCCTGGGTGGAGGTGAGTGTGAGGGCAAATAACAGAGTCCAACTGATAATCCCCAGCATCAGATAAGGCCGTGTCGTTAGCTCTCGACCCAACAGACCCAGGTTGTTAATGCCCAGCTCCAGCAGCGCATAACTGGTTAAATGCAAGGTGGCCCAGGCAAAACACCAGAGTCCTAACAGGCGGCGAGTGCGTATTAAGAGTGGCTGCTTAGCGTAGCGCGCCAGCGGCGAGACCAGCAAGGTTGCCAACAAGAATTTCAGAGCCGTCCTACCGGTAAAGTGTTGAATGTCCTTGACCGGATCGGCGCTTAAGTCGCCATTATTAATGGCCCAAAAGAGCCAGGCAAAAGGTAAAAAGCCGGCAAGATGCAGGCAAACTTTCAGCCAGGTGATGTGTTTTGCCGTCAGACGCACTTAAAAATTCTCCCTCAAGTTAAGGCCGTGATACAGCGAAGCGACCTCATCGGCATAGCCGTTAAACAGCAGCGTAGGTTGACGCTGTACGTCGAGGATACCGCCTGCGCCAATAAAACGTTCAGTAGCTTGTGACCAGCGGGGGTGATCGACGCTGGGGTTCACATTGGCATAAAACCCATATTCATTAGGCGCCGCCATATTCCAGGTGGTCGGCGGGCGATCGCGCGTCAGCTTAATGCTGACTATCGACTTAATTCCTTTAAAACCGTATTTCCACGGTACGGTTAATCGAATAGGGGCGCCATTCTGCGGGGGAAGCGCTTTGCCATAAACGCCCACGGTGAGCAGCGTGAGCGGGTGCATGGCTTCATCAAGGCGTAAACCTTCAACGTAGGGGTATTTCAGCCCCCCGCCAATAAAGCGATCTTTCTGTCCCGGCATATCATCCGGTGCGTAGAGCGTTTCGAACGCCACATATTTCGCATTGCTGGTGGGTTCAACCAGTGCCAGCAGCTTATGTAAAGGAAAGCCAATCCACGGCACGACCATGGACCAGGCTTCTACACAGCGCATGCGATAAATGCGTTCCTCCAGCGGGAAGCGGGTGGTCAACGCATCGTGCTCGAGGGTTAATGGCTTTGCCACTTCGCCACTAATTTTCAGCGTCCACGGATCGGTTTTTAAACTGCCCGCGTTGGCCGCCGGGTCTGCTTTATCGAGACCGAACTCATAGAAGTTGTTGTAGCCGGTGACTTTATCTTCCGGCGTTAACGGCAATGTATTTTGCCAGGCGGCAGGTTTCGTGAAATCAAGCGGTTTTCCGGCGGGTGCGGGCGGTCGGTCATTGCCTTTAAACCAACTTAGCAGATCGGCCTGGGCGTTGGGAGAGAGGGAAAGGGCTGTCGCACTGATACCCAGCGCTTTCAATACCTGGCGACGTTGCAGCATAAAAACAGATTCTGCCGTTACGTCGGTTTCCGTCAGTTTTTTGGATTTCATATCATCCTCCGTCATGCGTTTTGCTAAGCATGACGGAGGCAAAGGCTTATCGCGAATTTATCACGAAAAATTGCAGATTAGGCGATCTTCACCAGCGTGCGGCCCTGCACCTGATTATTAATGATGGCGTCAGCAAGCTTCGGCGCGTCGGCGAGCGTAATTTCAGTTGCGGCCTGAGCGTAGAAAGATTCTGGCAGGTCAGTGACCAGACGTTGCCAGGCCTGAGCACGGCGCGCCGTTGGCGTCATAACGGAATCAACACCTTGTAGGCGCACATTGCGCAGAATGAACGGCATCACCGTGGTGGGCAGTGCAAAACCACCTGCCAGACCACAGGCAGCAACGCAGCCACCATAGTTCATCTGCGCGAGGACTTTTGCCAGTACTTTGTCGCCAACGGTATCAATGGCGCCAGCCCACAGCTGTTTTTCCAGCGGGCGAGTTTCAGCAAATTCATCACGACCGAGGATTCGGTTGGCGCCCAGACTACGCAGATAGTCGTGCGTGGTTTCGCGACCCGATACCGCTGCAACCTGATAGCCCAGCTTGTGCAGTAACGCAACGGCAGTGCTACCCACGCCGCCGCTGGCACCGGTGACAACAATCTCACCGTCTTGCGGGCGAATACCGGCATCTTCAAGCGCCATCACGCACAGCATGGCGGTAAAACCGGCAGTGCCGATGGTCATCGCGTTGCGGCTACTCAGTCCATTTGGTAGTGCAACCAGCCAGTCACCTTTTACACGAGCCCGTTCGGACAGTCCGCCCCAATGGTTTTCGCCCACGCCCCAACCGGTCAGCAACACCTCCTGACCAGCGTGAAAACGGGGATCTTCACTGTGGCGAACAGTACCGGCGAAATCGATACCAGGAATCATCGGAAAATTACGGATAATTTTTCCCTTGCCGGTGATGGCCAGGGCATCTTTATAGTTCAGGCTCGACCAGTGAACATCCACCGTCACATCGCCTTCCGGTAGCTGATTTTCGTCGAGGGGTTGAACGGATGCGAGGGTTTTACCGTCCTGTTGTTCTAAGATCAAAGCCTGCATAACCTGTCCTCAATTCATATAGTGGATTGGAAAATGAATGATGAAGACTATACTCGTTAATCAAAACATGATGCCGATTCTGCGCAATAAATTGCCAGATATACCTGATTTGGTAGTATGCCCACACTATTTATGTAAATTGACGGATTTCGCGTTCATTTTTGCATTTTCGTGTCGCTTTTCCATTTTCATGCCTAATTCATAACTGTCGGAGTTAACACAAGGATGCGATTAACGACGAAATTTTCAGCTTTTGTGACTTTGCTCACAGGGTTAACGATCTTTGTGACGCTGATCGGCTGCTCGCTGAGTTTCTACAATGCGATCCAATATAAGTTCACTAGTCGTGTCCATGCCGTCGCAACGGCGATCGACACGCACCTGGTCTCTAAAGATTTTATCGCCTTAACGCCGCAAATAGACGAGCTGATGGTGTCGGTTGATATCGTTCGCGTTGACCTGTTGCACGGGGAAAGCAAGGTTTATAGCCATTCCCGCACCAGCAGTTATCGCCCGGCGGGAACAAACAACCTGTATCGTGAAATCACCGTCCCTTTGCTCAAACATCCGGGGATGTCGCTGCGCCTGGTGTATCAGGATCCGATGGGCAATTATTTCCATTCGCTGATGACCACCGCACCGCTCACGCTGTCGATTGGTTTTATTATCCTGATGCTATTTTTGTCGGTGCGCTGGCTACAGCGCCAGCTTTCCGGGCAGGAACTGTTAGAGATTCGTTCTACGCGGATCCTTAACGGTGAACGTGGGCCGAATGTGCGGGGAACGGTGTATGAATGGCCGGCGCGCACCAGCAGTGCGCTCGATATGCTGCTCACCGAAATTCAAAGCGCTCGCGAGCAGCGCAGCAGGCTGGATACGCTTATCCGATCGTATGTGGCGCAGGATACAAAAACCGGGCTCAGCAATCGTCTGTTTTTTGACAATCAACTGGCGACGCTGCTGGAAGATCAGGAGAAAGTGGGCGCCCACGGCGTAGTAATGATGGTGCGTTTGCCGGACTTTACGCTTTTGCGCGACAGTTGGGGGGGGGATCTTGCGGAAGAACAAATCTCGGCGCTGGTCAATTTATTATCGACCTTTATTGCGCGTTATCCTGGGGCGCTGTTGGCGCGCTACCACCGTAGCGATTTTGCCATCCTGCTGCCGCACCGCACCTTGAAAGAGGCGGAAAGCATCGCTGGGCAGTTGTTAAAAGCGGTCGATGCCCTTCCGACTAATAAAAAAATTGATCGTGCCGATATGATTCATATTGGCATTTGCGTCTGTCGCAGCGGCCAGTCCGCTGAACAGGTGATGGAGCACGCTGAAACGGCAACCCGGAACTCGGTATTACAGGGCGGGAACAGTTGGTCAGTTTATGATGACTCGCTGCCGGAAAAAGGTCGGGGTAATGTACGCTGGCGCACGCTCATTGAGCAGATGCTCAGTCGGGGCGGTCCAAGGCTCTATCAGAAACCCGCGGTCACCCATGAAGGACGAGTACACCATCGGGAATTAATGTGCCGCATTTTTGATGGCAGTGAGGAGGTTATCTCGGCGGAATATATGCCGATGGTGCTGCAATTTGGCCTGGCGGAAGAGTATGACCGTTTGCAGATTAGCCGTCTGATCTTGTTATTGGGCTATTGGCCGCAGGAAAGTCTGGCGATCCAGACGACGGTTGAGTCACTTATTCGACCGCGTTTTCAGCGTTGGCTGCGTGATACCTTGATGCAGTGCGAAAAATCGCTGCGAAAACGCATAATTATTGAACTTGCTGAGGCAGATGTTTGTCAACACATCAGCCGGTTACAGCCCGTTATCCGTTTGATGGATGCGCTGGGTGTCCGCATTGCCGTGACGCAGGCGGGGTTGACGCTGGTGAGTACCAGTTGGATTAAAGAACTCAATGTCGAGCTCTTGAAGCTTCATCCAAGTCTGGTGAGAAACATTGATAAACGTACGGAGAACCAGCTGTTGGTTCAGAGCCTGGTGGAGGCCTGCTCAGGCACGCCAACGCAGGTGTATGCCACTGGCGTTCGTTCGCGTAGTGAGTGGCGTACGCTGACAGAACGTGGAGTCGCGGGTGGGCAAGGGGATTTTTTTGCCGCATCACAGCCACTTGACACAAACGTGAAAAAATATTCGCAAAGATACTCGGTTTAACCTGCCGTTTAATTTGTTTTCACGTAGAATAACGCGCGTTGTGCCTTCTGGGGGTGTGCTTGTCTGCTCGCCAGAATGTAACAGCAAACATGCAGGTGAATGACCTTTGACAGGTTGCAAACAAAAGCGAGGAGTGCTGCTGATTTTTTCAGCCCTGATGGACTCAGGCCGGTTTTGTAACAAAGGAAACGAACTGCACTAATTTTCACCGTAGCAGATGATTTTTCCGCCTTGTCGCTGCTGCGTGTGGTTGGTAAAGTAAGCGGATTTTGTTTTCCGCCCCAGCTTTCAGGATTATCCCTTAGTATGTTGAAAAAATTTCGTGGCATGTTTTCCAATGACCTGTCCATTGACCTGGGTACCGCGAATACCCTTATTTATGTAAAAGGACAAGGCATCGTATTGAATGAGCCTTCTGTTGTGGCCATTCGACAGGATCGTGCCGGTTCGCCGAAAAGCGTGGCAGCAGTAGGTCATGATGCGAAGCAGATGCTGGGTCGTACGCCGGGCAACATTGCTGCAATTCGCCCAATGAAAGACGGCGTTATCGCTGACTTCTTCGTGACTGAAAAAATGCTTCAGCACTTTATCAAACAAGTGCACAGCAACAGCTTTATGCGCCCAAGCCCGCGCGTGCTGGTGTGTGTTCCGGTTGGCGCAACTCAGGTTGAACGTCGTGCCATTCGTGAGTCTGCTCAGGGTGCCGGTGCGCGTGAAGTATTCCTGATTGAAGAGCCGATGGCGGCAGCGATCGGTGCAGGTCTGCCTGTTTCCGAAGCAACCGGTTCTATGGTTGTGGATATCGGTGGTGGTACCACTGAAGTTGCCGTTATCTCCCTGAACGGCGTCGTTTACTCCTCCTCCGTACGTATCGGTGGTGACCGTTTCGATGAAGCCATCATTAATTATGTGCGTCGTAACTATGGTTCCCTGATCGGCGAAGCGACCGCTGAACGTATCAAACACGAAATCGGATCGGCTTACCCGGGCGACGAAGTGCTTGAGATCGAAGTGCGCGGCCGTAACCTGGCTGAAGGCGTTCCACGTGGCTTTACCCTGAACTCTAACGAGATTCTGGAAGCGCTGCAGGAACCGCTGACTGGTATCGTCAGCGCGGTCATGGTTGCCCTGGAACAATGTCCGCCAGAACTGGCGTCTGACATCTCCGAGCGCGGTATGGTGTTAACCGGCGGTGGTGCACTGCTGCGTAACCTTGACCGTCTGTTAATGGAAGAGACCGGTATTCCAGTCGTTGTTGCTGAAGATCCGCTGACCTGTGTGGCGCGCGGCGGCGGCAAGGCGCTGGAAATGATCGATATGCACGGCGGCGACCTGTTCAGCGAAGAGTAATCGGATACCGGCAGGGTTAACATCCGATTGCCCTGCCGAATCTGATACGAGAATACGCAAACTTATGAAGCCAATTTTTAGCCGTGGCCCGTCGCTACAGATTCGCCTTATTCTGGCGGTGCTGGTGGCGCTCGGCGTTATTATTGCCGACAGCCGCCTGGGTATGTTTAGTCAAATCCGAACATACATGGATACCGCCGTCAGTCCTTTCTACTTTATTTCTAATGGTCCCCGTGAATTACTCGATGGCGTGTCGCAAACGCTGGCCTCGCGTGACCAACTTGAACTTGAGAACCGGGCGCTGCGTCAGGAACTGCTGCTGAAAAACAGTGAACTGCTGATGCTGGGGCAATATAAACAGGAGAACGCGCGCTTGCGCGAGCTGCTGGGATCGCCGCTGCGCCAGGATGAACAAAAGATGGTGACTCAGGTCATCTCAACGGTTAATGACCCTTACAGCGATCAGGTAGTTATCGACAAGGGTAGCGTGAACGGTGTCTATGAAGGGCAGCCGGTCATCAGCGACAAAGGCGTTGTGGGCCAGGTTGTTGCCGTGGCGAAACTGACCAGTCGCGTGCTGCTGATTTGTGATGCCACCCATGCGCTGCCAATCCAGGTATTGCGTAACGATATCCGCGTGATTGCTGCCGGTAACGGTTGTACGGACGATCTGCAGCTCGAGCATCTGCCGGCCAATACCGACATTCGCGTTGGCGACGTGCTGGTAACCTCCGGTCTGGGCGGCCGCTTCCCTGAAGGCTATCCGGTTGCCGTGGTCTCTTCCGTTAAACTGGACACTCAGCGTGCTTACACCGTGATTCAGGCGCGTCCGACGGCAGGGTTACAGCGTCTGCGTTACCTGCTGCTGTTGTGGGGGGCGGATCGTAATGGCGCCAATCCGATGACGCCGGAAGAAGTGCATCGCGTAGCCAATGAGCGTCTGATGCAAATGATGCCGCAGGTCCTGCCTGCACCGGACGCGATGGGCCCGCCTGCGCCCGTTCCTGCACCAGCGACTGGCGTGACGCCAACGCCTGCAACGACAACGCCGCCAGCACCTTCTCCGCGTAAGCCGGGAGGGCAGTAAGTGGCAAGCTATCGTAGTCAGGGGCGTTGGGTTATTTGGCTCTCGTTCCTTATCGCACTTTTACTGCAAGTCATGCCCTGGCCGGACGACATTCTTGTTTACCGGCCAAACTGGGTGCTGCTCATCTTGTTGTATTGGATCCTGGCACTGCCGCATCGCGTAAATGTGGGCACAGGATTTGTGGTGGGTGCCATACTGGATCTCATTAGCGGCTCCACACTTGGCGTGCGGGCTTTGTCGATGAGTATCATTGCCTACCTGGTTGCGCTGAAATTCCAGCTATTCCGTAACCTGGCGCTCTGGCAACAGGCGCTGGTGGTTATGTTGTTATCACTGGTCGTGGACATTATTGTTTTCTGGGCCGAGTTTTTAGTGATCAACGTCTCTTTCAGACCTGAAGTGTTCTGGAGTAGTGTAGTAAATGGTGTGCTTTGGCCATGGCTATTTTTACTGATGCGTAAAGTCCGCCAGCAGTTTGCGGTGCAATAAGGTTGATATGAATACTCTGTATCTGGCTTCAGGTTCTCCACGCCGTCAGGAATTATTGACCCAACTTGGCGTCACCTTTGAACGGCTGGTTCCAGGGATTGAGGAACAGCGTCACCCGCAAGAGAGCGCGCAGCAGTATGTTGTTCGCCTGGCGCGTGAGAAGGCGCAGGCTGGTGTTGCGCTGGCTGCGCGAGATTTACCGGTGCTGGGGGCTGATACCATTGTCATCCTGAATGGCGAAGTGCTGGAAAAACCGCACGACGCCGCGCATGCGGCCGCAATGCTGCATAAGCTGTCAGGCAAAACACATCAGGTGATGACGGCGGTGGCATTAGCCGATCGTCAGCACAGTCTGGACTGCCTGGTGGTTACGGACGTCACGTTCAGAGCACTAACAGATGAGGACATCGCGGGCTATGTTACCAGCGGTGAACCGATGGATAAAGCAGGTGCATACGGTATTCAAGGGTTGGGTGGTTGTTTTGTCAGGAAGATAAATGGCAGCTATCACGCCGTGGTCGGCTTACCGCTGGTAGAAACGTATGAGTTGCTGAGCAATTTTAACGCACTGCGTGAAAAAAGGGATAAACATGACGGCTGAATTGTTGGTAAACGTAACGCCCTCGGAAACACGCGTGGCGTACATTGATGGCGGTATTCTGCAGGAAATTCATATTGAACGTGAGGCGCGACGCGGAATCGTAGGCAATATCTACAAAGGTCGTGTAAGTCGTGTACTTCCGGGTATGCAGGCGGCTTTTGTAGATATTGGGCTGGATAAAGCCGCTTTTCTTCACGCTTCAGACATCATGCCGCACACCGAATGCGTGGCGGGTGAAGAACAGAAGCAGTTCACCGTGCGCGACATTTCCGAACTGGTTCGTCAGGGTCAGGATCTGATGGTGCAGGTGGTCAAGGATCCGCTGGGCACCAAGGGCGCTCGCCTGACGACAGACATCACGCTGCCTTCCCGTTACCTGGTCTTTATGCCTGGTGCTTCGCACGTTGGGGTTTCCCAGCGTATCGAAAGCGAAACCGAGCGTGAACGCCTGAAAAAAGTGGTGGCGGATTACTGCGATGAGCAGGGTGGATTTATTATTCGCACGGCTGCAGAAGGCGTGTGCGAGGACGATCTGGCCTCAGATGCGGCGTATCTCAAGCGTGTCTGGACCAAAGTCATGGAGCGCAAAAAGCGCCCGCAAACCCGTTACCAGATGTACGGCGAGCTGGCGCTGGCGCAGCGCGTGTTGCGTGATTTTGCTGATGCTCAGCTCGACAGGATCCGGGTGGACTCCCGTCTGACCTACGAAGCGTTACTGGAGTTTACAGCAGAATACATCCCTGAGATGACCAGCAAGCTGGAACACTACAGTGGACGACAGCCCATTTTCGATCTCTTTGATGTGGAAAATGAAATTCAGCGTGCACTGGAACGCAAGGTTGAGCTGAAATCCGGCGGCTATTTGATTATCGATCAAACCGAAGCTATGACCACCGTGGATATCAATACCGGTGCGTTTGTTGGGCATCGTAATCTCGATGACACCATCTTTAATACCAATATTGAAGCTACACAGGCCATTGCGCGTCAGCTGCGTCTGCGTAACCTGGGCGGCATTATCATTATCGATTTTATCGACATGAGTAATGAAGATCACCGCCGCCGGGTGCTGCACTCTCTGGAGCAGGCGCTGAGTAAAGATCGCGTTAAAACCAGCATTAACGGCTTTTCACAGCTGGGGCTGGTGGAGATGACGCGTAAGCGCACGCGTGAAAGCGTGGAGCATGTGCTGTGCAACGAATGCCCGACCTGCCACGGACGCGGTACGGTCAAAACGGTCGAAACCGTATGCTATGAAATTATGCGGGAGATCGTGCGTGTCCATCATGCTTACGACTCCGATCGTTTCCTGGTCTATGCTTCTCCGGCCGTGGCGGAAGCCCTGAAAGGTGAAGAGTCACACGCGCTGGCGGAAGTGGAAATTTTTGTCGGTAAGCAGGTTAAAGTACAAATCGAACCGCTCTATAACCAGGAGCAGTTTGACGTCGTTATGATGTAGTTAACCACCTGATGGCGATACCTTGTAGGCCGGATAAGGCGTTCACGCCGCCATCCGGCAAAACGATTTTGTGAGTCACATTTTTTGGCAGACAAGGAGAGATGCGTGAGGCGATTGCCGGGGATTTTACTGCTCACTGGGGCCGCGCTCGTCGTCATCGCAGCGCTGCTGGTCAGTGGCCTGCGCCTTGCGTTGCCGCATCTCGATAGCTGGCGGCCTGCGATCCTCAGTAAAATTGAGTCGGCCACCGGTATGGCCGTTTCTGCCAGCCAGCTCACCGCCAACTGGCAGAATTTTGGCCCCACCCTTGAAGCCCGCGATATCCACACTCGGCTTAGCGACGGCGGCGAATTCTCGGTCAAACGCGTTACGCTGGCGCTGGATGTCTGGCAAAGCTTGCTGCACATGCGCTGGCAGTTTCGCGATCTCACCTTCTGGCAACTGCAGCTACGTACCAATACCCCTATCCAGCGCAGCGACAGTGATGACGGTGTTGAACCCGGACGCGTCAGCGATCTGTTTTTACGTCAGTTCGATCACTTCGATCTCCGCGACAGCCAAATCAGCTTCTTAACCCTCTCTGGTCAGCGTGCGGAGCTGGCGATCCCCCAGCTTACCTGGCTGAACGGAAAAAACAGACACCGCGCCGAAGGCCAGGTTAGCCTCTCCAGCCTGACCGGGCAGCACGGTATCATGCAGGTGCGGATGGATCTGCGTGACGACGAAGGGCTGCTGAACAATGGCCGGGTCTGGCTACAGGCCGATGACATTGACGTCAAACCGTGGCTGGGGAAATGGATGGAGGATAACGTCGCGCTGCAAACGGCGCGCTTTAGCCTGGAAGGGTGGATGACGCTCAGCAAAGGTGAAATTTCCAGTGGCGATGTCTGGCTGAAGAAAGGCGGGGCAAGCTGGAAAGGTGACAATAACACGCACACGTTGTCCGTGGATAACCTGACCGCGCATATCAGCCGCGAACAGCCCGGTTGGGTGTTCGCGATCCCGGATACGCGCATCACGATGGATGACAAACCCTGGCCGAGCGGTGCGCTCACTCTGGCCTGGATCCCCGAGCAGGAAGTGGGGGGCGAGAACAACAAACGCAGCGATGAGCTGCGCATTCGAGCCAGTAACCTTGAGCTGGCGGGCCTGGAAGGGTTGCGCCCCATGGCGGCAAAGCTCTCTTCGGCGTTAGGTGACATCTGGCGGGCCACGCAGCCGAGCGGCAAGATAGATACGCTGGCGCTGGATATCCCATTACAGGCGACAGAAAAAACGCGCTTCCAGTCCTCGTGGACCGATCTGGCCTGGAAGCAGTGGAAGCTGTTACCGGGCGCCGAGCATTTCTCCGGTACGCTTGCCGGTAGCGTGGAAAATGGTGCGCTCACCGTTTCGATGAAGCAGGCAAAAATGCCGTATGAAACCGTCTTCCGCGCGCCGCTGGAAATCGAAGACGGGGTGGCGACGCTAAGTTGGCTGAAGAATGACAAAGGTTTTCAGCTGGATGGGCGAAATATTGATGTTAAAGCGAAAGCCGTCCATGCGCGCGGCGGCTTTCGCTATCTGCAGCCGACAGGTGATGAGCCATGGCTGGGCATTCTGGCGGGGATCAGCACCGACGACGGTTCTCAGGCCTGGCGTTATTTCCCGGAAAATCTGATGGGTAAAGACCTGGTCGACTACCTGAGCGGTGCGATTCAGGGCGGTGAAGCGGATAATGCCACGCTGGTGTACGGCGGAAACCCGCGTCTGTTCCCGTATCCACATAACGAAGGTCAGTTCCAGGTCCTGGTGCCGCTGCGCAATGCTAAGTTTGCTTTCCAGCCTGACTGGCCAGCGCTTACCAATCTCAACATTGAGCTGAACTTCATGAATAACGGTCTGTGGATGAAGACCGACGGCGTCAATTTAGGTGGGGTGAGAGCCAGCAACCTGACAGCTGATATTCCCGACTACGCGAAAGAAAAGCTGCTGATTGATGCCGACATTAATGGTCCGGGCAAGGCAGTTGGACCGTATTTTGATGAGACGCCGTTGAAGGATTCACTGGGCGCCACGCTGGAGCAGCTCCAGATTGACGGCGATGTGAATGCTCGCTTACATCTGGATATCCCGCTGGATGGCTCGCTGGTAACCGCTAAAGGTGATGTTAAGCTGCATAATAACAGCCTGTTTATCAAGCCACTCGACAGTACATTAAAGAACCTGAACGGCACATTTAGCTTTATTAACGGCGACCTCAAGAGTGAGCCGATGACGGCCAACTGGTTTAACCAGCCTTTGAATGTCGACTTTTCCACCACTGAAGGTGCTAAAGCCTATCAGGTTGCGGTGAATCTGAACGGTGACTGGCAGCCAACCCGCATGGGCATCCTGCCAGTGCAGGTGAACGAGGCCTTAGGCGGCAGCGTAGCGTGGAATGGCAAAGTGGGTATCGATTTGCCGTACCATGCCGGGGCGACCTACAGCATTGAGCTTAAAGGCGACCTGAAGAATGTAAGCAGTCACTTACCTGCGCCGCTGAATAAAGCGGCCGGCGAGTCTCTGCCATTAAACGTGAAGGCCGACGGCAACCTGCGCAGTTTCGATTTGACGGGTAACGCGGGGCCTAAAAATCACTTTAACAGCCACTGGCTGTTGAATCAGAAACTGACCCTTGATCGTGCTATCTGGGCTTCTGAAAGCCGCACTGTGCCTGACCTGCCCGAGCAACAAGGTATTGAGCTCAATTTGCCGCCAATGGATGGTGCGCAATGGTTGGCACTGTTTAACAAAGGCGCGGCGGACAGCGTGGGCACCAATGCGGACTTCCCGCAGCGTATAACGGTGCGCACGCCGTCGCTATCGTTGGGCGGTCAGCAGTGGAATAATCTCAGTATTGTATCTGAGCCTTCGTCGAATGGCAGTAAAGTCCAGGCGCAGGGGCGTGAGATCAACGCGACGCTAGCGATGCGCAATAATGCACCGTGGCTGGCGAACGTGAAGTATCTCTATTACAACCCGAGCGCCGCGAAACCCGCACTGAACGCCACTCCGGCCTCACCGTTTTCCGCGATCAATAACGTCAGCTTCCGGGGCTGGCCGGACGTTCAACTGCGCTGCGAAGAGTGCTGGATGTGGGGGCAGAAATACGGGCGCATTGATGCTGACGTCGCGATTAAGGGTGATACGTTGACCCTGGATAACGGACTGCTGGATACGGGCTTTGCCAGACTGACCCTCGACGGTGAATGGGTTAACGCGCCGGGTAATGTGCGCACGTCGCTTAAAGGAAAACTGAACGGTAATAAAATTGATTCTGCGGCTGGTTTCTTTGGTGTATCGACCCCGATCCGCAACTCCTCATTCAACGTCGAGTACGATTTGCACTGGCGTAACCCGCCCTGGGATCCGGATGAAGCGTCGCTGAATGGTATTTTGCGTACCCGTCTGGGCAAAGGTGAGATTACTGAACTCAGCACCGGGCATGCGGGGCAGTTGCTGCGCCTACTGAGCTTTGATGCGTTGCTGCGTAAACTGCGTTTCGATTTTAGCGATACGTTTAACGAAGGCTTTTATTTTGACTCCATTCGCAGTACGGCGTGGATCAAAGATGGCGTGATGCATACCGACGATACGCTGGTGGATGGTCTGGAAGCCGATATCGCCATGAAAGGCTCGGTCAATCTGGTGCGCCGTGAGCTGAATATGGAAGCCGTGGTCGCGCCGGAAATTTCTGCCACCGTGGGGGTTGCCGCCGCATTTGCCGTTAACCCGATTGTCGGCGCGGCGGTGTTTGCCGCCAGTAAAGTTCTGGGGCCGCTGTGGAGCAAAGTCTCGATTCTGCGCTATCGCATTACTGGTCCGGTCGATAAACCGCAGATTAACGAAGTTCTGCGCCAGCCGCGTAAAGAAAGCCAGCAATGATTTGACGGGGGCGAGTAATTGCCCCAATCTCAGTAAATATGATCTTCTTACCGCTGTTTTACGGCGGCAACTAATGAGTAGCAAAACGATGAGTCTGAACCTGGTAAGTGAACAATTGCTAGCGGCGAATGGCCTGAAACATCAGGACCTGTTTGCCATTCTGGGCCAACTGGCCGAACGCCGTCTTGATTACGGCGATCTCTATTTTCAGTCGAGCTATCACGAATCCTGGGTTTTAGAAGACCGCATCATTAAAGATGGTTCTTACAACATCGATCAGGGCGTTGGTGTGCGTGCCATCAGCGGCGAAAAAACCGGGTTTGCCTATGCGGACCAGATAAGTCTGCTGGCGCTGGAGCAAAGTGCTCTTGCTGCCCGTACTATTGTGCGCGACAACGGTGATGGCAAAGTGAAAACGCTGGGTGCAGTAGAGCATCAGGCGCTTTATACCTCACTTGATCCGTTGCAGAGCATGAGCCGTGAAGAGAAGCTGGATATTCTGCGTCGCGTTGATAAGGTCGCGCGTGCCGCCGACAAACGTGTGCAGGAAGTGACCGCTAGCTTGACCGGCGTTTATGAGCTGATTCTGGTTGCGGCGACTGACGGTACGTTGGCGGCTGATGTTCGTCCTCTGGTGCGCCTGTCCGTTAGCGTGCAGGTTGAAGATGACGGTAAGCGTGAACGTGGCGCTAGCGGCGGTGGTGGTCGTTTTGGCTATGACTATTTCCTCGCCTCCCTTGACGGCGAAGTCCGTGCCGATGCATGGGCGAAAGAAGCCGTGCGCATGGCGCTGGTGAATCTCTCCGCGGTAGCCGCGCCAGCAGGCGCACTACCGGTCGTGCTGGGTGCAGGCTGGCCGGGCGTGCTGCTGCACGAAGCGGTCGGTCATGGCCTTGAAGGTGACTTCAATCGTCGTGGGACATCAGTCTTTAGCGGCCACATGGGTGAGCTGGTGGCATCTGAGCTGTGCACCATCGTGGATGACGGCACGATGGCGGATCGCCGTGGTTCAGTGGCTATTGATGATGAAGGTACGCCTGGCCAGTACAATGTCCTGATTGAAAACGGTATTCTGAAAGGCTATATGCAGGACAAGCTGAACGCGCGTCTGATGGGTGTAGCGCCGACCGGTAACGGACGTCGTGAATCTTACGCACATTTGCCAATGCCGCGCATGACCAATACCTATATGCTGCCGGGTAAATCTACGCCGCAGGAAATTATTGAGTCCGTTGAATACGGTATTTATGCTCCGAACTTCGGCGGCGGTCAGGTGGACATCACGTCCGGGAAGTTTGTGTTCTCAACGTCTGAAGCGTATCTGATTGAAAACGGTAAAGTGACCAAGCCGGTGAAAGGTGCGACGCTGATCGGCTCCGGCATCGAAGCGATGCAGCAGGTTTCGATGGTGGGTAATGACCTTAAACTGGATAACGGCGTCGGCGTTTGCGGTAAAGAAGGGCAGAGTCTGCCAGTGGGCGTGGGTCAGCCGACGTTGAAGGTAGATAGCCTTACCGTAGGCGGTACCGCGTAACTGTACATGCCGGATGGCAACGCTTCGCGTTTTATCCGGCCTACATATCTGCACCGACCGTAGGCCCGGTAAGCGAAGCGCCACCGGGCATTTTTATTTATCTTTACCTCTGCCGTACATCCCCTGAAACAACTGCGCCACATCGACAAAATAATCTGTGAGAGAGTTAATCACCACCTGCACCTTGAGCGGCAGTTTGTCTTTTTCCGTATACAGCGCGTAAACCGGACGCGGATCAGACTGGTAGCGGGGAAGCAGGACCTCCAATTCACCACGATTGATCTCATTGATCACCCACATCAGCGGGACATAGGCAATCCCCGCTCCTGCGGCCAGCCAACGCACCAGCGTCATGGGATCGTTGGTTACGAAGCGTCCCTGCGGGATCAGTCGGGTTGAAATCCCTTCCGGGGCAATAAGCTCAAATTCATTATCTGGACGCACGCTGTATTCCAGCCACGAATGGCTGCTGAGATCGGCGGGCTTTTCCGGAATGCCAAACTGGGCGAGATAGCTTTTAGCGGCACAAACCACCATTGGCATCGTCCCCAGACGACGTGAAAAAAGACTGGAGTCCTGGAGAGCGCCCACACGGATAACCACGTCCAGACCGTCAGCAATTAAGTCCGGGGCCGGGATGCCGGTGACCAGATTGACCGCCAGTCCGGGGTACTCTTTCAGCATTTTTGCGGTCAGTCCGGCGAGGACATTTTGTGCCATAGTTGAAGAACAGCCGATCCGTAGTGTACCGATTGGCGTGTTGTTAAACGCGTAGAGTTGCTCATGAACGTCCTGCACTTCGTGCAGCATGCGACGGCAGCCCTGATAATAGATTTTTCCGGCCTCGGTCAGCCCAATGCTGCGTGTACTGCGGTTTAGCAGCTTAACCTGCAGTTCATCTTCCAGTTTTGATACCGTCTGGCTTATCGATGAAACGCTCATTTGCAGCTGTCTGGCTGCGGCAGTGAAGGAGCCAAATTCGACGACTTTGGCGAACACCGACATACGTTTTAATCGTTCCATTGTTCACTCTGGCTTAAAAGTGATTTAGATCACATAATATAGATAACAGCATAACAGTTACGTTAATATATTATTATTCAAATAACAGCTATGTCGCTCTCGCCTGGCTCATCCTTGCCCTTCTCTGCGGCGACATACGCTCAATAAACGATCGCCTGCACTCTCTTAAGCTACCAAGGTCAACATGAGTCTGTTTCCCGTTATCGTGGTGTTTGGTCTTTCCTTCCCACCGATTTTTTTCGAGTTACTTTTGTCACTGGCGATTTTCTGGCTGGTGCGCCGGGTGCTGGTTCCAACTGGCATCTATGATTTTGTCTGGCATCCGGCCCTGTTTAACACCGCGCTGTATTGCTGTCTGTTCTATCTAATAACGCGCCTGTTCGTTTGAGGTTGAAGTGAAAACACTAACAAGAAAACTCTCCCGTACGGCCATGACTCTCGTACTGGTCATTCTGGCTTTTATCGCTATTTTCCGCGCATGGGTCTATTACACCGAGTCGCCGTGGACGCGTGATGCGCGTTTTAGTGCTGAGGTTGTTGCTATCGCCCCGGACGTCGCGGGCCTGATTACTCACGTTAACGTGCATGATAACCAGCTGGTGAAAAAGGATCAGGTCCTGTTCACCATCGACCAACCGCGCTATAAAAAAGCCCTCGAACAAGCCGAAGCGGACGTCGCCTATTATCAGGTCCTGGCGCAGGAAAAACGCCAGGAAGCGGGGCGTCGTAACCGTCTTGGCGTTCAGGCCATGTCCCGCGAAGAGATTGACCAGTCGAATAACGTGCTGCAAACCGTATTACATCAGCTGGCGAAGGCGCAGGCGACCCGCGATCTGGCAAAACTCGATCTTGAACGTACGGTTATCCGTGCGCCAGCCGACGGCTGGGTGACGAATCTTAACGTCTATTCCGGTGAGTTTATTACCCGTGGTTCGACGGCGGTGGCGCTGGTCAAACAGCACTCTTTCTACGTGCTGGCTTATATGGAAGAGACCAAGCTGGAAGGTGTGCGTCCGGGGTATCGCGCTGAAATTACGCCGCTTGGCAGCAACAAGGTTTTGAAAGGTACCGTTGATAGCGTGGCGGCGGGCGTGACGAATGCCAGCAGTACGCAGGATGCGAAAGGCATGGCGACCATTGACTCCAACCTTGAATGGGTGCGACTGGCTCAGCGTGTGCCAGTGCGCGTCCGTCTTGATGACCAGCAGGGAACGTTGTGGCCAGCCGGGACCACGGCGACTGTGGTCATTACCGGGAAGCAGGATCGCGATGCCAGCCAGGAGTCCTTCTTCCGTAAAATGGCGCACCGTCTGCGCGAGTTTGGTTAATCGCGATGGGCATTTTCTCCATTGCCAATCAGCATATCCGCTTTGCGTTAAAACTGGCATGCGCCATTGTGCTGGCGCTGTTCGTTGGCTTTCATTTTCAGCTTGAGACCCCGCGCTGGGCGGTGTTGACCGCGGCGATTGTGGCGGCTGGCCCGGCTTTTGCCGCCGGAGGGGAACCTTATTCGGGTGCGATCCGCTATCGTGGGATGCTGCGTATTATCGGCACGTTTATCGGCTGTATTGCGGCCCTGGTGATTATCATCAGCATGATCCGTGCGCCGCTGCTGATGATCCTCGTGTGCTGTGTCTGGGCCGGTTTTTGTACCTGGATCTCTTCGCTGGTGAAGATCGAGAACTCCTATGCCTGGGGGCTTTCGGGCTATACGGCGCTGATTATCGTCATTACTATTCAGGCTGAGCCCCTGCTGACACCGCAATTTGCCCTCGAGCGCTGCAGCGAGATTGTGATCGGTATTGTTTGCGCCATTGTTGCTGATCTGCTCTTTTCTCCCCGCTCGGTGAAACAAGAAATTGACGTTGAACTGGACAGCCTTCTGGTGGCGCAGTATCGGCTTATGCAACTGTGTATTAAGCATGGTGACAGTGAAGAAGTGGACAAAGCCTGGGGCGATTTAGTTCGTCGGACTGCGGCGCTGGAAGGCATGCGCAGTAACCTGAATATGGAGTCCTCACGCTGGGGGCGCGCCAACCGCAGGCTCAAAGCGCTGAACACGCTGTCACTGACGTTGATTACCCAATCCTGTGAAACCTATCTTATCCAGAACACGCGTCCGGAACTGATTACGGATACCTTCCGTGAGCTGTTCGATACGCCGGTGGAAACTGTGCAGGATGTGCATAAACAACTGAAGCGCATGCGCCGGGTGATGGTCTGGACCGGCGAGCGTGAAACGCCGGTGACCCTTTATAGTTGGGCCAGTGCGGCAACCCGTTACCTGCTGCTGAAACGAGGGGTGATTAGCAACACGAAAATCAGCGCTACGGAAGAAGAGATCCTACAGGGCGAGCCGCTGGTGAAAGTGGAATCCGCCGAACGCCACCATGCGATGGTCAACTTCTGGCGCACCACGCTGTCCTGCGTGCTGGGCACCTTGTTCTGGCTGTGGACTGGCTGGACGTCAGGTAGCGGCGCAATGGTGATGATTGCGGTGGTGACCTCACTGGCGATGCGTTTACCCAACCCGCGGATGGTGGCAATCGACTTTATTTACGGCACGCTGGCGGCGTTACCGCTGGGTGCGCTCTACTTTCTGGTGATCATCCCCAATACGCAGCAAAGTATGTTGTTACTGTGCCTGAGCCTGGCGGTGCTGGGGTTCTTTCTCGGTATCGAGGTTCAGAAGCGACGTCTGGGCTCAATGGGCGCGCTGGCCAGTACCATTAACATCATCGTGCTGGATAACCCGATGACCTTCCACTTTAGCCAGTTCCTCGACAGTGCGCTTGGGCAGATTGTCGGATGCGTGTTGGCGTTTCTGGTGATCTTACTGGTGCGTGATAACTCGCGTGACAGAACCGGTCGCGTGCTGCTTAATCAGTTCGTGTCGGCGGCAGTTTCAGCGATGACCACCAATGTGGTTCGTCGCAAAGAAAACCATCTCCCGGCGCTTTACCAGCAGCTCTTTTTGCTGATGAACAAATTCCCCGGTGACCTGGCGAAGTTTCGTTTGGCGCTGACGATGATCATCGCACACCAGCGTCTGCGCGATGCACCGGTACCGGTAAACGAGGATTTATCCGCCTTTCACCGTCAACTGCGACGTACTGCCGATCACATCATATCCGCAGGGAGCGACGACAAACGCCGACGCTACTTTAGCCAGTTGCTGGAGGAGCTTGATGTCTATCAGGAGAAGTTAACCCTCTGGCAAGCGCCGCCTCAGGTGACGGAGCCGGTGAAGCGACTCACCGGTATGCTCCACAAATACCAGCATGCACTGACCAACAGTTAAGACTGATAAACCGACGCCAGAAGCGTCGGTTTTTTTATGGCTATACTTACCTGATGTGCGGGAATCCCTGCATAGAGAGAGCCTGTAGAGCGACTGGCGTTGGGATGGTAGCTATAGATGAACATCTATACATTTGATTTTGACGAGATTGAAGAACAAGGTGATTTCTACCGCGAGTTTACGCGGGCATTCGGCCTTGCCCGGGAAAAGGTGAGCGATCTCGATTCGCTGTGGGAAGTGGTGATGGGCGATATTCTACCCCTGCCACTGGAAATTGAGTTTGTTCATTTGCCAGACAAACAGCGCCGACGCTACGGTGCGCTGATATTGCTGTTTGATGAAGCAGAAGAAGAGCTGGAAGGGCAATTACGCTTTAACGTCCGTCATTCAATGTAAGGCATAAAAAAGCCCCCGACAGGCGGGGGCAAGTCGTCTCGGACCAGACGACGAGGGTTTATTTGTACAGTTCAGCGGTTGCGTGCCAATGCGCGCCTTCGCGCAGTTCGGTCACGCGGTAGCTGCTGGCGCCTGCTTTTTCAGCTTTGGCGACGATTTCCTGACGCATATCCATCGGTGAGCTGCCAATCTGAGAAACAGAGATGGTACCCATAGATTGCAAATTCTGTGCTTCTTGTGTGTTCACCTGATTAACCGCCGCACTGGCGCCAAAAGAGAGAACGGAAAGAAGGCTTAAGGTTGCAACAGTCGTTTTGATTTTCATGATATTTACCTCGTCGAATTCTTTTATTGGGGTCTTCGTTTCGTGACCCTCATCACAAAATCAAGTATACACTAATCACTCGATAAATTAATACCACGCTAATGGTTTCTGCTGTAATTAAGTGTTAAGAAATGTGGTTTTAATAACTTATTGGAATTAAAAACGCATAATTGAACTCATTATTTTAAAAAGTACACTAAATTCAAGATGATAGTTAATTTCGCAATTTGTGCGTTTTTATTTCGAAGTATTCACTGTGTGAATGTTTTTGGATGGTGAAACGCACTATTTGTTAAATGACAGGCAGAGGAAATGAGAGGTCAGGAGTCAGAAAGAAAGGTTTTTCCCCGCCACGCGATGCGACGGGGAGGGGATCACAGCTCTTGTTCGAACAGTTCCAGAATAGCTTCGTACAGATCTTTTACCGAGAACCCCATCGCCGGCGTGGTGAAGATGGTATCGTCGCCCGCAATAGTGCCGAGGATACCTTCTGCTTTACCCAGTGAATCCAGCAGACGTGCAATCAACTGTGCGGCGCCTGGGCTGGTATGAATGACCACCACGGCATCGTTGTAGTCAATGTCCAGCACCAGATTTTTCAGTGGACTGGAGGTCGTCGGAACCCCCAATTCAGCCGGAAGGCAGTACACCATTTCCATTTTGGCATTGCGGGTACGCACGGCGCCAAACTTGGTCAGCATGCGTGAAACCTTGGACTGGTTGATATTATCAAAGCCCTGATCCTGCAATGCGAGGACGATTTCACCCTGAGAGCTGAATTTTTCTTCTTTGAGAAGCGCTTTAAACGCCTTAACTAATTCTTCTTGTTTAGCCGAGCTTCGCATAAGTCACCCGTAATATGGCGGTAGAAACAACATTATTGTGCATACAGATGAATTTTTATGCAAACGGTCTTCCCCATTTAGGGCTGAAATAATGTTATGAAAGAGCGGAATTTTATCAAATTTCGTTATCAAGAAACATGCCTATGTCACGCCACGCAAATAAGCTTAAAAGTAAATCAATTGTTATCAAATTGATGTTGTTTTGAGGGGGCAGTTAGGTATATTGTCAGCACCTGTTGGAAAGTTGCTCTACTGTGCGAGTCGTTTTGAATTACGTAACTTAGGTTTTATTTTACGTAAATTAAATGCATAAAAGCCAAATTTGCGTGACTACGCATTCTTGACGCGTGGTTGTTGTGTTCATTGAATTTGTGAATTATGGTCGCCGCCGCGGAGCAATAGACACTTTGCTTATCAATATAATAAGGAGTTTAGGATGAAAGTTGCAGTCCTCGGCGCTGCTGGTGGAATCGGTCAGGCGCTAGCATTACTGTTAAAAACCCAACTGCCTTCAGGTTCAGAACTCTCCCTGTACGACATCGCTCCAGTAACGCCTGGTGTGGCCGTTGATTTGAGCCACATCCCTACTGCTGTGAAAATCAAAGGTTTCAGCGGCGAAGATGCGACCCCGGCACTGGAAGGTGCTGACGTGGTACTGATCTCCGCAGGCGTCGCGCGTAAACCGGGTATGGACCGTTCCGACCTGTTTAACGTCAACGCAGGTATCGTGAAGAATCTGGTTCAGCAGGTTGCGACCACCTGCCCGAAAGCATGCATCGGTATCATCACTAACCCGGTGAACACCACCGTTGCAATCGCTGCAGAAGTGCTGAAAAAAGCAGGCGTTTACGACAAGAACAAACTGTTTGGCGTGACCACGCTGGACATCATCCGCTCCAACACCTTTGTGGCGGAACTGAAAGGCAAGCAGCCGACCGACGTTGAAGTTCCGGTTATCGGCGGACACTCTGGCGTAACCATTCTGCCACTGCTGTCACAGATCCCAGGCGTAAGCTTCACCGAGCAAGAAGCGGCTGAACTGACCAAACGTATCCAGAATGCGGGTACTGAAGTCGTCGAGGCTAAAGCCGGTGGCGGTTCCGCAACCCTGTCTATGGGCCAGGCCGCAGCACGTTTCGGTCTGTCGCTGGTTCGCGCGCTGAGCGGCGAAAAAGGCGTGGTGGAATGTGCATACGTTGAAGGTGACGGCCAGTACGCTCGTTTCTTCTCTCAACCGCTGCTGCTGGGCAAAAACGGCGTAGAAGAGCGCCAGTCTATCGGCAAACTGAGCGCGTTTGAACAGAGCTCGCTGGAAGGCATGCTCGACACGCTGAAGAAAGATATCACCCTGGGCGAAGAGTTCGTTAAGTAACGCGAAAAGGGTCCGGATGCCGGATGGCGGTGTAAACACCTTATCCGGCCTACGGTCAGCGTGTATTTGTAGGCCTGATAAGCGTAGCGCCATCAGGCATTACGTGCTAAGTCCCTACGATATCGCCTAATAAAAACCGGAGCTAATTGTGCTCCGGTTTTTTTTGGTAAGTGGGGAAGGCGTGATGTTAATTGGTGGCCGGGTATTCCTGAATGGTGACCTGCAACGTTAACTGTTTATCATCACGCATCACGACGACGGAGATCACCGAGCCTGGGCGAATTTCCGCCACCTGGTCCATGGTTTCCAGCGCAGAGACGGCCGGTTTATTATTGACCGAGATAATCAGATCGTTAACCTGAATGCCTGCCTGTGCCGCCGGGCCATCCGGGGAGACTTCGTTAACCACAATCCCCTGAATTTGATCCATTCCGCCGCCCTGCGCGTGCAGTGGCGCAATCTCGCGACCGCTAATCCCGATGTACCCGCGAATGACGCGACCATCACGAATCAGCTTATCCATAATCTTGGTTGCTAACTGGAAGGGAATAGCAAAGCCGATCCCTTCCGGCGTTTCGCCATCGTTGCTCTTATCAAACGACAGGGTGTTAATGCCCATCAGCTCACCCAGCGAGTTGACCAGCGCCCCGCCGGAGTTGCCGTGGTTGATAGAGGCGTCCGTTTGCAGAAAGTTTTGCCGTCCCGTGGGGTTCAGGCCAATACGACCGGTGGCGCTGATGATCCCCTGAGTAATGGTTTGCCCGAGGTTGTACGGGTTCCCGATAGCAAGAACGACGTCGCCAATGTGCGGTATCCGTTTGTTGTTGATAGGGATTGTGGGCAGCCCGCCAGAGGCGTTGATTTTCAGCACCGCCAGGTCAGTCAGGGTATCGGAGCCGACCAGCAGCGCTTCAAACACGCGTCCATCCTGCAGAGCGACGATGATTTGGTCGGCATCATTAATCACGTGTTTGTTGGTGATGATATAGCCGCGCTGATCCATGATAACGCCGGAGCCGAGTGTGCGGATCTCGAGTTGGTTGTGCGTCGTGCTGTTCATACTGCGGTTATACACGTTAACAACGGCGGGTGCGGCACGGCGAACCGCCGGGTTATAGCTGGCAGGCATTTCATCAGCACTGTCAAACTGGGGTGCTGTAAGCGTATTAATTTTGCGCAGAGAGGGCATCGCGGCCAGCAGAATGGCGCCGACGATTAAACCAATCGCGACCGAACGTAAAAGCTTCACAAACATGATAGCGGCGTCATTAAAAAGGGGAACGGCAGCAGCATATCACGAGTTTACCGGACATCACACGGTGGGCTGATGTCCGGTCTACAAGCTTAACGCAGGAGCAGATAAATATTCTCGTTACCGCGTACCACCTGCAACGCGATGATCGACGGTTTTGCTTCCAGCACCTTGCGCATTTCGGCAATGGAGTTCACGCGATCGCGGTTTACACCGATGATAACGTCATCTTTGTGCAGACCGGCTTGCGCGGCTGGGCTGCTTTTTTCGACGTTATCAATCTTGATGCCTTTAGTGCCGTCTTTTAACTGACCGTCGCTAAGCGTTGCACCTTGTAACGCCGGGGCGATCATTTCCGCGCTGGCGGACGACGACGTGCTGGTATCCAGCGTGACCTCCACCTCCAACGGCTTACCGTTACGTAGCAGACCCAGTTTAACCTTGGTGCCCGGTTCAGTGGTGGCAATACGCGAGCGTAACTCGGCAAAACTATTCAACGGCTTGCCGTTGAGGCTGGTAATGACGTCACCGGATTTCACGCCTGCCTTCGCGGAGCCGGAGTTCGGCAGAACTTCGCTGACAAACGCGCCGCGCTGCACATCCAGCTTGAACGCTTTGGCGATGTCGGCGGTCATTTCCGTCCCTTTAATCCCCAGCAGGCCGCGTTTGATTTCGCCAAACTGCATTAACTGCTGCGCCAGCGTGCGTGCCATGTTGCTGGGAATGGCAAAGCCAATACCGATACTGCCGCCGCCCGGTGCCAGAATGGCCGTGTTAATACCGATCAGTTCACCGTTCAGGTTAAGCAGCGCCCCACCGGAGTTACCCCGGTTAATGGACGCGTCGGTCTGAATAAAGTTTTCCAGGCCTTCCAGATTCAGGCCGCTGCGACCCAATGCCGAGACGATGCCGGAAGTTGCCGTTTGCCCCAGCCCGAACGGGTTGCCGACGGCGACGGCAAAATCACCCACGCGGAGTTTGTCGGAGTCGGCGATGGCAATTTGTGTCAGGTTGCTAGGGTGCTGGATTTGCAGCAGGGCGATATCGCTCTGATCGTCGCTACCAATCAGCTTGGCGTCAAACTCGCGACCGTCGTTGAGCTGGATACTGATCTTCTGTGCCTGATTAATAACGTGGTTATTGGTTAGCACGTAGCCTTTGGCGGCGTCGATGATGACTCCTGAACCCAGGCCTTCGAACGGTTGTGACGGCTGATCGGGTAGGTCATCGCCAAAAAATTTTTTGAATTCTTCCGGGACTTTCTGCCCCTGCGCGGCGGTACCTTCGACCCTCACGCTCACGACCGCAGGTAACACTTTCTCCAGCATTGGTGCGAGGCTGGGGAGTGCGGCTTGACCGGGAACCTGGCCGGGTATCGACGCAATGGCCTGAAACGGCGCCGAGAGAGTTAACCCGACACTTAACGCTAATGCACTCAACAGCTGGGTTTGTTTTTTCATTGATCCTGCTCTCGTACCTTGAGTAAACGGAAGATGATTCAAAACAGTTTGATGTTATTGAATTTTCGGTTTGGTCACAATGCGGCTAACGACTAAATAATAGCTGGGACGGGAAGAGAAGCGGAGGGCGCAATTGCTGCGCCCAATAAATTTCTTAACGATGTGCAGTTAGTCGCGCTTTGCGCCACTACGCAGCAGGCCGGAGGCCCCTTCGGAATAGTCGCGTGGCATCTGAACCGGTGCCTGATCGTTGCCTGCTTCAGACTCTGCCAGACGGTTACGGAACGGGTTGGATTCTGGCGACATACCCGGCAGCAGGTTGCTGGAACTTTTTGCCATATGTTGGTAGATCTGACGATAGTCGTCGGCCATGTTATCCAGTAGCTCAGCGCTGCGGGCAAAGTGGCTTACCAGCTCTTCACGATACTCTTCCAGCTCAGCTTTGTTTTTTTCCAGTTCGTACTGCAATGCCTGCTGTTGGCGTAATTTACGATTACCAAAACGCATGGCTACGGCACCAATAATGATACCGACGACTAACCCAATTAGCGCATATTCCCAGGTCATGAACATCTCCCGTTGTCTTGTGTTTCCGTAGGGTGTTGGCTTTAGGCTCCATGCCTGCGCCTGATTATGCCACTATAACCGCTAATCCCGTAGAAGTGGAATCCCGACTTTATATCGCGTAGTGTAGAACGGCCTTTTTTTCGTCAACCGTGAGCGACGGCACATCGATTCTCAAGGAATAACAATAACATCATGCAAAGCTTTTCCCCGACATCGCGTTACCTGCAGGCCCTCAACGACGGCAGTCATCAACCCGACAACGTACAGCAAGAGGCAGTGAATCGACTGGATATTATTTTCCAGGAACTGACTGCCCCAACCCGTCCTGCGTTGCAGGAGAGTGGGCTGATTGCTCGCTTTAGCAAATTTTTGGGTAAACGTGAACCGACGGAGAGCACGCCGGTGCGTGGTCTGTATATGTGGGGGGGCGTGGGGCGCGGGAAAACCTGGCTGATGGACCTTTTCTACCATAGCCTGCCGGGCACGCGTAAACAGCGTTTGCACTTTCACCGCTTTATGCTGCGCGTACATGAAGAGTTGACCGCCCTGCAAGGGCAAAGCGACCCGCTGGAAGTGATTGCCGACCGCTTTAAGGCAGAAACTGACGTGCTGTGCTTTGATGAGTTTTTTGTCTCGGATATCACCGATGCGATGCTGCTCGGTGGATTAATGAAAGCGCTGTTCGCCCGCGGCATCACGCTCGTGGCGACATCCAATATTCCGCCTGATGACCTGTACCGCAATGGTCTGCAACGTGCCCGCTTTCTTCCGGCGATTGAGGCTATTAAACAGTACTGCGACATCATGAATGTGGATGCCGGAGTTGATTACCGTCTGCGTACGTTAACCCAGGCGCATTTATGGTTATCGCCGCTGAATGATGAAACCCAACGGCAGATGGATAAGCTGTGGCTGGCGTTAGCGGGAAGCAAAAGTGAACATGCGCCGACGCTTGAGATAAATCATCGCCCGATGCAGACACTGGCCGTCGAAAACCAAACGCTGGCCGTCTCGTTTACTACCCTGTGCGTCGATGCCCGCAGTCAGCACGACTATATTGCGCTATCGCGCCTGTTTCACACCGTGTTGCTCTCTGACGTCCCAGTGATGACGTCGTTGATGGAGAGCGAAGCCCGGCGCTTTATCGCGCTGGTCGATGAGTTCTACGAGCGTCACGTCAAGCTGGTGGTGAGCGCGGCAGTTCCTTTATATGAGATCTACCGGGGAGAGCGCCTAAAGTTTGAATTCCAGCGCTGTTTGTCGCGTTTGCAGGAGATGCAAAGCGAAGAGTATCTGAAGCGCGAACATTTAGCCGGTTAAACCCATCGCAAATCACATAAAGGGGTCGATCTTTGACCCTGACTTCTCTATAATCTTGCGACCCCACGTTACGAGAGAGTTTTTTTCCCAAAACTTTCTATGTGCCGGCATAGGCTATTCGAAGGGGTAGGTTTGCTGGACAATGTCGTGTGAACCTCAACTGACAAAACGTTTGGGTGTTCACCAACGTGTAACTAATTTATTTGGGTAAGCTTTTAATGAAAACTTTTACAGCTAAACCAGAAACCGTAAAACGCGACTGGTATGTTGTTGACGCGACCGGTAAAACTCTGGGCCGTCTGGCTTCCGAACTGGCTCTGCGCCTGCGCGGTAAGCACAAAGCGGAATACACTCCGCACGTAGATACCGGTGATTACATCATCGTTCTGAACGCTGACAAAGTTGCGGTAACTGGCAACAAGCGTACTGACAAAATGTACTACCGTCACAGTGGCTACGTCGGTGGTCTTAAAGAAGCGACCTTTGAAGAGATGATTGCTCGCCATCCTGAGCGTGTGATTGAAATCGCGGTTAAAGGCATGCTGCCAAAAGGCCCGCTGGGTCGTGCAATGTACCGTAAACTGAAAGTTTACGCGGGCAATGAGCACAACCACGCGGCACAGCAACCGCAAGTTCTTGACATCTAATCGGGATTATAGGCAATGGCTGAAAATCAATACTACGGCACTGGTCGCCGCAAAAGTTCTGCAGCTCGCGTTTTCATCAAACCGGGCAGTGGTAAAATCGTTATCAATCAACGTTCTCTGGAACAGTACTTCGGTCGTGAAACTGCCCGCATGGTAGTTCGTCAGCCGCTGGAACTGGTCGACATGATTGGTAAACTGGACCTGTACATCACCGTTAAAGGTGGTGGTATTTCTGGTCAAGCTGGTGCGATCCGTCACGGTATCACCCGCGCACTGATGGAATATGACGAGTCACTGCGTGGCGAACTGCGTAAAGCAGGCTTCGTTACTCGTGATGCTCGTGAAGTTGAACGTAAGAAAGTCGGCCTGCGTAAAGCACGTCGTCGTCCTCAGTTCTCCAAGCGTTAATTGGTTTCTGCTTCGGCAGATTGCAATTTGCGAAAAAACCCGCCTCGGCGGGTTTTTTTATGGATTTTTACCCGCGAATAAGCACGGTAATCTGCTGATTGCCACCTCTTTTTTCCCATTTCCAGAATCGACTCACCACAAAGGTCACAAAATCTGGTAAACTATCATCCAATTTTCTGCCCAAATGTCCGGTATTGTTCATTTTTTGTTTGTATTTTGAACAGCAATGGCTTTTCCGAATCTGGGTGACATCACTTCTGACTGGCCACCTGGTGGCTGGTAGCAGTAAAATTCTTAATATACCTGGAGGTTTTCATGGCTGTCGCTGCCAACAAACGTTCGGTAATGACGCTGTTTTCTGGTCCTACTGACATCTATAGCCATCAGGTCCGCATTGTACTGGCGGAGAAAGGTGTTAGTTTCGAGATTGAGCATGTGGAGAAAGACAATCCACCTCAGGATCTGATCGACCTCAACCCGAATCAGAGCGTACCGACACTGGTGGATCGTGAGCTGACCCTATGGGAATCTCGCATCATTATGGAATACCTGGATGAGCGTTTCCCGCATCCGCCGCTGATGCCGGTTTACCCGGTTGCGCGTGGTGAAAGCCGCCTGTACATGCAGCGTATTGAAAAAGACTGGTATACGCTGATGAACGTCATCGTAAACGGTTCTGCTTCTGAAGCGGACGTCGCGCGTAAGCGACTGCGTGAAGAGCTGCTGGCGATTGCGCCAGTGTTTAGTCAGAAACCGTATTTCCTGAGCGATGAGTTCAGCCTGGTAGACTGCTACCTGGCACCACTGCTGTGGCGTTTACCGCAACTGGGTATTGAATTCAGCGGTGCGGGTTCGAAAGAGCTGAAAGGGTATATGACCCGCGTATTTGAACGTGACTCTTTCCTGGCTTCTCTGACTGAGCCTGAACGTGAAATGCGTCTGGGCCGGGGTTAATCTGTATGGATTTGCCACAGCTATCACCGCGCCGTCCGTATCTGCTGCGCGCATTCTATGAGTGGTTGTTGGACAACCAGCTCACGCCGCACCTGGTGGTGGATGTGACGCTTCCGGATGTGCAGGTTCCCATGGAATATGCGCGTGACGGGCAAATTGTTCTGAATATTGCTCCACGTGCAGTGGGCAACCTGGAACTGGCAAACGACGAAGTGCGTTTTAACGCGCGCTTTGGCGGCATACCGCGTCAGGTTTCCGTGCCGCTGGCTGCGGTCCTGGCTATCTATGCCCGTGAAAACGGCGCAGGTACCATGTTCGAGCCAGAAGCGGCCTACGACGAAGATGTCGCCAGCTTAAATGATGACGACAACGATGCGTCCGGCTTTGAAAGCGAAACGGTCATGTCCGTCATTGATGGCGATAAGCCCGATCACGGTGATGACAACGACCCGGATGACACGCCGCCACCTCCGCGTGGTGGGCGTCCGGCGCTACGCGTAGTGAAATAGAATCAAACAGGCCCATTCGGGCCTGTTTTGTTTTCTGTGCCAGCTATCAATAAAACAGCACAATCGTGGCTATCATATTCACCACAAATCCTACCGCCATCGGGATCGCCGTGCGTTTAACCACGTCAAAAGGCGATACGCCAGCAATGCCGGAGGTCACCACAATAACCGCAGTAATCGGTGAAACCGCGCGGGCCAGCGTGGTGGCAAAGTGCATTGGCATAATCATTACCACCGCCGGAATATGCAGCCCTGCGGCGATGTCCGGGATCAGGCTGGCGAATGACATAAACGGTGCGTTACCGGAGCCCATGACAATGGCGCAGGCCGCGATGACTACAGCCATGATGATCATCACGCCGATACCGCCAAGCCCGGAATGCTCCGCGCCCCTAATCACCGCGTCGACGGTGCCTATGGTGGTTAAGCCTTTGGCAAAGATCTCACCGGCGACAACCAGCGTAACGACATTGGCGAACTGGGTGCCCATACCGTCAAAAAACGCCTGCACATCATCCATGGTTTCGCGCAGATTGTGTGTGCGAAAGAATTCGACAAGCATGGTGACTGTCATGCTCATCAGCATTACCACCACCAGATTCAGCTCTGCTTTCATTAATCCACTATGCGCAAGGAACAGAGAGCCTAGCATCAGAATCAGTGGCATCACTGGTAAAATGGCGTAATAGAGCGGCGGAACATCTTCCAGCACCTTTTGTTCGGCAAAGCCAATGCTTTCTGGTGCCGACTTGCGGTCAAACCGACGCTGTACAAAAAAGTGTGCAATCGCGACAGCGATTATCACGCACGAGGCCACAGGTAGTTGGTAATGAAAGAAGTAGGTGGCAATCTTCATTCCCGCCACCTGTGCGGCAAAAATCGAGTTAGTTTCCAGAATACCCCATTCAATCGACATTGACGTGGCAATGACCGCTACTGCCGATAAACGGCTTACGCCAAGGCTGACCAGCGTTGGGAAGAGTGTGACCATCAGCAACATCCCTAACCCGGAGGCGCTGGTAATGAACTGTGCCATGATCTGACCGATCACATAGGTGGCGGCCAGCACGATATACGGTGAGCGGATAAGCTTTAGCGGACGACTCAGCAGGCTTACCATCGCCCGGCTGGCTCCCATCCTGTCCATATAGCGGGCATAGCCACCGACGGCCATAATAGACAGCCCCAAACCTGCGGCGCGACTGGAGAGCATGCGCAGAATTTCGTTATAAATATCAACCAGCAGGTAGCCGCTGCTTTTCTCGGGTGCAACCAGCGCACCGTATCCCAGCCAGACTCCGCAGATCATTAAGAAGATCCCTGCAGCCGCAAGGACCACCTGGGGTTTGTAGTTTTTGAGGATCAGGTAACCCATCGTTAATAGAACGATGACAGAAAGTATGATGCCGAACATTTTTTCACTCCATGCAGGAAAGAAGATAAATCCGGTAATAGCGCTGTTATAAAAGTGGATGTTATATTTTTTTTACCGTTTTTTATGGAGTGAATATCGTGTTTTTAAAATAGAGGATAAAATATTTTTCGTTTTAAAATAGGTTGTTATGATATTTTTTCACGATCATATTCGCAGATTTCATTAATGTGGCGTAATTCCCGAGAATTAAAATTCGTCAGGCTACTTGCAGGCGAAAAGATATTTGTATTTCATATATTATTAATATGTCGTTTTACCCAATTGACCGCCATTTCACCCCGCTTTCGATCCTGTGTTACGATGAACCTGCTGTTGTTTTTCTCCAATGACTTAGCTGAATGGGCCCTATGAACGCATTTGATTCGCAAGCTGAAGACTCTCCATCCACCATTGGCCGTAGTTTACGTAACCGCCCGCTGGCGCGTAAAAAACTGTCTGAAATGGTTGAAGAAGAACTGGAACAGATGATTCGTCGTCGGGAGTTTGGCGAGGGGGAACAGTTGCCGTCCGAGCGGGAGCTGATGGCCTTCTTTAACGTCGGTCGTCCCTCGGTGCGAGAAGCCCTGGCGGCGTTAAAACGTAAAGGCCTGGTGCAAATCAACAACGGCGAACGTGCCCGCGTTTCGCGTCCATCTGCGGACACCATCATTGGTGAACTGTCGGGGATGGCGAAAGATTTTCTCTCGCATCCCGGCGGCATCGCCCACTTTGAACAGTTGCGACTGTTCTTTGAGTCAAGCCTGGTGCGTTACGCCGCCGAGCATGCAACCGACGAGCAAATTGACAGACTGGCGAAAGCGCTGGAGATTAACAGCCAGTCGCTGGATGACAACGCGCTGTTCATTCGTTCGGACGTGGATTTTCACCGTGTGCTGGCGGAGATCCCTGGTAATCCTATCTTTATGGCGATCCATGTCGCGCTGCTGGACTGGCTGATCGCCGCACGTCCGACCGTCGCTGACCGCGAATTATACGAGCACAATAGCTTAAGTTATCAACAGCATATTGCTATTGTCGACGCCATTCGTCAGCACGATCCTGATGAAGCAGACCGCGCATTACAAGACCATCTCAACAGCGTGTCCGCCACCTGGCACGCTTTCGGTAAAAATAAAAAATTGAGGAAGTGATCGCGATCCTGATGATCGTTTAGTGAGGCAGATCGCAATATAAGCGTTCTGTATTGTATTGCTGCTTATTTGATCTGGTATAACAGGTATAAAGGTATGCAATTAGACAACACTAATCATCGACAGAGGTAGTTATGGCAAGAGATTTAAGAGGCGTAATGCCAGCGTTGTTAACCCCATTCGACAACCAACAGCGACTGGACATTGAGAGCCTACGTCGTCTGGTACGTTTCAACATTGGGCAGGGTGTTGATGGCCTGTACGTCGGTGGCTCAACGGGTGAAGCGTTTGTCCAGAACCGGGCTGAAAGAGAGCAGGTACTGGAGATCGTGGCGGAAGAAGCGAAGGGTAAAGTCACGCTTATCGCACATGTGGGCACGGTGAGCACCGAAGAGAGCCAGCAGTTGGCGAGCGCAGCCCATCGCTACGGCTTTGATGCTGTCTCTGCCGTCACACCGTTTTACTATCCGTTCAGTTTTGAAGAGCACTGCGATCACTACCGTGCAATTATTGATTCCTCTGATGGCTTGCCAATGGTGGTCTATAACATCCCGGCGCTGAGCGGCGTAAAACTGACGCTGGATCAGATCAACACGCTGGTCACGTTGCCGGGTGTTGGCGCGTTGAAGCAGACCTCTGGCGATCTCTATCAAATGGAGCAGATCCGTCGCGCCCATCCGGATCTGGTGCTGTACAACGGCTATGACGAAATTTTCGCGTCAGGCCTGCTGGCTGGGGCAGACGGTGGTATCGGCAGTACCTACAACATTATGGGCTGGCGCTATCAGGGAATAGTGAAAGCACTCAAAGAAGGCGACATCCAGACGGCACAAAAGCTGCAAACCGAGTGCAATAAGGTTATCGATTTACTGATTAAAGTCGGCGTGTTCCGTGGACTGAAAACGGTTCTGCACTATATGGGCGTGGTTTCCGTCCCACTGTGTCGTAAGCCGTTTGCCCCTGTTGACGAAAAGTACCTGCCAGAACTGAAAGCGCTGGCTGACCAACTGCTGGCAGAAAAGGCGTAACAGCGGATTGCCGGGGGCTCTTTGCTTGCCAGGCCTACACAGGCAGACCGTAGGCCGGATGAGGCACAGTCGCCCACCAGTACAACAATGAAAATCGTCGGGAGAGTCACATGAGTACTTCTACCCAGAGCATTCCGTGGTACCGCCATCTCAACCGGGCACAATGGCGCGCATTCTCCGCCGCCTGGCTGGGATATTTGCTGGATGGTTTTGATTTTGTCTTGATTGCCCTTGTGCTGACGGAAGTACAAGGTGAATTCGGGTTGACGACGGTGCAGGCTGCCAGCCTGATCTCGGCCGCCTTTATTTCTCGCTGGTTTGGCGGGCTGATGCTGGGGGCGATGGGCGATCGCTACGGGCGTCGCCTGGCGATGGTCACCAGTATTATTCTGTTCTCGCTAGGGACGTTGGCCTGCGGTTTTGCACCGGGCTACACCACCATGTTTATTGCTCGCCTGGTCATCGGTATGGGGATGGCAGGTGAGTACGGTTCAAGTGCGACCTATGTGATTGAAAGCTGGCCTAAACAGTTGCGCAATAAAGCCAGTGGTTTCCTGATTTCTGGCTTCTCCGTGGGGGCCGTGATCGCCGCTCAGGTCTACAGTCTGGTGGTACCGGTGTGGGGGTGGCGGGCGCTGTTTTTCATCGGCATTGTACCGATTATCTTCGCCCTCTGGCTGCGTAAAAATATTCCGGAAGCCGAAGACTGGAAGGAAAAACACGAAGGCAAAGCGCCGGTGCGCACGATGGTGGATACCCTCTATCGGGGTGAACATCGGGTCATTAATATTCTGATGACGCTCGCCGCCGCAACCGCGCTGTGGTTCTGTTTTGCCGGTAACCTGCAAAACGCGGCTATCGTGGCGATCCTCGGTCTGGTCTGCGCGTTTATCTTCATTAGCTTTATGGTGCAAAGCAGCGGTAAACGCTGGCCGACGGGCGTAATGCTGATGGTAGTGGTGCTGTTCGCCTTCCTCTACTCGTGGCCAATTCAGGCGTTGCTGCCGACCTACCTGAAAACTGAATTGATGTATGACCCGTCGACGGTCGCCAGGGTGCTGTTCTTCAGCGGCTTTGGGGCGGCGGTAGGCTGTTGTGTCGGTGGTTTTCTGGGTGATTGGCTGGGTACGCGCAAAGCCTATGTCTACAGCCTGCTGGCCTCACAGTTGCTGATTATTCCCGTGTTTGCGATTGGCGGTGCCAACGTCTGGGTACTGGGTCTGCTGCTGTTTTTCCAGCAAATGCTCGGGCAGGGGATCTCCGGGATCTTACCCAAACTGATCGGCGGTTATTTCGATACTGACCAACGTGCGGCGGGTCTGGGCTTTACTTACAACGTGGGTGCGCTGGGTGGGGCACTGGCGCCGATCATCGGTGCGCTGATTGCACAGCGTCTGGATCTGGGCACGGCGCTGGGATCGCTGTCGTTTAGCCTGACTTTCGTGGTGATCCTGCTGATTGGCCTTGATATGCCGTCCCGCGTGCAGCGCTGGCTGCGTCCGGAAGCACTGCGTACTCATGATGCCATCGACGGTAAACCGTTTAGTGGAGCCGTGCCGTTTGGCAGCGATAAAAACGCGCTGGTGAAATCAAAAAGTTAATCCGATTGCCCGGTCCTGTGCCGGGCTATTTTGGTAAGGGAATAAGTATGTCGTTACTTGAGCAACTGACGCTGAAAAAGGTCGTGCTATGACAACGCTGGCGATTGATATTGGCGGCACCAAACTGGCCGCTGCACTGGTCGACTGCGATTTACAGATCCGCGAACGTCGTGAACTGCCGACACCTGCCAGCAAAACGCCGGATGCCCTGCGGACCGCGTTACAGACGCTTATTGAGCCACTGCAGGCGCAAGCAGAGCGCGTTGCCATTGCCTCCACCGGTATTATCCGCGAGGGCACACTACTGGCGATTAATCCGCTCAATCTTGGCGGGCTGATGCACTTCCCGCTGGTACAAACCTTAAGAGAGTTGACCGGCTTGCCGACCATGGCGGTCAATGATGCGCAGGCGGCGGCCTGGGCGGAATACCACGTAATGGCTGACGAGATAAGCGACATGGTATTTATCACCGTGTCGACAGGTGTGGGCGGCGGCGTGGTCAGCAACGGCAAGTTACTCACCGGGGCTGGTGGTCTGGCGGGGCATTTAGGGCATACGTTGGCAGACCCTAATGGACCAGTCTGTGGCTGCGGTCGTACCGGCTGCGTGGAGGCTATTGCATCTGGTCGCGGAATTGCCGCTGCCGCACAGGGCGACCTTGCCGGTTGCGATGCCAGAACGGTGTTTACGCGTGCGGTGCAAGGGCATAAACAGGCCACGCGGTTGATTGCACATTCTGCACAGGTGCTGGCGCGACTGATTGCCGACGTCAAAGCGTCTACCGACTGCCAGTGCGTAGTTGTGGGTGGCAGCGTCGGGTTGGCGCAAGGATATCTGACGCAGGTCCGCACACTGCTGGCGCAGGAACCCTCGGTGTATCACGTCCCACTGCGCGCAGCACATTACCGACATGACGCCGGGTTGCTGGGCGCAGCATTGTTAGCACAAGGAGAGTTATCATGATATTAGGCGAGTTACAGTCGCTATCCGCCGCGGGATTACCCCCTGTTCTGCTTGATGCGCTGACCCTTGCGCTGGCGGCAGACGTGCAGAATAACGCGCCGGGACACTATGTACTGAAAGGCGACGATCTGTTTATGAACGTGATGCAGTTCGCCACGCAACCGCCACAAGAAAAAAAGGCGGAGCTGCATGAATGCTATATTGATATCCAACTGCTGCTGGCAGGTGAAGAGCGTATTTTGTTTGGTTTGCCAGGTTCCGCACGTCAGTGCGAAGACGTGCATGTTGAAGAGGATTATCAACTGTGCAGCGAGATTGCCGATGAACAGGTTGTTACCCTGAAACCGGAGATGTTCGCGGTGTTTATGCCTGGCGAGCTGCATAAACCGGGCTGCGTGGTTAAGGATGCGGTGGAAATCAAAAAGGTTGTTATTAAGGTGCGCGCCAGCTTATTACAAGCCTGACGATGAGAGGTTGTGTCGGATAGCAAGGCTTGCGCTATCCGACATTGAAAATAACGGCCTGGCGCTTAAACGTCACCGCCTCTGGTTGCGTCAGATGCAGCGTTGTTTGGCTTGGTACGGTCTCGGTGATGACTCGCCCGTGGCGAATGGAATAACGGGCAGGTGTCTGGCGACGAACTGCGTCAAACCCATTCTCTGCCGGTAAAATTACCAGGTTAGCGGAGTTGCCAACGATCAGGCCGTAGTCTTGCAAGTGCAGGGTTTTTGCGCTGTGAGTGGTTATCAGGTTCAGCCCATCATTAATCTGCCCGTATCCCATCAGTTGGCACACGTGTAATCCCATATGCAGCACCTGCAGCATATTCGCGGTGCCCAGCGGATACCACGGATCAAAGACATCATCATGACCAAAGCAGACGTTGATCTCTGCCTCCAGCATCTCTTTGACGCGGGTGACACCGCGACGCTTGGGATAGGTGTCAAAACGTCCCTGCAGGTGAATGTTCACCAGAGGATTCGCAACAAAGTTAATACCTGACATTTTCAGCAGACGGAAAAGACGGGAAGCATACGCACCGTTGTAGGAATGCATCGCTGTGGTATGGCTGGCAGTAACGCGCCCGCCCATTCCGTCGCGATGCGCCAATGCTGCAACGGTTTCAACAAAGCGTGATTGTTCATCATCAATTTCGTCACAGTGCACGTCGATAAGGCGGTCGTACTTCTGGGCCAGGGCGAAAATTTTATGCAGCGACTCCACGCCATATTCACGCGTAAATTCAAAGTGGGGAATCGCACCAATCACGTCGGCACCCAGGCGCACCGCTTCCTCTAACAGTGCCTCACCGTTGGGGTAAGACAGAATGCCTTCTTGTGGGAACGCCACAATTTGCAGCTCCACCCACGGAGCGACTTCTTGCTTCACTTCCAGCATCGCTTTCAGTGCCGTTAGCGTGGGATCGGAAACGTCAACGTGCGTACGAACATACTGGATGCCGTTGGCCATCTGCCATTTCAGGGTCTGCATGGCACGCGTCTTCACGTCTTCGTGAGTCAGCATCGCTTTACGTTCAGCCCAGCGCTCAATACCTTCAAACAGCGTACCCGACTGATTCCAGTTTGGCTCGCCTGCCGTTTGCGTGGTGTCCAGATGGATATGCGGCTCGACGAATGGCGGGATAGCGAGTCCACCTTCGGCGTCCAGTACCTCACCTTGCGGTAAAGATGCGGCTTCCTGGGATTCAATACGGCTAAAACGCCCGTTTTCAATGGTGAGTTGCCATAACCCGTCGCGACCCTGTAAACGTGCCTGACGAATAGTGAGGGTATTAGTCTGCATGGCTGACCTCCGTGGACTGAACAAGACTGCGATTAAAAAGTGGATTCAGCAGGATATAGCTGAATACGCCGCCGAGTACAGCGTTGACGGACACGATACCGAGAATAGAGTGACCGGCGGCAATGCCCAATGCAACGGACAGGATAGCTATCCAGTTTACGGATATAAATTGTGCTTTGCTGAAATCGGCATAGCAACGATGGTTCAACAGATAGTCGGCGATAGTCACCCCGCCGATCGGCGGAATCGCTGCCAGTGCGGGCATCAGTATTTGCGAGTCGCTTTCCAGGAATGACGTGAATGTGTGAAGCAGAAGAAAACAGGCCCCCATCCAGCAATGTGAATTTTGGCAGGGGGCCAGCAGAGAGACTTTTTACACTTCCAGGTAATTCAGGATCCCGTCAGCGGCTTTACGGCCTTCGGCAATTGCCGTCACCACCAGATCCGAACCGCGCACGATGTCGCCACCGGCGAAGATTTTCGGGTTGCTGGTCTGGAACGCGTTGTCGCTGCGTTCCGGGGCGATAATGCGGCCCTGCGAATCCAGCTCGACGCTGTGCTTTGCCAGCCATTCCATGCTGTGCGGACGGAAACCGAATGCCATCACCACGGCATCGGCGGGTACCACGTGTTCAGAACCGGGCACGATCTCCGCACGGCGGCGGCCTTGTGCGTCCGGCGCACCCATTTCAGTATGCGCCATTTTCACACCGCATACTTTACCGTTGGCGTTAATTTCCACGCCCAGCGGCTGCACGTTGAACTGGAACTCGACGCCTTCTTCACGCGCGTTTTTTACTTCGCGTTTCGATCCAGGCATGTTTTCTTCGTCGCGACGATAGGCGCAAATCACGTGTGAGGCGTTCTGACGAACGGAAGTCCGCACGCAGTCCATCGCAGTATCACCGCCGCCCAGTACCACCACGCGTTTGCCTTCCATACTGATGTACGGCTCGTCGCTGCTTTCGCCAAAGCCCATCAACTGCTTGGTATTGGCAATCAGGAACGGCAGGGCATCGAATACGCCATCGGCATCTTCGTTTTCCAGCCCGCCGCGCATCGACTGATAGGTTCCGACGCCGAGGAATACCGCATCGTAATCTTTCAGCAGAGCGTCGAGCTGCACGTCACGACCCACTTCTACGTTGAGTTTGAACTCAATGCCCATACCGGCGAAGATTTCACGACGGCGGGTCATCACCTCTTTTTCCAGCTTGAAGGCTGGAATACCGAAGGTCAGCAGACCGCCGATTTCCGGGTGGCGGTCAAATACCACCGCCTTCACGCCGTTGCGGGTCAGCACATCGGCACACGCCAGTCCTGCCGGACCGGCACCGATAATCGCCACACGCTTATCCGTCTGGCGAACGCCGGTCATATCCGGGCGCCAGCCCATTTCAAACGCTTTATCGTTGATATAGCGCTCAATGTTGCCGATGGTTACCGCGCCGAACTCATCGTTCAACGTACAGGATCCTTCACACAGACGGTCCTGCGGACACACACGACCGCAGACTTCCGGCAGCGTGTTGGTCTGGTGTGACAGCTCGGCGGCTTCAAAAATACGTCCTTCGTTAGCCAGCTTCAGCCAGTTCGGGATGTAGTTGTGCACCGGGCATTTCCATTCGCAGTACGGGTTGCCGCAGGACAGGCAGCGATCTGCCTGCGCCTTGGCCTGGCCTTCGGAAAACGGCTCGTAAATTTCGATAAACTCGATCTTGCGGATCTTCAGCGGTTTCTTCGGCGGATCAACGCGCTGCAGGTCGATAAATTGGTATACGTTCTGGCTCATTGCTGCTACCCCTTACTGCGCCTGCACGCGCAGCTCAGCTGCGCTACGACTACGGTGACCCAACAGTGCTTTTACATCACTGGACTTCGGTTTAACCAGCGCGAATTTCGCCGAGAATGCCGGCCAGTTGGCCAGGATCTCTTCGCCGCGTGACGAACCGGTATGCTGAACATGCTCGGTGATCAGTCCACGCAAATGCTCTTCGTGGATAGCCAGCGAGTCTACGCTCAGGACTTCGACCAGCTCCGGATTCACGCGTTTGCGGAATTCGCCGTCTTCGTCCAGCACGTAGGCGAACCCGCCCGTCATGCCAGCGCCGAAGTTGACGCCCGTTTTACCGAGAATACAGACGATGCCGCCGGTCATGTATTCACAGCCGTTATCACCGATGCCTTCGACCACAGTGATGGCACCTGAGTTACGTACCCCAAAGCGTTCACCCGCGCGTCCTGCGGCAAACAGACGACCGCCGGTTGCGCCGTACAGGCAGGTGTTGCCGATGATGCTCGCTTTATGACTCGGAAAGGCAGAACCGACCGGAGGACGTACCGCCAGCAGGCCGCCCGCCATGCCTTTACCGACATAGTCGTTGGCATCGCCGGTCAGATACAGCTCCACGCCGCCCGCGTTCCACACGCCAAAGCTCTGGCCTGCGGTACCGCTGAAATGCGCCTTGATCGGGTCGGAAGCCAGCCCCTGATCGCCGTGCGTCTGAGCGATATAGCCCGACAGTGATGCGCCGACAGAACGGTCGGTGTTGCGGATGTCAAACCAGAACGTTTTACTCTGGCGCTCATCAACAAACGGTTTGGCCTGCTGCAGCAGCTGCGCGTTGAGCACGCCGTTGTCGAACGGCGGGTTGTTCTCAGTACAGTACACCGCTTTGCCCGGGTGCGGCTGTGCGGTTTCCAGCAGGTGAGACAGCACCAGCTTCTGTTGCTTGGCAGTATACCCATCCAGCTCTTTGAGCAGGTCGGTACGGCCAATCAGATCCACCAGGCGTGTTACGCCAAGCGATGCCATCAGCTCGCGGGTTTCACGGGCGACAAACTCAAAGTAGTTGGTCACCTTGAACGGCAGACCGTGGTAGTGGTTCTTACGCAGTTTTTCGTCCTGGGTTGCTACACCGGTTGCACAGTTGTTCAGGTGGCAAATACGCAGGTATTTACAGCCCAGCGCGACCATCGGGCCGGTACCAAAGCCGAAGCTTTCCGCGCCGAGAATGGCTGCTTTGATGATGTCGACGCCGGTTTTCAGACCGCCATCGACCTGCAGACGGATCTTATGACGCAGACCGTTAGCCACTAGCGCCTGCTGAGTTTCCACCAGCCCCAGTTCCCACGGACAGCCCGCGTATTTCACCGAGGAGAGCGGACTGGCGCCGGTGCCGCCGTCGTAACCGGCAATGGTTATCAGATCCGCGTAGGCTTTTGCCACGCCGGTGGCGATGGTACCGACGCCCGGTTCGGAAACCAGCTTCACAGAGATCATCGCCTTCGGGTTGACCTGTTTTAAGTCGAAAATCAGCTGCGCCAGGTCCTCGATAGAGTAGATATCGTGGTGTGGCGGCGGGGAAATCAGCGTCACGCCCGGCACCGAATAACGCAGTTTGGCGATGTATGGAGTAACTTTATCCCCCGGCAACTGGCCGCCTTCGCCGGGCTTCGCGCCTTGTGCGACCTTAATCTGAATGACGTCAGCGTTGACCAGATACGCCGGGGTGACGCCGAAGCGACCGGAAGCCACCTGCTTGATGCGCGACACCTTGTTGGTGCCATAGCGTGCAGGGTCCTCGCCGCCTTCGCCGGAGTTGGAGTTGCCGCCAATGCTGTTCATTGCTTCGGCCAGCGCTTCGTGTGCTTCCGGGCTTAACGCGCCGATGGACATGGCTGCGGTATCAAAACGTTTGAACAACTCGGTTGCGGGTTCGACGTCGTCAATACTTACTGCTTCATTGCCTGGTGCGATAGCCAGCAGATCGCGCAGCGTTGCCGCCGGACGCTCGTTTACCAGCGTGGCGTATTGCTGGTAGTCACTGTATTCACCGCTTTGTACCGCCTGTTGCAGCGTGCGTACCACGTCCGGGTTGTAGGCGTGGTATTCGCCACCGTGAACGTACTTCAGCAGGCCGCCCTGGCTAATCGGTTTGCGCGCCAGCCAGGCGTGTTTGGAGAGGTTCAGCAGATCCTGCTGGAAGTCGGCAAAGCCTGCGCCGCTGATGCGACTGACCACGCCCTGGAAGCACAATGCCACCACGTCATCGTGCAGGCCAACGGCTTCAAACAGCTTCGAACAGCGGTAAGAGGCAATGGTCGAAATGCCCATTTTGGACATGATTTTGTACAGACCTTTGTTGATGCCGTTACGGTAGTTCAGCATCACGGTCCGGTAATCTTTGGCGATGGCGTGAGTGTCAATCAGACGCCCCAGCGTTTCATAGGCCAGATACGGATAGATGGCCGTGGCACCAAAGCCGAGGAGTACCGCGAAGTGATGTGGATCGCGGGTACTGGCGGTTTCGACGATGATGTTAGCGTCGCAGCGCAGGTTTTGTTCCACCAGACGCGTTTGCACCGCACCAACCGCCATCGGTGCCGGGACCGGCAGGCGATTTTTGGCGATGTTACGGTCAGAGAGCACCAGCAATACCGTGCCGTTACGCACCATCTGTTCGGCTTTATCGCACAGCGCCTTGACGGTCTCTTCCAGCGTGGTTTCACTCACGTCGAAGGTGATATCGAGCCGGTCAGCGCGATAATGTTCCTCTTTCATGGTGGTGAGCTGGGTGAAATCAGAGTACAGCAAGATCGGCGATTTAAAGCTCAGGCGATGCGCCTGGCCTTCGGCTTCACAGAAGACGTTCATCTCACGGCCAATGCTGGTGGC
This sequence comes from Citrobacter sp. C348, assembly GCF_047467975.1. Taxonomy (NCBI): domain Bacteria; kingdom Pseudomonadati; phylum Pseudomonadota; class Gammaproteobacteria; order Enterobacterales; family Enterobacteriaceae; genus Citrobacter; species Citrobacter sp. C348. The sequence continues at coordinate 167,258 of NZ_JASJUJ010000009.1, read as the reverse complement.
CAGCGACATCACGTGCGCCTCACGCAGCGGATCGATAGGCGGGTTGGTCACCTGCGCGAACTGCTGACGGAAGTAGTCATAAATGATACGCGGCTGGCTGGAAAGCACGGCAAACGGGGTGTCATCGCCCATTGAACCGACCGCTTCCTGGCCGTTTTCACCCAACACGCGAATCACGGAATCCAGTTCTTCGGCGCTGTAGTTAAACTGTTTTTGGTAGCTGGCAAGGGTGTCGTCGTCCAGCTCACGGCTGCCGACTTGATCGTCAGCCAGGTCTTCAAACGGTACCAGACGGCGGACGTTCTTTTCCATCCACTCTTTGTACGGATGGCGACTTTTCAGGTCATCATCGGTTTCCGCCGAGTGCAGAATGCGACCCGAGCGGGTGTCGATCACCATCAGTTCGCCGGGACCGACGCGGCCTTTCTCGACGACTTCATCGGGCTGATAATCCCAGATACCCACTTCGGAGGCGCAGGTGATGAGCTTGTCTTTGGTGATGACGTAGCGCGCCGGGCGCAGGCCGTTACGGTCAAGGTTACAGGCGGCAAAGCGACCGTCAGACATGACAATGCCTGCCGGGCCGTCCCACGGCTCCATGTGCATGGAGTTAAAGTCAAAGAATGCGCGCAGCTCCGGGTCCATATCCGGGTTGTTCTGCCAGGCCGGTGGCACCAGCAGTCGCATCGCGCGGATGATGTCCATCCCGCCTGCCAGCAGCAGTTCGAGCATGTTATCCATTGAGCTGGAGTCGGAGCCGGTTTCGTTGACGAACGGCGCGGCATCGTGGAGATCCGGGATCAGCGGGGTCTGGAACTTATAAGTACGGGCGCGCGCCCACTGGCGGTTACCGGTAATGGTATTGATTTCGCCGTTGTGCGCCAGGTAGCGGAACGGTTGGGCCAGCGGCCAGCGCGGTACGGTGTTGGTGGAAAAGCGCTGGTGGAACAGGCAGATGGCCGATTCCAGACGCAGGTCCGCGAGGTCCAGGTAAAAGCGCGGCAGATCCGCCGGCATACACAGACCTTTATAGATATTGACCAGATTGGACAAGCTACAGACGTAGAAGTCTTTATCGTCCTGTAAACGTTTTTCGATGCGGCGACGCGCGATGAACAGACGGCGCTCCATATCGCGTGGACGCCAGCCCGCAGGGGCGTTAACAAAAATTTGCTCAATACGGGGCAGGGAGGAGAGGGCAATTTCACCGAGAACACCGTCGTTGGTCGGCACGTCGCGCCAGCCCACAATCGACAGGGTTTCCTGCTGTAACTCTTCTTCAACGATGCGACGAGACGCCGCCGCCAGTTCAGCGTCTTTATTTAAAAAGATCATGCCGACCGCGTAGTTTTTGGCTAAACGCCAGCCGCGCTCTTGCGCAACAATGCGGAAAAAGCGATCGGGTTTTTGTAATAACAGGCCACAGCCGTCGCCGGTTTTACCGTCCGCGAGGATGGCTCCACGGTGCTGCATACGGGCCAGTGCGTGTATGGCGGTACGCACTACCTTGTGGCTAGGTTCGCCTTCTATGTGGGCGATCAGGCCGAAACCACAGTTATCCTTCTCAAGGGATTTATCGTACAACATATCAGTGAACCTCCCCAGGCTCTGCGGGACGCCTCTCCGATACCGTTTGCGCACAGGCACACCAAGAGCATGGCGACGGGGGTTGCGCGTTATACGCTCACCTCGCATTCGCCCTCTTTAATCCTTTTCGCATAGGTCAAACAAGTTTGAGGACTTGCTTCAGAGGGAATCTCAATTACTGCATAAATATGATGAGCAGGCTGCTCATCCAGAAAGCTTCCAGCGGATTTCCACGTTATCGGGAATCCACACACAGGTCAAATGGCAATCTTATTTATGCAAAAATGTGCTATAGGTCGATTAACGATATGAATATCTTGAAATTAATGGCATTTTTACATTGATTTAACGCACAGTGGATGGCGAAGGAAGTGTGATCTGTCTCACTGTCAGAAAGGTCCGTTATCGCTTGTCCTCCCTTTGTTTATCGCGATGTTTGGTATTTTATGCTGGTTTATAGAGTTTACGCGTCTTAAAGATACTGTTTTTATCCATTGGCCGTCGGAAGATAAAAAAAATCACCGGATATAAGGAAAAGTAATCACATTTTGATTGAATGAAATTTCATTTATTTTGCTTGAATATGCAATGAATAAAAGCACGCCGGGGCGATTGATCCAGGTCATCGCCGACGGGGGCTAAAAATGGCAGGCTTTGGCCTCTTTTCAAGGCGCGGTCTATCAGATTATGCAGTTACAGAAATTAGTCAATATGTTTGGTGGGGATCTTTCTCGTCGTTATGGGCAAAAGGTTCATAAACTCACGCTGCACGGCGGGTTTAGCTGCCCAAATCGCGATGGCACCATTGGACGTGGCGGGTGCACCTTCTGTAATGTCGCCTCCTTTGCCGATGAGGCACAGCAGCATCATTCGATTGCTGAGCAGCTCGAACATCAGGCTCAACTGGTGAATCGCGCCAAGCGCTACCTGGCCTATTTTCAGGCTTATACCAGCACGTTTGCCGAAGTGCAGGTGCTGCGTTCGATGTACCAGCAGGCGGTCACTCAGGCCAATATTGTCGGGCTGTGCGTCGGGACACGCCCTGACTGCGTGCCAGAGGCGGTGCTCGATCTGCTGTGCGAATATAAAGATCAGGGCTACGAGGTGTGGTTGGAACTGGGGCTGCAAACGGCCCATGATAAAACGCTGCACCGTATTAACCGTGGGCATGACTTTGCCTGCTATCAACGCACCACGCAGTTGGCGCGTGAGCGTGGGTTGAAAGTGTGCTCACATCTGATTGTTGGCCTGCCGGGAGAAGGGCAAGCGGAATGTCTGCAAACGCTGGCGCGCGTGGTGGAGACCGGCGTTGATGGCATTAAGCTGCATCCGCTGCATATCGTGAAGGGCAGCATTATGGCAAAAGCCTGGGAAGCAGGGCGTCTGAGTGGTATTGAGCTTGCTGATTACACGGTCACCGCCGGTGAAATGATTCGCCATACGCCGCCAGAGGTCATCTATCATCGTATTTCCGCCAGTGCCCGTCGGCCGACGCTGCTGGCACCGCTGTGGTGTGAAAATCGCTGGACCGGGATGGTCGAACTGGACCGTTATCTCAATGAGCATGGTGTACAAGGCTCCGCTCTTGGAACGCCGTGGGCTCAGCCGGGGAGCTAACCCTCTGTAGGCCGGATAAGGCAAAGCCGACCTCCGGCAATCTGCGCCTGCTTGCCTGATGGCGCTTCGCTTATCAGGTCTACGATGACCTCTCCTCAGTCATTTCACCGATAGCCTCCGCATTTATTGCACAATCTCAAACGTCACGCCGAGAATTGAGTATTATTGTGCCAAGTTGTCGTGAAGGAACCCTCTATGAAGCAAATTCGAATGCTGGCGCAGTATTATGTCGACCTGATGATGAAATTAGGTCTGGTGCGCTTTTCGCTGCTATTGGCGCTGGCTCTGGTGGTGTTGGCCATAGTGGTGCAAATGGCCGTCACCATGGTGCTGCATGGCCAGGTAGAAAGTATTGATGTAATACGTTCCATCTTTTTTGGCCTGTTAATTACCCCCTGGGCGGTCTATTTCCTGTCAGTGGTCGTGGAGCAACTGGAGGAGTCCCGGCAACGCCTGTCACGACTGGTGCAGAAGCTGGAAGAGATGCGCGAACGCGATCTCAAGCTTAACGTGCAGTTAAAGGACAATATTGCGCAGCTTAACCAGGAGATTGTCGAACGTGAAAAGGCGGAAGCGGAGCGCCAGGAAACGTTTGAACAACTCAAAGTCGAAATTAAAGAGCGTGAAGAAGCGCAGATCCAACTGGAACAACAATCCTCTTTTCTGCGTTCTTTTCTCGATGCTTCACCGGATCTGGTTTTTTATCGCAATGAAGATAAAGAGTTCTCCGGCTGTAACCGCGCCATGGAATTGCTGACAGGCAAGAGCGAAAAGCAACTGGTGAATTTAAAACCGATTGAAGTTTACTCGCCAGAAGCGGCTGAAAAAGTTATCGAAACCGACGAGAAAGTGTTCCGCCATAATGTCTCGTTGACCTATGAACAATGGCTGGATTACCCGGACGGACGTAAAGCCTGCTTTGAAATTCGTAAAGTGCCTTATTACGACCGCGTCGGTAAACGACACGGCCTGATGGGCTTTGGCCGCGATATTACCGAGCGCAAGCGCTACCAGGATGCACTTGAACGTGCCAGCCGTGACAAGACGACCTTTATTTCCACCATCAGCCACGAACTGCGTACGCCGCTGAACGGTATTGTCGGTTTGAGTCGGATCCTGCTGGATACGGATCTGACCGCTGAGCAGGAAAAATACCTGAAAACTATCCATGTTTCCGCCGTTACGCTTGGGAATATTTTCAACGATATTATCGACATGGATAAGATGGAGCGGCGTAAAGTTCAGCTCGATAACCAGCCGATAGATTTCACCAGCTTTATGGCGGATCTGGAAAACCTCTCCGGCCTGCAGGCGCAGCAAAAAGGGCTGCGCTTTGTACTTGATCCGACCTTGCCGCTGCCGCATAAGGTCATTACCGACGGGACGCGTCTGCGTCAAATCCTGTGGAATCTGATCAGCAACGCCGTGAAGTTTACCCAGAAAGGGCAGGTCACCGTGCGGGCGCGCTATGACAAAGGCAACATGCTGCATTTTGAAGTGGAAGATTCTGGTATCGGTATTCCGCAGGATGAGCAGGATAAAATCTTCGCCATGTATTATCAGGTGAAGGACAGCAATGGCGGTAAACCGGCCACCGGGACCGGGATTGGTCTGGCGGTGTCTCGTCGTCTGGCGAAAAACATGGGCGGCGATATTACGGTTTCCAGCCAGCCGGGGAAAGGTTCCGTCTTTACCCTTACCGTTCATGCCCCAGCCGTTGCGGAAGAGATTGAAGACGCCTTCGAAGAAGACGACATGCCGTTGCCTGCCCTGAATGTGCTGCTGGTGGAGGACATTGAACTGAACGTGATTGTCGCCCGTTCGGTGCTGGAAAAACTGGGTAACAGCGTGGACGTCGCCATGACCGGGAAAGCCGCGCTGGAAATGTTCAAACCGGGTGAGTACGACCTGGTGCTGTTGGATATTCAGTTGCCGGATATGACGGGTCTGGATATCTCCAGAGAGTTAACGCAAAAGTACGCGCGGGAAGATCTGCCGCCGCTGGTGGCGCTCACCGCTAACGTTCTGAAAGACAAAAAAGAATATCTGGAAGCGGGTATGGATGACGTGCTGAGCAAGCCGCTGTCGGTACCGGCGTTAACCGCCATGATTAAAAAATACTGGGATACCCGAAACAAAGAGGAGAGCACTGTGACATCTGAAGAAAGCAGTAAATCGCAAGCGCTGTTAGATATTCCCATGTTGGAACAATACCTCGAGCTGGTGGGACCGAAGTTAATTACCGATGGATTGGCGGTATTTGAGAAGATGATGCCGGGTTATTTAAGTGTGCTGGAGTCCAACCTGACCGCGCGTGATAAAAAAGGCGTTGTTGAGGAAGGCCATAAAATCAAAGGTGCCGCGGGGTCAGTGGGACTGCGCCATCTGCAGCAGCTGGGTCAGCAAATTCAATCCCCGGACCTTCCTGCCTGGGAGGACAACGTGGGGGAATGGATTGAAGAGATGAAGCAGGAGTGGCAGCACGACGTGGCGGTATTAAGAGCCTGGGTGGCGAGTGTTGAAAAAAAATGACCCCGGCTTAGCCGGGGTGCGCGAATACTGCGCCAACACCAGGGAAATCGTGGCTGCGCCGTAAATTATTATCATTGTTTACAAGGGCGCAGCCCTAATTTTCAGGCCGCACGCAGTTAAGATAGCAAATCTTAAATAATTTGTTACATGAATCAGTTAAATGTGTGAAGCGTAGCATTTTAATAAGAATTATTAATATGCTACAGCCAGTTGCGAAAGGAGTATCACGATGAAGAAAATTGGCGTAGTGCTCGGTGGATGCGGCGTGTATGACGGCTCGGAGATCCATGAAGCCGTGTTAACGCTGCTGGCTATTGCCCGCAACGGGGCTCAGGCCATCTGCTTTGCGCCGGATAAACAACAAGCAGATGTGATTAATCATCTGACGGGCGAACCCATGCAGGAGACCCGCAATGTCCTGATTGAGGCTGCACGTATAACCCGTGGTGATATTCGCCCGCTTGCCCAGGCGGTCTCTGCTGAACTGGATGCGCTGATTGTCCCTGGTGGATTCGGTGCAGCGAAGAACCTGAGCAATTTCGCCAGCCAGGGAAGCGAATGCCGGGTGGATAGCGACTTAGCCGCGCTGGCAGTCGCCATGCATCAATCCGGTAAGCCGTTGGGGTTCATGTGTATTGCCCCAGCGATGCTGCCTAAAATATTCGATTTTCCGCTGCGTCTGACGATTGGCACCGATATCGATACTGCGGAAGTGCTGGAAGATATGGGGGCAGAGCATGTGCCGTGTCCGGTCGATGATATTGTGGTTGATGAAGACCATAAAATCGTCACCACGCCGGCTTATATGCTGGCACAGGATATTGCCCAGGCGGCGAGCGGTATCGACAAGCTGGTCTCGCGTGTGCTGGTGCTGACTGAATGAAAAAAGGGGTGACCGCCAGTTTGCGGCGACTCTTTCTGCGGGCGGTCATTGTCCTCGCCGTGTTCTGGGGCGGGGGCCTCGCCCTCTTCAGCGTGCTGCCGGTGCCTTTTTCAGCGGTGATGGCTGAACGACAAATTAGCGCCTGGTTGCACGGTGATTTCGGCTATGTGGCGCATTCTGACTGGGTCAGTATGGATGAGATCTCACCGTGGATGGGGCTGGCGGTGATTGCCGCAGAAGACCAAAAATTTCCGCAGCACTGGGGATTTGATGTCTCTGCGATAGAAAAGGCGCTGGCGCATAATGAGCGCAATGAAAGCCGCATTCGTGGAGCATCGACGCTTTCGCAGCAGACAGCAAAAAATCTCTTTCTGTGGGATGGACGCAGTTGGGTGCGTAAAGGTCTTGAGGCCGGACTCACGCTGGGCATGGAAACAGTGTGGAGTAAGAAACGTATTCTGACCGTTTATCTGAACATCGCTGAGTTTGGCGACGGAATTTTTGGCGTGGAGGCGGCGGCGCAGCGCTATTTCCATAAGCCCGCCAGTCGCTTGAGCCAGTCCGAAGCGGCGTTGCTGGCGGCGGTGCTGCCAAATCCTCTGCGTTTTAAGGCGAATGCGCCTTCTGGTTATGTGCGTAGCCGTCAGGCGTGGATTATGCGGCAAATGCGCCAGTTAGGCGGTGAGTCGTTTATGCGGGAAAATAAGCTATATTGAGTCGGCATTGCCGGATGGCGGCGTAAACGCCTTATCCGGCCTACGGGAGTAGGTCATTGCCGTGTAGGCCTGATAAGCGTAGCGCATCAGGCACTTTACTAATCCTCATCAAACCCCGAATTAAACAGCGCAATCACCGCCGCCAGGGCTTCTACTTCCTGTGGGCCAGAGGCTTCAACCTCTATCTGGCGACCTTTGGCGGAATCCAGCATCAGCAGGGCGATGACGCTGTTCGCCTCCGCCTCTGTACCTTCATCGTTACGCAACAGCACTTCCGCCTCAAAACCCTGCATTAATTCAAACAGCTTCATCGCAGGCCGGGCGTGCATGCCCAGCTTATTGGTGATTTCGACAGTCTGTTTTACGGTCATGATTTGCGTTTTTCCAGCGTGCGATGGCGTGACTGCACGTTTTTACCGCGAGAGCGGAAGTAGTCAGCCAGTTGCTCTGCAATATACACCGATCGGTGTTTCCCGCCGGTACAGCCGATGGCTACGGTGAGGTAGCTGCGGTTGTTAGTCTCCAGCATGGGTAACCATAGCTCAAGATAGCTGCGAGTCTGGTAGATAAAATTGTGTACTTCTGTGTGGCGGTCGAGAAACGCGGCAACGGGCCTGTCCAGACCGGTCATCGGACGCAGTTTAGGATCCCAGTGTGGGTTTGGCAGGAAGCGCACGTCAAAGACGTAATCCGCATCAATCGGGATGCCGTGCTTGAAGCCAAAGGACTCGAATACCATGGTCAGTTCACGTTCACGTTTGCCTAGCAGTCGGGTACGCAACATTTCTGCCAGCTCGTGCACGGACATTTCAGAGGTATCGACGATCAGGTCCGCGCGAGAACGCAGTGGCTCCAGTAAGTCACTTTCCTTATCGATAGCACTTTCCAGTGACAGATTTTTGCTGGAGAGTGGGTGCAGTCGACGGGTATCACTGTAGCGACGGATCAGCGTGTTACGGTCAGCATCGAGGAACAGCAGCTGCGGCGAGAAACCTTCAGGCAGGTTATTCATTGCCTGCTCGAAAATTTCTGGTGACTCAGGCATATTGCGCACATCAATGCTGACGGCCGCAGAAATTTGGCTATCGGCCAGGGTGCGGGCCAGATCGGGCAACAGCACTACGGGAAGGTTATCCACGCAGTAAAAACCCATATCTTCCAGCGCTCGCAGGGCAACAGATTTGCCTGACCCTGAACGACCGCTGACGATCATCAGTACCATGTACTGTTTCTCCTCACAACGACAAAAAAGGGTGCCATTGGGTTGTTATGCTTCATCCTGTACACCTTCGGTGTCCGTGATGATTTGATACAGCTCCTGATCGCTCTGCGCGGAACGCAGGCGGCGACAGATGGTTTTATCCGCCAGACGTTTGGCAACCAGTGACAAGGTGTGCAAATGCGTCTTGGTTTGGTCTGCGGGAACCAGCAGGGCGAACAACAGATCGACCGGTTGATTATCAATGGCGTCGAACGCGATAGGCGTTTCGAGCTGCACAAACACGCCGACCGCGCGCATCGTGTCTTCTTCCAGCTTTCCGTGCGGAATGGCAATACCATTGCCGATGCCGGTACTGCCCATTTTTTCACGCGTCAGAATGGCTTCAAATACCACCTGAGAAGGCAAGCTGAGCTGCTTTGCTGCCAGTTCGCTGATGATTTCCAGAGCGCGTTTTTTGCTTTGGCAGTGAACACCAGAGCGCGTACATTCCTGGTTAAGAACAGTACTCAGTTGTAGAGTCGTATCGTTATTTGTCATAATTTCACCTAAGCGCTAACTGTACAAATGGCCCGTTGTGCTGCACAACAGGCCGTCCTGCACCCGCTAACTGCCCGGACAAGTTAGTGCTGTTTCAGTTTATCTTTATGTTTTGTTAACTGCCGAGCCAGTTTATCAATTAAACCGTCAATGGCGGCGTACATATCCTGACCTTCCGCGCTGGCATGAATTTCGCCACCGTTCACATGCAGTGTTGCATCCGAGATGTGTGTCACCTTCTCCACCTTCAACACAATATAGACCTGATTAATCCGGTCGAAATATTGCTCAAGTTTGGCGAACTTTGTGTTCACAAAGTCACGCAGTGCTTCAGTGATTTCGACGTTGTTTCCAGTGATGTTGAGCTGCATAGTGTCTTCCTTATCGGTTGGGTCAGACCAGCTGTTTGCGCTGGTTAGACGGCGGAATGGATAAAGACTCTCGGTACTTCGCAACGGTGCGGCGTGCCACCATGATACCCTGTTCTGACAGCATAGAGGTTAACTTGCTGTCACTCAGCGGTTTCGCAGGGTTCTCCGCAGCAATTAATTTCTTCACCAGTGCGCGTATCGCTGTAGAAGAGGCTTCGCCCCCGCCCTCAGTGTTGACGTGGCTGGAAAAGAAATACTTGAGTTCAAAAATGCCGCGTGGACTGTGCAGATACTTTTGCGTGGTCACTCGGGAAATGGTTGATTCGTGCATCTCGACGGCTTGGGCGATATCCGCCAGCACCATCGGCTTCATAAATTCTTCGCCTTTCTCAAAGAAGGCTTGCTGTTGCTCAACGATACATCGACTGACGCGCAACAGCGTGTCGTTACGGCTTTCCAGACTTTTAATCAGCCACTTTGCATCCTGGAGATTGGTGCGAATAAACTGGCTGTCGGCATCGTTGCGCGCGCCATTGCACATGGCGGCATAGTGCTGATTAATCTGTAGACGCGGAATGCTGTCGCTGTTCAGTTCGACGACCCAACGATCGTTATGTTTGCGGACCAGTACATCTGGGATCACGTACTCTGGCTCACCGGTTTGGATCGACTGCCCGGGTCTCGGATCCAGCGACTGGATCAGGTTGACGGCTTCTTTCAGCACATCTTCTTTCAACCGGGTAACGCGCATGAGCGAGCGGAAATCGTGATTGGCTAACAGATCGAGGTGATCGCTGATGATCAGGCGGGCTTCTTCCAGCCATGCTGTGGCTTTGTCAAACTGCGACAGTTGAATCAACAGGCAGTCGCGGAGATCTTTCGCCGCCACGCCAACTGGATCAAAACGTTGAACGCGTTTTAGCACGGCTTCGACTTCATCGAGACCAATGTCGTCATCACCCATGCTCTCGAGAATATCATCCAGAGAAACGGTGAGATATCCGGTGTCATCAACCGCATCGACAATTGACGTCGCAATGGCGCGATCGGTATCCGAGAACGGGGTCAATCCCACTTGCCACATCAGGTAATCTTGTAATGATTGCGTAGTTTCACCCTGATACACAGGCAGTTCGTCGTCGATGTAATCCCCACTGGTGCCCGACGGCGTGCCTGCGGTGTAAATTTCATCCCAACTGGCATCCAGCGGCAGTTCTTCCGGCATCTCTTTTTGTTCGAGAGCATCTGCGGTATCGAGGGAATCGCTGTCCTGCTTTTCCTGGGTATCAATTTCGTCGTGAAGATCGGTTTGCTCGAGCAGTGGGTTACTTTCCAGCGCTTGCTGAAGTTCTTGCTGAAGTTCCAGCGTAGACAACTGCAACAGACGGATAGCCTGTTGTAGCTGAGGCGTCATTGCCAGTTGTTGGCTAAGCCTGAGTTGCAAACCTTGCTTCATGTTCAGAGTGGTTTTCTCCTGCAGTAACGTGACGTCTTCTACCCTATCAGAGTCTGAAGTCTTCCCCAAGGTATACGCGCTTAACGTGTTCGTCTTGCAGTATTTCGGTTGGCGTGCCGTGTGCTATCAGATGTCCCTGACTCACAATATAGGCGCGTTCACAGACCGCCAGCGTTTCACGTACGTTATGGTCGGTGATCAGCACGCCCAGTCCGCTGTCGCGCAGGTGTTCAATGATACGTTTGATATCAATAACGGAGATCGGGTCAACGCCGGCAAACGGTTCATCCAGCAGGATAAATTTCGGATTTGCAGCCAATGCACGAGCGATTTCCACACGGCGACGTTCCCCCCCGGACAGCGACTGTCCCAGGCTGTCCCGCAGGTGTTCGATATGGAACTCTTCCATCAGTTCGTTAGCACGATCTTCGCGCTGTTCGCTGGAGAGATCGTCACGAATTTGCAGTACCGCCATCAGGTTATCAAACACGCTCAGACGACGAAAAATAGAGGCTTCCTGCGGTAAATAACCGATGCCGCGACGGGCGCGTGCATGCAGCGGCAGCAGGCTGATGTCTTCGTCATCGATGATGATGTTGCCCGCATCGCGCGGCACAATGCCCACCACCATGTAAAAGGTCGTTGTTTTGCCCGCACCGTTAGGGCCGAGCAGACCGACGATCTCCCCGGAGTTGACGGTCAGACTGACGTCTTCCACCACACGGCGGCCTTTATAGGCTTTTGCAAGGTTCTTTGCAGTTAATGTTGCCATAACGAATCAGTTACCTTTTTTCTCTGCCGGAGCTTTGGTTTTGTTTTTATCCTGCAGCTGTGACGGCACTAAAACGGTAGTGACGCGTTTGCCTTTATCGCTGAAGGCCTGCATTTTCTGCTCTTTTACCAGATAGGTAATTTTGTCGCCGGTGATGTTGCTGTCCACCTGCTCCAGATAGGCTTTACCCGTCAGCACAACGAAATCTTTTGCCAGTTCATAGTGCATCTGTAAGGCATGGCCGTTAACGGGTTTACCGTTATCCTGCATCTGGTAAAACGTTGCCGGATTGCCGTAGCCATCGATCACTTCTTTACCGTCTTCACCGCCCGGACGGGTCACGACAACCTTATCGGCATTAATTTTGATGGTGCCCTGCGTCACGATAACATTACCGGTAAATGTCACCACGTTACCCTGCATATCCAGGGACTGCTGATCCGATTCAATGTGAATCGGCTGCTCGGTATCGCCGGTGACGGCAAATGCCGGAATGCTGGCGGCCAGAAGGGCGCTGGCAAGCACAAGATTAAGGCTGAGTTTGTTTGTTTTGGATTTCATATGAGGTTCTAACCTTTTCAATCAGCTCGGCGTTCTTGCTGCGTAAATTGCCGCGCATCTTCAGTCCGCTGGAGTTAAATGTTGTGCCATACAACGTGACCAGATCGTTTGAGGTGACATCTTGCGTCACCAGGTTAATCTGCGCGTTATCGGTCGTAATTCTGCGTAGTTGAGAGTCTGCCACCAGGGCGTTGACTTCAACATGGCCATACAGATACAGCATCCGATCCTCAGTCAATTTGGCTTTATCGGCCTTGATCGACCAGGTCGGCACTTTATCCTTATCAAACGTGGTTAATACCGGTTGAGTAAACCACGAAACAGCCTGATCGGAATAATATTCAACGTGTTGAGCGACGAGTCGATAGCTCAGCGCGCCTTCCGGGCTATACACGACGGTGTCGGTATGTTCGCTCTTATAGGTCGGCTCGTTGTTATTGATTACCACCTGAGTGGTGTCGTCTTTGTCTGCCAGATTAATACCGATCAGTACAAGGACGGCCAGCGACAGTAGAATGATAACCCAACGTCTGGTTTTGCTCATATCGATTGACCTTTGGCCTCGTCCAGTTTGCCCTGCGCCAGGAGTAATAAATCGCAGACCTCACGTACCGCGCCGCGCCCTCCATCAATGCGCGTGACATAGTTGGCTCGCGGGATTAGCAGCGGGTGGGCATCCGCTACCGCCACGCTTAATCCGACTTTCGCCATCACCGGCCAGTCGATCAGATCGTCGCCGACGTATGCCACCTGTTCCGGCGCGATCGCCAGCTTGTTGAGCAGATCGTCGAAGGCGACCAGTTTGTCCGACTGTCCCTGGTACAGATGGGTAATCCCCAACGTGTTACAGCGGTCTTCTACAAGTTTAGCCTTTCGTCCGGTAATAATAGCAACCTCGATACCGGAAGTGAGCGCACAACGAATTCCGTAGCCATCACGGACGTTAAACGCCTTGAGCTCTTCGCCGTTGTTGCCCATATAAATCAGGCCATCAGACAGTACGCCATCCACATCAAGGATCAGCAGACGAATATTCTCTGCCCTGGTGATGACTTCAGCGCTGACGGGTCCATAACAGGTCGCAAGCGACGCACCTGCGTTACTCATTTCTTTTATCCTTGCGTTTCTACTCTACTTTTTACACTACGCCTGCACGCAGCAGATCATGCATATGTAACACACCGAGTAAACGGTCGCCATCAGCAACCATCACCGAGGTAATATGGCGGGATTGCATTAAATTCAGAGCGTCCACGGCAAGAATGCCCGGACGCACGCGAATGCCCCCGGGGGTCATCACGTCGGCAATCCCCAACTGGCGAACGTCAACGCCCATATCAAAGACGCGGCGTAAGTCACCATCCGTGAAGATGCCGTCGATCTTCATGGTGTCATCGCAAATGACGGTCATGCCGAGATTTTTACGCGTAATCTCAAGTAACGCATCGCGCAGGCTGGCGTTTTTATTCACATGCGGGATCTCGTCGCCCGTATGCATAATATCGTTAACGCGCAGCAAAAGCTTACGCCCCAGTGCGCCACCGGGGTGCGACAACGCAAAATCTTCCGCAGTAAAGCCGCGGGCTTTCAATAATGCCACGGCGAGCGCATCGCCCATCACCAGCGTCGCGGTTGTGCTGCTGGTCGGCGCCAGACCTAATGGGCAGGCTTCCTTGGGTACTTTAACACACAGATGCACATCTGCTGCACGCGCCATGCTGCTTTCCGGACGACCGGTCATGCAGATAAGCGGGACGTGAAGGCGTTTGAGCACCGGAATTAATGCGGCAATCTCATTGGATTCACCGGAATTAGAAATGGCGATCACCACGTCCTGCGGCGATACCATGCCCAGATCGCCGTGTGCGGCTTCACCAGGATGTACGAAAAAGGACGGCGTACCGGTACTGGCAAACGTGGCGGCCATTTTGCGCCCGATATGCCCGGATTTCCCCATTCCCATCACCACAACTTTACCCGCGCAGTTGACGATTTTCTCACAGGCGAGGGTAAAGTTCAGGTCGATGTACTGATCAAGCTCCGCCAGGCCTTCACGTTCAATAGCCAGGACTTCCTTGCCTGCTTGCTGAAAGTCAAAACCCGGTTGCAACTCTAAGTGCGACATAATGCGTTTCCAGTTATCCAACGAGAAGTGGCGATACCCAATACAGCATCGCCAGCCATATGATAAAACCGCCGGTCAGCAGCGCACCCGCGCCGCGACCAATCTGGCGCGGACGTCGCCAGCAGAGTAATGCAAAAATAACACTTACCAGTAGCATCACACTGTAGTCACGGACGAAGGCCATCGGATTGACCTCGCCCGGTGTGATCAGTGCGGGGAGTCCGAGAACGATAACAATATTAAAAATGTTGGCACCGATGATGTTGCCGACAGCAATATCATTTTCACCCTTACGCAGGCCCGCGATAGCCGTTGCCAGCTCTGGCAGGCTGGTGCCAATCGCCACCACCGTTAATCCGATGGTGAGTTCGCTCATGGCAAAGTAATTCGCCAGTACGGTGGCGTTATCGACCACCATTCGCGTTGCCATTGGCATAATAATCAGCGCAATGCCCAGCCACAGAAAAGCGACAGGTAGTCCCCCTTCGCGCGGCAGTTCTGCCACTTGCTCCCGGGTCAGGCTGTCATTGCCTTCCCGTTCCGCCAACCGCGCGATTTTAACAATGAATAGCAGCCATAGCACGGCCAGAAGCAGAAGAAAAAAACCATCGCTGCGGCTTAGTTCCCCGTCGTACAGCACGGATGCGGCCAGAATACTGACCAGCAACATTAGCGGTAATTCGCGACGCAGAACATCAGAATGCACGGTAAAAGGGTGAATCAGCGCTGACAGGCCTAAAATCAGGAGAATATTGGTGATGTTTGAGCCGAGCGCGGTGCCGACGGCTAAATCGAGCTGCCCATTCATAGAGGCGGCAACGGAGACAATAATTTCAGGTAACGATGTGCCTATGCTGACGACGGTCATCCCAATGATGATGGGGGGAATGCCGAAGGTGCGGCATAAAATAGAGGCGGCAAATACCAGACGGTCGGCACCGTAGACCACCAGAAGTAAACCAATTATTAACAGCGCCGTCGCTAAAAGCATCTAAAGTCCTTTCTTCAGGTATACTCGCCGGTCCACGTGAAGGATCTTCTGGAAGCCGTAACGAAGTCTTAATTTTGACTTTATGCGGCTAAAAAGTAAAACAAATGCCAGCTTTCGCTAACCAGAGCGGGTAATAATCTGTAAATATGTTGGGTTCATGGCTAAATTGAGCGCCAAACTCTTCGATCAACGAGGCAATAGTAAAGGATGAATCAATGGGTCAGTCTGTGGCGAATCTAGTCGATATGCACGATGTCAGCTTTTCCCGAGGCGACCGCTGCATTTTTGATAATATTTCCCTGACGGTGCCGCGCGGCAAGATAACGGCGATCATGGGGCCATCAGGCATCGGCAAAACGACGCTGTTGCGTCTGATTGGCGGACAAATCCCCCCGGATAAGGGTGAGATCCTGTTTGATGGCGAGAACGTCCCGGCCATGTCTCGTTCGCGGTTATACACCGTGCGTAAACGTATGAGTATGCTGTTTCAATCGGGTGCGCTGTTTACCGATATGAACGTGTTCGACAACGTTGCCTATCCGCTACGTGAGCATACGACGCTACCCGCGCCGTTGCTGAAAAGCACGGTGATGATGAAGCTTGAGGCAGTTGGCCTGCGCGGTGCAGCAAAATTAATGCCTTCTGAATTATCTGGTGGGATGGCGCGACGTGCCGCACTTGCACGCGCCATTGCGCTGGAACCAGACCTGATCATGTTTGATGAGCCGTTTGTCGGTCAGGACCCCATCACCATGGGCGTGCTGGTGAAGCTGATCTCTGAACTGAACAGCACGCTGGGCGTCACCTGTGTGGTGGTGTCTCATGATGTGCCGGAGGTTCTGAGTATTGCGGATTACGCCTATATAATGGCGGATAAAAAAATTGTGGCCTACGGTAGTGCTCAGGCACTGCAAGAAAATGCCGATCCGCGTGTACGTCAGTTCCTCGATGGCATTGCTGATGGGCCGGTTCCGTTCCGCTACCCGGCGGGTGATTACCACTCCGATTTACTTAAAACAGGGAGTTAAGCCATCCATGTTGTTAAATGCGCTGGCCTCACTCGGACATCGAGGGATTAAAACCCTCAGGACGTTCGGGCGTGCCGGATTAATGTTGTTCAATGCGGTAGTCGGCAAGCCGGAGTTTCGCAAACATGCGCCGCTTCTGATCCGTCAGCTCTATAATGTCGGCGTCTTATCGATGCTGATTATTATCGTTTCTGGCGTGTTCATCGGTATGGTGTTGGGGCTGCAGGGATACCTGGTTCTGACCACCTACAGTGCGGAAACCAGTCTTGGTATGCTGGTGGCGCTTTCGCTGCTGCGTGAACTGGGACCGGTTGTGGCGGCGCTGCTGTTCGCCGGGCGAGCCGGGTCGGCCTTAACCGCAGAAATTGGTCTGATGCGGGCAACCGAACAGCTTTCCAGTATGGAAATGATGGCGGTTGATCCCCTGCGTCGGGTGATATCCCCACGCTTTTGGGCGGGGGTGATTTCACTGCCGCTGCTGACGATTATTTTTGTCGCGGTAGGTATCTGGGGCGGTTCACTGGTCGGCGTAAGCTGGAAAGGTATTGATGCAGGCTTTTTCTGGTCTGCGATGCAAAATGCCGTCGACTGGCGCCTGGACCTGGTCAACTGTTTAATTAAGAGCGTGGTGTTCGCCATTACGGTCACATGGATTGCATTGTTCAATGGTTATGATGCAATCCCGACCTCTGCCGGGATTAGCCGGGCAACGACACGTACCGTTGTGCACGCCTCTCTTGCCGTTCTGGGGCTGGATTTTGTGCTGACCGCACTGATGTTTGGGAATTGAGTTCATGCAAACGAAAAAAAATGAAATTTGGGTCGGGTTATTCCTGTTGGTTGCGCTGCTGGCGGCGCTGTTTGTCTGCCTGAAAGCAGCTAACGTCACCTCTATGCGTACTGAGCCGACCTACACGATTTATGCGACCTTTGATAACATTGGCGGCTTGAGAGAACGCTCTCCGGTGCGGATTGGCGGGGTAGTTGTTGGACGCGTGTCGGACATTTCGTTGGATCCGAAATCGTACCTGCCGCGTGTGACGCTGGAGATTGAATCGCGCTTTAACCAGATTCCAGATACCAGTTCGCTGAGTATCCGGACTTCCGGTCTGCTGGGTGAGCAATATCTGGCATTGAACGTCGGTTTTGAGGATCCTGAACTGGGAACCGCTATTCTCAAGGATGGTGATACGATCCAGGACACCAAATCGGCGATGGTGCTGGAAGATATGATTGGTCAGTTCCTTTACAACAGTAACAGTAAAGGCGATGACAATAAGAATTCTGGCGATGCGCCGACTGCGGCTCAGGGTAATAATGAAGCCACCACGCCTGCGGGCGCGACGAAATAATCTCAGGAGAATCGACATATGTTTAAACGATTGATGATGGTGGCTATGCTGGTCATTGCTCCACTTAGCGCAGCAACGGCAGCGGATCAAGCCAACCCTTACAAACAGATGGATGAGGCGGCGCAGAAAACCTTCGACCGTCTGAAGAACGAACAGCCGAAAATCCGTTCTAACCCGGATTACCTGCGTGATATCGTCGATCAGGAGCTGTTGCCGTACGTGCAGGTGAAATATGCCGGCGCGCTGGTGCTGGGTCGTTATTACAAAGAAGCGACGCCTGCACAACGTGACGCGTATTTTGCTGCGTTTCGTGAGTACCTGAAACAGGCCTACGGCCAGGCGCTGGCGATGTACCATGGCCAGACTTATCAGATTGCCCCGGAACAACCGCTGGGTGACGCGACCATCGTGCCGATCCGTGTCACCATTATCGATCCGAATGGCCGTCCTCCGGTACGTCTGGATTTCCAGTGGCGTAAAAACTCCCAGACCGGTCACTGGCAGGCGTATGACATGATCGCCGAAGGCGTCAGCATGATCACCACCAAACAAAATGAGTGGAGTGACCTGCTGCGGACCAAAGGTATTGATGGCCTGACGGCGCAGCTGAAATCTATTTCTCAGCAGAAAATCACTCTGGAAGAGAAAAAATAATGACGCAGTCACTCGCCTGGGCGCGTGAAGGTGACAAGTTGTTGCTGGTGGGGGAACTGGATCAGGACGTGTTAAACCCATTATGGGATGCGCGTGTTGAAGCGATGAAAGGGGTTACCTGCATCGATCTGAGCCAGGTTTCCCGGGTTGATACCGGTGGACTGGCACTGCTGGTCCATCTTATTGACCAGGGCAAGAGGCAGGGGAACCGTGTTGTACTCAGCGGTGTGAACGATAAGGTTTATACGCTGGCAAAGCTTTACAATCTGCCTGACGATGTCCTTCCGCGTTAATTTTTTGTAGGCCGGATAAGGTCTTGTGCCGCCATCCGGCAAACCCCCTGAGGGGGTAGCAGCCACCAAAGCCTTGTCTGATTTATCGGCGAGGCTTTTTGCTTATTTATGACAGCGCAACTTTGCTCTAAGATGTTGGGCTGTTTTCACTATCTGACGAATGAAGAGCCCATGGAAAATAATGAAATTCAGAGCGTGCTGATGAACGCACTCTCCCTCCAGGAAGTCCACGTCTCTGGCGATGGCAGTCACTTTCAGGTTATTGCCGTGGGTGAGATGTTTGACGGCATGAGCCGGGTCAAGAAGCAGCAATCGGTCTATGGCCCATTGATGGAGTATATTGCGGACAACCGCATTCATGCCGTGTCGATCAAAGCATTTACCCCAGCGGAATGGGCACGCGATCGCAAACTTAACGGTTTTTGAGCTACGGGTGATGCGCCGGTAGCGAATATGAATTCTTAACAGAGAACAGAATAATGGATAAGTTTCGTGTACAGGGGCCGACTAAGCTCCAGGGCGAAGTCACAATTTCAGGCGCTAAAAACGCCGCACTGCCAATCCTGTTTGCGGCATTGCTGGCAGAAGAACCTGTCGAAATCCAAAACGTCCCGAAACTGAAGGACGTTGATACCTCGATGAAGCTGCTGAGTCAGCTGGGCGCAAAGGTTGAACGTAACGGTTCCGTGCACATTGATGCTCGCGACGTTAACGTCTTCTGCGCGCCATACGACCTGGTAAAAACCATGCGTGCGTCTATCTGGGCGCTGGGGCCGCTGGTGGCTCGCTTTGGTCAGGGCCAGGTATCACTGCCGGGCGGCTGCACGATTGGCGCGCGTCCAGTTGACCTGCACATTACCGGTCTGGAGCAGTTAGGGGCGACCATCAAGCTGGAAGAAGGCTATGTGAAGGCGTCCGTTGATGGCCGTCTGAAAGGCGCGCACATCGTGATGGATAAAGTGAGCGTCGGCGCGACGGTCACTATCATGTGTGCGGCTACGCTTGCCGAAGGTACGACCATCATCGAGAACGCCGCGCGCGAGCCGGAAATCGTTGATACCGCGAACTTCCTGATTGCACTGGGTGCGAAGATCACCGGTCAGGGCACCGATCGTATCACCATCGAGGGCGTTGAGCGTCTCGGTGGCGGCGTGTATCGCGTTCTGCCAGACCGTATTGAAACCGGGACGTTCCTGGTGGCTGCGGCGATTTCTCGCGGCAAAATCATCTGCCACAACGCACAACCGGACACGCTGGATGCCGTTCTGGCGAAGCTGCGTGATGCGGGTGCGGATATTGAAGTCGGGGCAGACTGGATTAGCCTCGACATGCACGGCAAACGTCCGAAAGCGGTCAATGTGCGCACTGCTCCGCATCCGGCGTTCCCGACTGACATGCAGGCACAGTTCACGCTGCTGAATCTGGTGGCTGAAGGCACCGGTTTCATCACGGAGACCGTGTTTGAAAACCGCTTCATGCACGTGCCTGAACTTAGCCGTATGGGCGCTCATGCAGAGATTGAAAGCAATACCGTGATTTGTCACGGCGTTGAAACGCTCTCCGGCGCGCAGGTGATGGCAACGGATCTGCGTGCGTCAGCAAGCCTGGTACTGGCAGGCTGTATTGCAGAAGGCACCACGGTAGTTGATCGCATTTATCACATCGATCGTGGCTATGAGCGCATCGAAGATAAGCTGCGTGCGCTGGGCGCAAATATCGAGCGCGTGAAAGGCGAGTAATAGTCAACGTGTCTAGTGACCCCTTGGTTTTTGCTCAGGGGTCACTGTTCAGCACTTCACTCGAGGGGCATTTTCTCTTTACGCACTCTCATCATCCGTGTTCTGTCGATGAATTCATGCGTCTTTGCGTCGTGATATCGTGACGGCCAAATTACCCAGGGTTCCGTGCCTAGCGCTTTCGCGATAATGACTTCTCCTTTTGGCCATGGACGAGTTAACGCATTTGCCAGCGTTGATGAACTCAACCCATTTCTCCGCGACTCTGCGGCCATTGAGGTCCCTTTCTTGCGCAGTCCTGCGATGATATCAGCTGGATGCCAGTCAATGAGTTTGCTTTCCATACGTCCCTTTCTCCTTTGGTTCACCACTTATGGTTTAACAATTAGCCAGTAGTGACACTATACTCGCGGAGAACGAATGTTCTAAAATGTTCGTGTAAAGGGTTTGTATATTCAGAATAAACCAAGATTTTTTCTAGTGTTATGTAAAATTGTTGTGTTTATTGGAATTTACTGGAATGTAAAAAAATCCCGTGCAGTGCACGGGATGATGTTATACGAAGAAAGGTGAGGAAAGGATTAACGGTCGCGCTGTACGGCGATATGTGCCAGGCCAATCAGGGCTTCTTTCCATTGCGTTTCAGGGAGTACCTGAAGCGCGGCGATGGCCTTGTCGGCCTCTTCTTCTGCACGCTGGCGGGTCCATTCCAGCGAGCCGCAGGCGTTCATGGCCTCCAGAACCGGCTCCAGAAGATGACGCCCGTTTCCTTGCTCGATAGCCTGACGAATCATTTGCGCCTGTTCTGGGGTACCGTGGCGCATCGCATGCAGCAGCGGCAGCGTCGGTTTCCCTTCGTTGAGATCGTCGCCCACGTTTTTACCCAGTTGCTCGCCGTCTGCGCTGTAATCGAGTAAGTCGTCGATTAACTGGAAAGCGGTGCCAAGATAGCGGCCATAATCCTGCAAGCCTTTCTCTTGTTCTTCGCTGCAGCCGGCAAGAATACCAGAGCACTGTGCTGCCGCTTCAAACAGGCGCGCTGTCTTGCTGTAGATGACGCGCATGTAGTTTTCTTCGGTAATGTCAGGGTCGTTGACGTTCATCAATTGCAGAACTTCACCCTCAGCAATGACGTTCACTGCCTTAGACATCACTTCCAGCACTTTCAGTGAGCCAAGGCTGGTCATCATCTGAAAGGCGCGGGTATAGATAAAATCGCCGACCAGTACGCTGGCTGCATTACCAAACGCTGCGTTTGCCGTTGCTTTCCCACGGCGCATGTCGGATTCATCCACCACATCGTCATGAAGCAGGGTTGCGGTGTGGATAAACTCGATTAGGGCCGCGATCGTAACGTGGGCGTTTTCCTGATAGCCAACGGCGCGAGCAGCAAGTACGGCGATCATTGGGCGAATGCGTTTTCCGCCGCCGCTGATGATGTAGTACCCCAACTGATTGATCAGCTGGACGTCGGAATTGAGCTGTTCAAGGATTGTCGCATTGACACCCGCCATATCTTGCGCGGTTAACTCATTGATTTTTTCTAAATTCATCGCAAAAGCCGGGCTTCTCGCCCCGATTACCTCACTGTATGGCAAGGTAACTACGGGTTTAGGGTTAGAAATATATGCTGATTGTACTGAAAAAACGCCACAGATAAACGTTACCATACACGTTGTGTTTTTTTTCTGCATGTATTGACGGTAGCACTTGTCAAAGGCTCGCGTTTTGCGTAATATTCGCGCCCTATTGTGAATATTTATAGCGCACTCTGAATCATCAAAAAGGTGTGCGCGGAAGCGGAGTTTTTTATGTACGCGGTTTTCCAAAGTGGTGGTAAACAACACCGAGTAAGCGAAGGTCAGACCGTTCGCCTGGAAAAGCTGGACATCGCAACTGGCGAATCTGTTGAATTCGCAGAAGTTCTGATGATCGCAAACGGTGAAGAAGTCAAAATCGGCGTTCCTTTCGTTGATGGCGGCGTTATCAAAGCTGAAGTCGTTGCTCACGGTCGTGGCGAGAAAGTTAAAATTGTTAAGTTTCGTCGTCGTAAACACTACCGTAAGCAGCAGGGCCATCGTCAGTGGTTCACTGATGTGAAAATCACTGGCATCAGCGCTTAAGTTAAGAGGAGCAGATTAAATGGCACATAAAAAGGCTGGCGGCTCGACTCGTAACGGTCGCGATTCAGAAGCTAAACGTCTGGGCGTAAAACGCTTTGGCGGCGAAACAGTTCTGGCAGGTAGCATCATCGTTCGTCAACGTGGTACTCAGTTCCACGCTGGTTCTAACGTAGGCTGCGGCAAAGACCACACTCTGTTTGCTAAAGCAGACGGTAAAGTGAAATTCGAAGTGAAAGGCCCGAAAAACCGTCGTTTCATCAGCATTGTTGCTGAATAAGTTTTTCGCGTCCCGGTAACGGATGAAAGCCCCGCAACGTGTTGCGGGGCTTTTTACATTCGATGGCCGGTAAATATGCTCGTCTCGCCGTGACAACCCGGAAACGAGCTCTTGCAGGGAATACGGCATGAAGCAGCAGGCAGGTATTGGTATTCTTTTAGCGCTGACGACGGCAGTCTGTTGGGGCGCTTTACCAATAGCGATGAAGCAAGTGCTGGAGGTGATGGAGCCTCCTACGGTAGTGTTCTACCGTTTTTTAATGGCAAGTATTGGCCTTGGGGCGATTCTTGCTGTTAAAAAAAAGCTCCCGCCATTGCGTATTTTTCGCAAAGCGCGTTGGTTGGTACTGTTGGCAATCGCCACCGGTGGGCTGTTTGGTAACTTCATTCTGTTTAGTTCATCTTTGCAATATTTGAGCCCAACGACTTCGCAGGTTATCGGACAATTGTCACCGGTTGGCATGATGGTCGCCAGCGTCTTTATCCTGAAGGAAAAGATGCGCGGTACGCAGATTATTGGCGCCATAATGCTGCTGAGTGGACTGGTGATGTTTTTTAATACCAGTCTGATCGAGATTTTTACCAAACTCACTGATTACACCTGGGGTGTGATCTTTGGTGTCGGTGCGGCGACGGTCTGGGTGAGCTATGGGGTTGCGCAAAAGGTGTTATTGCGTCGCCTGGCATCACAGCAGATCCTGTTTTTACTGTACACTTTATGTACGCTCGCGTTGTTGCCGCTGGCTAAACCCGGTGTGATAACGCAGCTCAGCGACTGGCAGCTGGCTTGCCTGATATTCTGCGGCCTGAATACGCTGGTAGGATACGGCGCACTTGCGGAAGCAATGGCGCGCTGGCAGGCGGCTCAGGTGAGCGCCATTATTACGCTCACACCGCTGTTTACGTTGTTATTTTCAGATTTATTATCACTGGCCTGGCCCGATTTCTTCGCCAGACCGATGCTAAACCTTTTAGGTTATCTCGGTGCGTTTATCGTGGTTGCGGGCGCGATGTATTCCGCCATTGGTCATCGTATTTGGGGCGGTTTACGTAAGCATGAAACGGTGGTTTCGCAACCCCGCTCAGGCGAATGATTTACGGAGAGTAAAATGAAGTTTGTTGATGAAGCATCGATTCTGGTCGTTGCAGGTGATGGCGGTAATGGTTGCGTCAGCTTCCGCCGCGAAAAGTACATCCCGAGAGGCGGTCCGGACGGCGGTGATGGTGGTGATGGTGGCGACGTCTGGCTGGAAGCCGACGAAAACCTGAACACGCTGATCGATTACCGCTTCGAAAAATCGTTCCGTGCGGAACGTGGTCAGAATGGCGCGAGCCGTGATTGCACCGGTAAGCGTGGTAAAGACGTGACGATTAAAGTGCCTGTCGGTACGCGTGTGATCGATCAGGGCACGGGCGAAACCATGGGCGACATGACCAAGCACGGTCAGCGTCTGATGGTCGCTAAAGGCGGCTGGCACGGTCTGGGTAACACCCGTTTCAAATCCTCGGTCAACCGTACACCGCGTCAGAAAACAATGGGTACGCCGGGCGATAAACGCGATCTGATGCTGGAGCTGATGCTGTTAGCGGATGTCGGTATGCTGGGTATGCCAAACGCCGGTAAATCGACGTTTATTCGTGCGGTATCTGCGGCGAAGCCGAAAGTTGCTGATTATCCGTTTACCACCCTGGTGCCGAGTCTGGGCGTTGTGCGTATGGACAACGAAAAGAGCTTTGTGGTTGCTGACATCCCGGGTCTGATTGAAGGCGCTGCGGAAGGCGCAGGTCTTGGGATCCGCTTCCTGAAGCACCTGGAGCGTTGCCGCGTTCTGCTGCACCTCATCGATATCGATCCGATTGACGGTTCCGATCCAGTAGAAAACGCCCGTATTATTATTGGCGAACTGGAAAAATACAGTCAGGATCTGGCCTCCAAGCCGCGTTGGTTAGTGTTCAACAAAATTGATTTGATGGACAAAGACGAAGCGGAAGCGAAAGCGAAAGCGATCGCTGAAGCGCTGGGCTGGGAAGGTAAATATTACCTGATCTCTGCTGCCAGTCAGCTGGGCGTGAAGGATCTTTGCTGGGATGTGATGACGTTTATCATTGAGAACCCAATTGTTCAGGCTGAAGAAGCGAAGCAGCCAGAGAAAGTGGAGTTCATGTGGGACGATTATCACCGTCAGCAGCTCGCGGAAGTCGAAGACGAAGCGGAAGATGACTGGGATGAGGATTGGGACGAAGACGACGAAGAAGGCGTTGAGTTCATCTACAAGCGTTAATCTCGTAGCCGGATGGCGCTTACGCTTATCCGGCCTACAAAAGCCAACGGGCCGCAAATGCGGCCCGTTTTGTTATGTGCGCTGTAGGTCGGATACGCGCAAGCGCTATCCGACAGCATCACCGTCAGTTATTCTGATAAATATCTTTGTACAACCGGCTTTCAAAGCGTACCAGCGGGATACGGCGGTTACGCTGGTCAGCGGGTTCTACCGCATAGCCAGACAGATACTGTACAAACGCCATGCGTTGCCCGCTTGCCGTGGTAATGAATCCTGCAAGGTTATACACCCCCTGTAACGAGCCGGTCTTCGCGGAGACTTTGCCATCCACGCCAGCCTGATGCAGGCCTGCACGGTATTGCAGAGAGCCGTCATGGCCTGCCAGCGGCAGCATCGTAATAAAGTTCAGTTCATTGTCATGCTGCGCGATGTACTGCAGTACCTGCATCATGGTGGCGGGTGCTATCAGATTATGGCGAGAGAGACCGGATCCGTCGGCAATGATCGTGTTACCAATATCGACACCCGCCTGCTGGCGCAGGATCTGACGTACGGCATCGGAACCTGCTCGCCAGGTGCCGGGAACATTAAATCGCGCGTGGCCAATCATACGAAATACGGTATCGGCAATCATGTTGTCCGACTTTTTCAGCATAATCTTAAGCAGGTCATGCAGCGGTGCGGATTGTTTACTGGCGACAACGGTACCTGGCTCGTTGACCTGCGTCTGGCGCAGCAGCGTACCGCTGTAGGTGATACCCGCTTGTTTCAGCTCATCTTTAATAATGGCCCCGGCATAGCTGGCGCCGTCCTGAATGGCAAACGCCAGCGGCAGTGGGTCGGTGCGCTGGGGCAGACAACCGGTTAACGTGAAGCGGTTTAAATCGCCAGGAACGACATCGAGTTCACAATACTGTGCTTCCGCAGAACCACGTGCGAGGGTGCGAACCTGGCTGAACATTGTTACCGGGTAGTATGATGCCACGCGAATAAAGGCGAGATCGTTGGGTTTTTGCGCACTGTAAAGCGACACCGAGAAGCAGTTACGATCAACAATCGCCGCCGCAGGCGGTGCGCTAAAACACTGCGTCATGTCGTTCCAGGGCCAGCCAGGTGCTTTATCATGACTGGCGAAAATGGACGTGTCGATGAGGACATTTCCGGCAATTTGCGTCACGCCTGATTTTTTCAGGGTTGCCACCATATTGCGAATATCCTGACGTTTTAGCGTCGGATCGGCACCAAATCGCGCCACCAGGTCCCCTTTCAATACCCCGCCTTCCACGCTGCCTTTGGTTTCGAGCGTAGTGGTAAAACGGAAGTCCGGCCCAAGCTGGATCAAGGCCGCCAGGGCGGTGATGACTTTCTGGGTGCTGGCGGGTAGGGCCATTTGTTGGCTATGGTAATCAATAGCAGGCGTCGGGGCCCCAACCTTCTGTACCATAAGGGCGAGGTTGGCTCCGGCAGGGAGCTGGTTGATGTACTCGTCAACATTCGCAGCCTGAACGCTGAACGCCGCAATACTGGCAGTCAATCCGATGGTAAATCTGGGAAATCGCATAATCTCGCGCTAACAACCTGGAAACAGGCCGTCATACTACGGCGCAACGCCCCAAAAAGTAAACGATGACCCATAGGGAACTCCAGGGTAAAATGATCATCAAATAGAGAATTGTAGCTGACCTGGGTCCTCGGGCCCGGGTCGGTATTTTTTTGCTTCTGACTCTGGCATCGCGTTTGCCAGGGTGGGCTTAGCAGCCGGGGTGAGGACAACCGCCCCCTACAGGAATGTTCAAGAGGTATAACAAATGCAAGCTATCCCGATGACCTTACGTGGTGCTGAAAAACTGCGCGAAGAGCTGGATTTTCTGAAATCTGTGCGCCGCCCTGAAATCATTGCCGCGATCGCCGATGCGCGTGAGCACGGTGACTTGAAAGAGAACGCGGAGTACCACGCGGCCCGTGAACAGCAGGGATTCTGCGAAGGACGCATTAAAGATATCGAAGCTAAGCTATCTAACGCGCAGGTTATCGACGTCACTAAAATGCCGAACAATGGCCGTGTCGTTTTCGGTGCAACGGTGACCGTTCTGAATCTTGATAACGATGAAGAACAGACCTGGCGCATCGTAGGTGATGACGAAGCCGATTTTAAACAGAACCTGATTTCAGTTAACTCGCCTATTGCTCGTGGCCTGATTGGCAAAGAGCAGGATGACGTGGTGGTTATCAAAACGCCGGGCGGTGAAGTGGAATATGAAGTGGTGAAAGTAGAATACCTGTAATTCGCATCTTGGTTAAGATGTTGATACATTGTAAAGAAAGGAAAAAGGCCGCATAGCGGCCTTTTATCAACGAAGAGAGCGTGGCATTTTGCTCTCCTGCTAGCGGAAATTCCCGCGTTTTACACAAACTACGTGTTCAACTTTGGGATATTCTTAGCGTGGCAGCGAGATTTTACGTTCTTTAGTCGGGCGATACAGTACCAGCGTTTTGCCGATGACCTGTACGTTACAGGCGCCGGTTTCGCGTACGATAGCTTCCACGATCAAGGTTTTGGTATCGCGATCTTCCGAGGCGATTTTCACCTTGATAAGTTCATGGTGCTCTAGCGCTTGTTCAATCTCGGCCAGTACCCCTTCGGTCAAACCATTATTGCCAAGCATGACTACAGGCTTGAGCGGATGTGCCAGACCTTTCAGGTGCTGTTTTTGTTTAGTACTCAGATTCATCGTATATTTTTGCTTAGGTTGGGATTGAAAACGGGTCATTCTACCGCCATCTCCCATATATCACCAAATAGCAGTGTAGAAATTTACACCATTGGTTACGATGAACTGCCCGATGGGAAAGTAAAATGACAGGTAAAAAGCGTTCTGCCAGCTCAAGCCGCTGGCTTCAGGAACACTTTAGCGATAAATATGTTCAGCAGGCACAGAAAAAGGGGTTACGTTCCCGTGCCTGGTTTAAACTTGATGAAATACAGCAAAGTGACAAAATTTTTAAACCGGGGATGACGATAGTTGACCTCGGCGCTGCACCCGGTGGCTGGTCGCAATACGCGGTTACGCAGATCGGAAACAGCGGCCGCATTATCGCTTGCGATCTTTTACCTATGGATCCAATCGTTGGTGTGGACTTCCTTCAGGGCGACTTTCGTGATGAATTAGTCCTGAAAGCGTTACTTGAGCGCGTAGGTGACAGTAAAGTACAAGTTGTCATGTCCGATATGGCACCAAATATGTGTGGAACACCGGCGGTGGACATTCCCCGGGCCATGTATTTGGTAGAGCTGGCGCTTGGAATGGCTCGTGATGTATTAGCGCCAGGTGGTAGTTTTGTAGTTAAGGTGTTCCAGGGCGAAGGCTTCGATGAGTATCTAAGAGAGATTCGCTCCCTGTTTACGAAGGTCAAAGTTCGTAAGCCGGACTCTTCCCGCGCTCGTTCGCGTGAAGTGTACATTGTAGCGACCGGGCGTAAACCATAACCGGCAGATTTTAAACGAAAGTTTGAAAGACGCTGGATATAGAGTATCCTGACGCTGTTTTTAACACAGTTGTAATAAGAGGTTAATCCCTTGAGTGACATGGCGAAAAACCTAATACTCTGGCTGGTCATTGCCGTTGTGCTGATGTCAGTATTCCAGAGCTTTGGGCCCAGCGAGTCTAATGGCCGTAAGGTGGATTACTCTACCTTCCTGCAAGAGGTCAATCAGGACCAGGTTCGTGAAGCGCGTATCAACGGACGTGAGATTAACGTTACCAAGAAAGACAGTAACCGTTACACGACCTACATCCCGGTTAACGATCCGAAGCTGCTTGATAACCTGCTGACCAAAAACGTCAAGGTTGTTGGCGAGCCGCCTGAAGAGCCGAGCCTGCTGGCTTCTATCTTCATTTCCTGGTTCCCAATGCTGCTGCTGATTGGTGTCTGGATCTTCTTCATGCGTCAAATGCAGGGCGGGGGTGGCAAAGGCGCCATGTCGTTCGGTAAGAGTAAAGCGCGCATGCTGACGGAAGATCAGATCAAAACCACTTTTGCCGACGTTGCAGGTTGTGACGAAGCGAAAGAAGAGGTGGCTGAGCTGGTTGAGTACCTGCGCGAACCGAGCCGTTTCCAGAAGCTGGGCGGTAAGATCCCGAAAGGCGTCCTGATGGTCGGCCCTCCGGGTACCGGTAAAACCCTGTTGGCAAAAGCCATCGCGGGTGAAGCGAAGGTTCCATTCTTCACAATTTCCGGTTCTGACTTCGTGGAAATGTTCGTTGGTGTGGGCGCATCTCGTGTGCGTGACATGTTCGAACAGGCCAAGAAAGCAGCACCGTGCATCATCTTTATCGATGAAATCGACGCCGTCGGCCGCCAACGTGGCGCGGGTCTGGGCGGTGGTCACGATGAACGTGAGCAGACGCTGAACCAGATGCTGGTTGAGATGGATGGCTTCGAAGGTAACGAAGGTATCATCGTTATCGCTGCAACTAACCGTCCGGACGTTCTTGACCCTGCGCTGTTGCGTCCAGGTCGTTTTGACCGTCAGGTGGTTGTAGGTCTGCCGGACGTTCGTGGTCGTGAGCAGATTCTGAAAGTGCATATGCGTCGCGTACCGCTGTCTCCGGACATCGATGCGGCAATTATTGCCCGCGGTACGCCTGGTTTCTCCGGTGCAGATCTTGCGAACCTGGTGAACGAAGCAGCGTTGTTCGCTGCCCGTGGTAACAAGCGCGTTGTATCGATGGTTGAGTTCGAGAAAGCGAAAGACAAAATCATGATGGGTGCAGAACGTCGCTCCATGGTGATGACGGAAGCGCAGAAAGAATCTACCGCGTACCACGAAGCAGGCCACGCGATTATCGGTCGCCTGGTACCGGAACACGATCCGGTGCACAAAGTAACGATTATTCCACGCGGTCGTGCGTTGGGTGTGACCTTCTTCCTGCCGGAAGGCGATGCAATCAGCGCCAGCCGTCAGAAACTGGAAAGTCAGATCTCTACGCTGTACGGCGGTCGTCTGGCTGAAGAGATTATCTACGGTGCTGAACATGTTTCTACCGGCGCGTCGAACGACATTAAAGTCGCGACTAACCTGGCACGTAACATGGTGACGCAGTGGGGCTTCTCTGAAAAGCTGGGTCCGTTGCTGTACGCGGAAGAAGAAGGCGAAGTGTTCCTCGGTCGTTCTGTTGCTAAAGCAAAACATATGTCCGATGAAACCGCGCGCATTATCGATCAGGAAGTTAAATTGCTGATTGAACGTAACTACGAGCGTGCTCGTCGTCTTCTGAACGATAACCTGGACATTCTGCATTCGATGAAAGATGCGCTCATGAAGTATGAGACCATCGATGCACCGCAGATTGACGATCTGATGGCTCGCCGCGATGTGCGTCCGCCAGCAGGTTGGGAAGAGTCAGGTACGTCTAACAACTCTGGTAATAATGGCACCCCAAGTGCGCCGCGTCCGGTTGATGAACCGACCTCGCCAAATCCGGGTAACATGTCAGAGCAGTTAGGTGACAAATAAGTTATCGTTGCTGATGACCGTGTTTTAATTGAAAACCCTGGGGCTTGCTCCGGGGTTTTTCTTATCTGTATATTCAAGATTTTACCAGGGATAACACTATGAAACTCTTTGCTCAGGGTTCTTCGCTGGATCTCAGCCATCCCCACGTCATGGGGATTTTAAACGTCACGCCGGACTCTTTTTCCGATGGCGGCGCGCACAACACCTTGGTTGAGGCGGTGAAACACGCCAATCTGATGATTAACGCCGGGGCGACTATCATTGATGTGGGTGGCGAATCCACGCGGCCGGGGGCGGCAGACGTCAGCGTAGAAGAAGAACTGGAACGGGTGATCCCGGTCGTTGAGGCCATTGCCCAACGCTTTGAGGTGTGGATCTCGGTAGATACCTCAAAACCGGAGGTGATTCGTGAATGTGCCCGAGTCGGTGCGCATATCATTAATGATATTCGCTCCCTGACAGAACCAGGTGCACTGGAAGCTGCGGCGGAAACTGGATTACCCGTGTGTCTGATGCATATGCAGGGGCAGCCGAAGACCATGCAGGAAGCGCCAAAGTACGAAGATGTTTTTGCTGAGGTAAATCGCTACTTTGTTGAGCAAATAGCACGTTGTGAAAGGGCTGGGATCGCAAAAGATAAATTGTTGCTCGACCCGGGATTCGGTTTCGGTAAAAATCTTACCCACAACTACACATTACTGGCACGCCTGGCAGAGTTTCATCATTTTAATCTGCCGCTGCTGGTCGGGATGTCACGAAAATCAATGATTGGTCAGTTACTGAACGTGGGGCCATCTGAACGTTTGAGCGGAAGCCTGGCATGTGCGGTGATTGCTGCCATGCAGGGCGCGCAGATTATTCGTGTCCATGACGTCAAAGAAACCGTAGAAGCGATGCGTGTGGTGGAAGCCACATTGTCTGCAAAGGAAAAAAAACGCTATGAGTAATCGTAAATATTTTGGCACTGACGGTATCCGCGGTCGCGTTGGCGATACCCCAATTACGCCTGATTTTGTGCTTAAACTGGGTTGGGCGGCAGGAAAAGTGCTGGCACGTCATGGTTCCCGCAAAATCATTATCGGCAAAGATACGCGTATTTCCGGCTATATGCTGGAGTCAGCGCTGGAGGCTGGTTTGGCCGCAGCGGGCCTGTCTGCTTCATTCACCGGGCCAATGCCAACCCCCGCGGTTGCGTATCTGACGCGCGCTTTCCGCGCCGAAGCAGGGATTGTCATCTCTGCCTCGCACAACCCGTTTTATGATAACGGAATTAAGTTCTTCTCCATCGACGGGACCAAATTGCCTGACTCCGTTGAAGAAGCTATCGAAGCCGAGATGGAAAAGCCGCTCACTTGTGTGGACTCTGCTGAACTGGGGAAAGCCAGCCGTATTGTCGATGCTGCGGGCCGCTATATCGAATTTTGCAAAGGTACGTTCCCGAACGAGCTGAGCCTGAACGAGCTAAAAATCGTGGTGGATTGTGCGAACGGCGCGACGTATCACATTGCGCCAAATGTACTCCGTGAACTGGGCGCAAATGTCATTGCGATTGGCTGTGAGCCGGATGGCGTCAACATCAATGAAGAAGTGGGTGCGACCGACGTTCGTGCGCTGCAGGCGCGCGTGATTGCAGAAAAAGCCGATCTGGGTATTGCGCTGGACGGCGATGGTGACCGTGTGATCATGGTGGACCACGAAGGTAACAAGGTCGACGGTGACCAGATCATGTATATCATCGCGCGTGAAGCGTTGCGTCAGGGGCAACTACGCGGTGGCGCTGTCGGTACGCTGATGAGCAACATGGGACTGGAACTGGCGCTGAAGCAGCTGGGTATTCCCTTTGCTCGGGCGAAAGTGGGAGACCGCTACGTGCTGGAAAAAATGCAGGAAAAAGGCTGGCGCATCGGGGCTGAAAACTCAGGGCACGTGATCCTGCTGGATAAAACCACCACCGGTGACGGTATTGTGGCGGGTCTGCAGGTGCTGGCAGCAATGGTACGTAACCATATGAGCCTGCACGACCTGTGCAGCGGTATGAAAATGTTCCCACAACTGCTGGTTAACGTTCGCTTTACCGCCGGTAGCGGCGATCCGCTGGAACATGAAACCGTGAAAGCGGTGATGGCGGACGTTGAAGCGGCGTTGGGTAACCGAGGTCGTGTTCTGCTGCGTAAATCAGGTACTGAGCCGTTAATCCGTGTGATGGTTGAAGGCGAAGATGAAGCGCAGGTTACTGAGTTCGCGCACCGTATTGCAGATGCGGTGAAAGCCGTATAAGTCCTGAAGTTTGAGAGCCGGAGTCCGAGACTCCGGCTTTTTTTTATCCTACTGAAAGTGCCTGTTTGCGTCGATGCTGCCAGAAGTAGCCCCCGGCCATCATCAGTACAAGAGCAGCCAGCCACGGCAGGACCGCCAGCAAATGCCCTGAACGGGCAAATGTCAGGGCAATCATCAGTAACCACCCTCCCAGCATTGGAATTGCGGTACGTTTAACAATATCCACTGGTGATACGCCTGCGATCCCGGCAATGGCAATGATCACGCCAGCAATCGGCGATAACGTCCGGCCAATACCCGCCGAAATCTGAATAGGTAGCATCATCACGGCGATGTCGCTGCCGATATGGCGGCTGATATCCGGCACCATGGGGGCGAAGGAGAAGAACGCGGCATTCCCCGACCCCATCAACGCAGAAATCGCAAAGGTGATCAGCGTCATCAGCAGGATTATCGAGGCGGCACTGAGACCAAATTCACCGGAGAGTGAGAGCAGCGCGTCGACTGCACCAATGGCTTTTAGCCCGGCTGAAAAAACTTCACCCGCGATAATCAACGTTACGACGGTGGCAAACACGCTGCCCATGCTGTCGAACACTTTTTGCACGCCAGCCATCACTTCACGTGCCTTGCGATGACGCCAATACTCGCAAATCAGCGTAATGGCCAGGCTAATCAGAACGGCGGTATCCAGCGTAATTTTGAGCGAGCTAAACAGTAAATCACTGCACAGCAGCATCAATACCAACGGTAGCATCGGCAGAAACAGCCAGGCGATCGGGGCGTGGGTTTCTTCTGTGGCGGTCAACGTTTGCATCTGCTGGGTTACATCGCCGCCGCTTTCCCGGCGATCGAAAAAGCGTTGGACGACAATATGGAGCAGGGCGATGAAAAGAATGACCGGCACGACGATGGGAAGCTGATCGTGAACAAAATAGTTCACCACTTCGATACCCGCTGTTTTGGCGGCAAGGACCGAGTTACCGGAACCGGGTCCGAATTCAACCGCACAGGTACTGGCGATAACGGCGGCAACGGCGGCACGGCTGCAGCCAAGACGGGTGAGCAGCGGGTAAAGCGTTGCCATCAGCAGCAAACCCAACCCCGTGGCGCTGCTGATAAACAGCGACAAAAATTGCCCCAGCAGCAACGCCAGCCCCAGCAGGAGATACGGTGAGTTCAGACGCTGTAATGGACGCGAAGTCACCCGAACCAGCACCTGACTGGCACCAATGGCTGACATATAGGTGGCAAAGCCGCCAATCAGCATAATTTGCAGACCAAGGCCACCCAGGCGCACGCTCAGGGTATCGCGGATAAACTCAAACGCATCAAAGGGGCCAAACCCGGTGCTTTTCTTCACCAGGCTACTGAGCGTGGTCATTCCGCTAAAATGGGCGATGAGTAGCAATACAATCCCGGTGAGCAGCAGCACGGACTGGGGATGGTACTTTTTCAGGATCAGCCGTCCGGCAAAGACAATGGCGACTAGCGCCAGCAATAAAGACATTCTTTCATCCTCACTCAAAGTTGCCGTTGACCAAACACTCTCCATCGCGCAGTAACGGCCTACCCGCGGCGAACAGATGCGCCAGCGACAGGTCATCATTGAGGACGCAAATATCGGCACGTTCTCCGGCACAAAGCTTGCCGCCGGAAATTCCCAGCGAGCATGCAACGTTTGCCGTCATCATGGCCACGGCCTGTGCGATCGGAATGCCGACATCAATCAGGCGAGGGAGCAAAGCAAGGTTACCACCTACCGGCGCTGCCGTGAGTCCTTCAACCATGCCCTGTGCATTAAAGCGCGGCACGCTGCCATTGCCATCCGAGCTGATGGTGATGCGATCGGCAGGCACTTGAGCCTCCAGCGCGTGGAGAATGGCCTCTTCCTGGGGCATAAAACGGCTACCGCCAGACGTCACGTCAATGTGGCCGCCGCGATGGGCGAAAGCGATCGCCTGGTTGAACAGGGCTTCGGTTCTGGCCACGTGAGTCGGTGAAATATGGTGGATTGGAATACCGGCATCGCAAAGCGCGATAAGTTGCGACATGCCTTCTGGCAGGTTGCCCAGGTGCACATGCAGCAGCCCTTTTTTCCCCGCCAGCAGTGAGGCCACGCGGATATCGCTGACGATTCTCAACAGTTCCTGGAATGAGGGATATGAACCCCGATGATCGGCGAGGGCGATTTTAACGCCGAGAATGGCCGGGATAAAGGTCATGTCTTCGCGAATGGATTGCGTAATCGTCGGGCTGGGTACCGCGTAAGCCCCAGTGTGCATAAACGCGCGCACGCCCTCCAGATTCAGCGACTGCATTTTGGCGTACAGATCTTTGGGCGAGCGAGAAATGGCATCGGTGCCCAGCACGCCGACGACCGTCGTAATGCCAGCTTGAAGCAGATCGCGCAGTTTTACGGCAGGCGTTCGGCTGGCAAATCCTGCTTCACCACCGCCGCCGGTCAGATGGACATGCTGGTCGATAATCCCCGGAATTACCCATTTACCCCGGCAATCGATGACCTCGTTGACGCCATCGAAACGTGAAATATCGTTGCCTACCGCCACAATACGATCGGCATATATGAGCAGAGAGCAGAGGCCTAAATCCTCCGGGGAAATGACACGGGCATTAGTCAGTAAAGTAAACATATTAGTCCTGTCAAACGTCAAGGGGAGGGAGACTCGGCAGGTGAAACAGAATATTGTTGTTATGCGGTCCACACTAAAGCCATTACTATAACTGTGACTATTTCCGATTTGTTATCGGAGGATACGGATATGGAATGGTGGAGAATGCGACGTGGATAGTAAGTGGTTAGATGATTTCCTGGCTTTAAGTCAGCATGGGAATTACTCCCAGGCCGCCATACAGCGGCATATTACTCAGCCTGCGCTAAGTCGGCGTATTAAAGCGCTGGAAGAGACGTTAGGCGTCCCGCTATTTGATCGTACCACGACACCCGTTACGTTAACCCGTTATGGTGAACGGTTTGAACCCTATGCCCGGCATGTCCTCAGTATGCTGACGGAGGCGCGTCATGAGCTGGCCGCCATGATGCCGGTAACGGAAAATACGCTGGTGATGGTCAGTCTTCACACGCTGTCGGTGAATATCCTGCCTGACATGATCAATTACCTGCGCCAAAGCGAACCGCAATTAAGTTTTACGGTAAACGCCAGCATCCAGGGAATTGATAATCACTTTAACGCGCTGATAAACCGGCAAATTGATTTTCTGGTAACCTACGATTTGCCGTCTTCGCAGCCGGGGCTGGAGATTGTCGGGGGGCTAAAACGCTCATTGTGGCGATATGAGCGGTTCATCCCGGTGATTTCAGCCCAACTGGCGGACAAGCTTGATTCTCCAGATGCTCCGATTCCCTGGCTTTGCTACAGCGACTATACCTTTGTCAGACGCATTATCGATCCGCTAGAGCAACAGGTTCACCCACGACTGAAAAAGGTCTTTGAGAGTGGGTTAAGCGAAACAATCCGGGAAATGGTGCTGCGCCATATGGGAATGGCATGGTTGCCCGAGTCGATGGTGGCTGAAGAATTAGTGAATAATGAAATTATCCACTGTTGGCCAGATAATTCAGATCTGATAGGTGAAATCCCGGTTGTTGTTTGGGCAAACCTTGACGATCAGCGACCCGTGATGCAGCGATGCTGGGATAAATTGCTGCGTTTTTGATTGATGTGGCGATTTTTTCTTCAGTTGATACAATACACTTAAATTGCCCTTGCGAAGGTTATTCGCATTGGTTAGTATTCACACCCGCTTCAGTGGGAAACAGTTAAACATTCCCGCTTTAATGGTCGAAGCATTGGTACGCGGCAACTCCGCAAGGAACAGGTTGATTATGCACGAAGCTCTTTTAGTAGTTTTCCTTATTGTAGCAATTGGCCTGGTAGGCTTGATCATGCTGCAGCAAGGCAAAGGCGCTGATATGGGAGCCTCTTTTGGCGCAGGCGCTTCTGGTACACTGTTTGGTTCAAGTGGTTCTGGTAACTTCATGACCCGAATGACAGCCGTATTGGGAACCTTGTTCTTCATTATCAGTCTGGTGCTGGGTAACATGAACAGCAATAAGACCAATAAAGGAAGTGAGTGGGAAAATCTGAGTGCACCGGCGAAAACCGAGCAAACTCAGCCAGCTGCTCCGGCTCAGCCGACCAGCGATATCCCGCGCTAATAGTAGTATCTGTGCTGAGGTGGTGGAATTGGTAGACACGCTACCTTGAGGTGGTAGTGCCCTAACGGGCTTGTGGGTTCGAGTCCCATCCTCAGTACCAATATTCCGAAAGAAAGACGCTGAAAAGCGTCTTTTTTTTCGTCTGTCATTTGTGGCTGCTCCGTAGGCCTGATAAGCGTAGCGCCATCAGGCGATGTAATAATGTCGGATGGCGGTGTAAACACCTTATCCGACCTACGGAGCAGCAGAGCATCCCTGTATTCCGCGCATAAAAAAGGCCGCTTACGCGGCCTTTTGTCATTTCTGTTGGCGATTATTTCGCTTTGTTTTCCAGATTCTCTACCTGCGGCAGACCGGTGGCGGAAGAGGCGGTCAGCAGGCCTGACTGGGCGTAGCCGAACAGCTTCTCACGGGTATCGGTAATATCCAGGTTACGCATAGTCAACTGACCGATACGATCGTCCGGTGAGAAGACGGAATCCCCTTTCTCCATGGTCAGACGTTCTGGCTTGTAGGTCAGGTTGTCGGAGACGGTATTCATAATGGAATAGTCGTTACCGCGACGCAGTTCCAGTGTGACTTCGCCGGTGATTTGGCTTGCAACCCAACGCTGCAGACCGTCACGTAGCATCAGCGCCTGGGAGTCGAACCAGCGACCCTGGTACAGCAGACGACCCAGTTGGCGGCCGTGAGCGTGATACTGCTCAATGGTATCTTCATTGTGAATACCGGTCAGCAGACGTTCGTAGGCGATATGCAGCAGCGCCATCCCCGGGGCTTCGTAAATGCCACGGCTTTTCGCTTCGATAATACGGTTTTCAATCTGATCGCTCATGCCCAGACCATGACGGCCGCCAATGCGGTTGGCTTCCATCATCATCTCAACATCGTCGCTGAAGGTTTTGCCGTTCAGCGCAACCGGATGTCCCTGCTCAAAACGTACGGTCACTTCTTCCGCCGGGATCTTCACGCTTTCATCCCAGAACTTGACGCCCATAATCGGGTTAACGATCTTCAGGCTGGAGTTAAGGAATTCCAGATCTTTCGCTTCGTGCGTAGCGCCGAGCATGTTGGAGTCAGTGGAATACGCTTTTTCGACAGACATTTTGTAGTCGAAACCGCAGGCGATCATAAATTCAGACATCTCATGGCGACCGCCGAGTTCGTCAATGAAGTCAGTGTCCAGCCATGGTTTGTAAATCTGCAGTTCGGCATTGGTCAGCAGACCGTAGCGATAGAAACGCTCAATATCGTTGCCTTTATAGGTACTGCCGTCACCCCAGATATTCACACCGTCATCTTTCATGGCGGCCACCAACATGGTGCCGGTCACCGCGCGGCCTAGTGGCGTGGTGTTGAAATAGGTCAGTCCGCCGGTGGTGTTATGGAATGCACCACATTGAATCGCTGCGATCCCTTCGGCAACCAGTTGCTTGCGGCAATCAACCAGGCGAGCGTTCTCAGCACCATATTCCATTGCACGGCGAGGGATGGCGTCATAGTCATCCTCATCCGGCTGTCCCAAATTCGCAGTATATGCATATGGGACAGCCCCTTTTTGTCGCATCCACAGCAGTGCAGCACTGGTGTCCAGGCCGCCAGAAAAAGCGATACCAATACGTTGACCTACCGGGAGATGCTTGAGAATCGTCGTCATAAAATAAAACCCTGCTTGATAGACTGGTGAAGAGGTTGGTTTTTTATGCCAAATGCATTTTTATGCAAAATAAATGAGTTTTCATTTAATCACCTTTTAACGGTGACAGGAAGAGTTTAGTGATAATTTCGTTAAATAACGGCGTTGAAGGCAGATTTATCTTTGTTGCACTTTGCTAAATTTGTGCGGGCTGGCATTCATTCATTTGCATAGTAGTAACAAGGTTGACATAAGGGATAGAAAATCAATATACTGTGCGCAGATTTTACGTCCCGTCCTCGGTACCAAATCCCAGCAGTATTTGCATTTTTTACCCAAAGCGAGTAAAATTTGCCACGTTTCAGGCGCGGGGTGGAGCAGCCTGGTAGCTCGTCGGGCTCATAACCCGAAGGTCGTCGGTTCAAATCCGGCCCCCGCAACCACTTTCCCTTAGAGTTCTTTTTCAAATATACTGTGAAGACTTAGGCCTTCGTAGCTGGATTTGAAAAAAAATTCTTTCGGAAGGTTCTCCGAACCGCAGGTGCGGTTATAGGGTTCAGTTATCTAAAGCCCCGATTTATCGGGGTTTTTTGTTATCTGATTACAGAATAACTGGGCTTTAGGCCCTTTTTTTATGTCTTGGGGGTGGGCTTGTCCACATTAGAGCAAAAATTAACAGAGATGATTAAAGCACCAGTTGAAGCCTTGGGCTACGAGCTGGTCGGCATCGAATTTATTCGTGGTCGCACATCCACACTGCGCATCTATATTGATAGTGAAGATGGCATCAATGTTGATGATTGTGCTGATGTGAGCCACCAGGTTAGCGCCGTGATGGACGTTGAAGATCCGATCACCGTTGCTTATAACCTGGAAGTCTCCTCGCCGGGTCTCGACCGTCCTATGTTCACGGCTGAACACTACGTGCGTTTCCTGGGTGAAGAAGTCACGCTGGTTCTTCGTATGGCGGTACAAAATCGCCGTAAATGGCAGGGCGTTATCAAAGCGGTGGATGGTGAGATGATCACTGTCACAGTCGACGGTAAAGATGAAGTGTTCGCGCTGAGTAATATCCAGAAGGCGAACCTGGTTC
The DNA here is from genome assembly GCF_047467975.1 of Citrobacter sp. C348. Lineage (NCBI taxonomy): Bacteria > Pseudomonadati > Pseudomonadota > Gammaproteobacteria > Enterobacterales > Enterobacteriaceae > Citrobacter > Citrobacter sp. C348. Next base: position 127,419 of record NZ_JASJUJ010000009.1, on the reverse strand, counting down.
CCCACTTTTAACAGTCTGGATTGAGGTGAAAAGCCCGCGATGAACAAAGAAATTTTGGCTGTTGTTGAAGCCGTATCCAATGAAAAATCGCTGCCACGCGAGAAAATTTTTGAAGCGCTGGAAAGTGCGCTGGCTACAGCAACAAAGAAAAAATACGAACAAGAGATCGACGTTCGCGTAGAAATCGATCGTAAAAGCGGTGATTTCGATACCTTCCGCCGTTGGGTAATTGTGGAAGAAGTCACTCAGCCAACCAAAGAAATTACTCTGGAAGCCGCACGTTACGAAGACGAGAGTCTGAACGTGGGTGAATACGTTGAAGACCAGATTGAATCAGTCACCTTTGACCGTATCACCACCCAGACGGCGAAACAGGTTATCGTACAGAAAGTACGTGAAGCTGAACGTGCGATGGTTGTTGATCAATTCCGCGAGCACGAAGGCGAGATCGTCACCGGTGTGGTGAAGAAAGTTAACCGTGACAACATTGCGCTGGACCTCGGCAGCAATGCTGAAGCCGTGATCCTGCGTGAAGACATGCTGCCGCGTGAAAACTTCCGCCCGGGTGACCGTATCCGTGGTGTTCTGTACTCCGTTCGCCCGGAAGCACGTGGCGCGCAACTGTTTGTGACGCGTTCCAAACCGGAAATGCTGATTGAACTGTTCCGCATTGAAGTGCCAGAAATCGGCGAAGAAGTGATTGAAATTAAAGCGGCGGCTCGCGATCCGGGTTCTCGTGCGAAAATCGCGGTGAAAACCAACGATAAGCGTATCGATCCGGTGGGTGCTTGCGTAGGTATGCGCGGTGCACGCGTTCAGGCGGTTTCTACCGAACTGGGCGGCGAACGTATCGATATCGTCCTGTGGGATGATAACCCGGCACAGTTCGTGATCAACGCAATGGCGCCTGCAGACGTCGCGTCTATCGTGGTGGATGAAGATAAACACACCATGGATATCGCGGTTGAAGCCGGTAACCTGGCTCAGGCGATTGGACGTAATGGTCAGAACGTCCGCCTGGCTTCACAATTGAGCGGTTGGGAACTCAACGTAATGACCGTTGATGACCTGCAGGCTAAGCATCAGGCTGAAGCGCATGCTGCTATTGATACCTTCACCAAATATCTCGATATCGATGAAGATTTCGCGACGGTTCTGGTAGAAGAAGGTTTTGCTACGCTGGAAGAGCTGGCCTACGTGCCAATGAAAGAGCTTCTGGCAATCGACGGCCTGGATGAAGCAACCGTTGAAGCGCTGCGCGAGCGTGCTAAAAACGCACTGACCACTCTGGCACTGGCCCAGGAAGAAAGCCTCGGTGATAACAAACCGGCTGACGATCTGCTGAATCTGGAAGGATTAGATCGTGATATGGCCTTCAAACTGGCTGCCCGTGGTGTTTGTACGCTGGAAGATCTCGCTGAACAGGGCATTGATGATCTGGCTGATATCGAAGGGTTGACCGACGAAAAAGCCGGTGAGCTGATTATGGCTGCCCGTAATATTTGCTGGTTCGGCGACGAAGCGTAATAAACTGTAGCAGGAAGGAACAGTATGACAGATGTAACCGTAAAAACGCTGGCTGCAGAGATACAGACCTCCGTGGATCGCCTGGTACAGCAATTTGCTGATGCAGGTATCCCGAAGTCTGCTGACGACGCTGTGTCCGCACAAGAGAAACAAACCTTACTGGCGCACCTGAACCGTGAGAACGGCTCTGCACCAGATAAGTTGACATTGCAGCGTAAAACGCGCAGTACTCTCAATATTCCTGGTACCGGTGGAAAAAGTAAATCGGTACAAATCGAAGTCCGCAAGACACGCACCTTTGTGAAACGCGATCCGCAAGAGGCAGAACGCCTTGCCGCGGAAGAGCAGGCGCAGCGTGAAGCGGAAGAGCAAGCCCGTCGTGAGGCAGAAGAAACTGCTAAACGCGAGGCGCAACAAAAAGCCGAACGTGAGGCCGCAGAACAAGCTAAACGTGAAGCCGCTGATAAAGCGAAACGTGAAGCTGCGGAAAAAGACAAAGTGAGCAATCAACAGACCGACGATATGACTAAAACCGCCCAGGCCGAAAAAGCCCGCCGTGAAAATGAAGCCGCAGAACTGAAGCGTAAAGCGGAAGAAGAAGCGCGTCGCAAGCTTGAAGAAGAAGCTCGCCGTGTGGCTGAAGAAGCCCGTCGTATGGCGGAAGAAAATGCCGGTGTTTGGGCAGAGCAAGAGAAAGCAAAAGGTGAAGAGGATAAGACCGATTATCACGTCACCACTTCTCAGCATGCTCGCCAGGCAGAAGACGAAAACGATCGCGAAGTAGAAGGCGGCCGTGGCCGTACGCGTACTGCGACGAAAGCTGCTCGTCCTCAGAAGAAAGGCAATAAGCACGCTGAATCTAAAGCCGATCGCGAAGAAGCACGTGCTGCTGGTCGCGGTGGTAAAGGTGGCAAGCGTAAAGGTTCTTCCCTGCAGCAAGGCTTCCAGAAGCCAGCTCAGGCCGTTAACCGTGACGTTGTGATTGGCGAAACCATCACCGTTGGCGACTTAGCGAACAAGATGGCGGTTAAAGGTTCTCAGGTCATCAAAGCGATGATGAAGCTGGGTGCGATGGCCACCATCAACCAGGTCATCGATCAGGAAACCGCACAGTTGGTTGCTGAAGAGATGGGCCACAAAGTTATCCTGCGTCGTGAAAACGAGCTGGAAGAAGCGGTAATGAGCGACCGTGACACTGGCGCAGCGGCTGAACCGCGTGCACCGGTTGTGACCATCATGGGTCACGTTGACCACGGTAAAACCTCTCTGCTGGACTACATTCGTTCAACGAAAGTCGCCTCTGGCGAAGCGGGCGGCATTACCCAGCACATTGGTGCATACCACGTTGAAACTGACAACGGTATGATCACCTTCCTGGATACCCCGGGGCACGCCGCGTTTACCTCTATGCGTGCTCGTGGTGCACAGGCAACAGATATCGTTGTTCTGGTTGTTGCAGCAGATGATGGCGTGATGCCTCAGACCATTGAAGCTATCCAGCATGCGAAAGCAGCGCAGGTGCCGATGGTTGTTGCAGTCAACAAAATCGATAAGCCAGAAGCCGATATGGATCGCGTTAAGAACGAACTGTCTCAGTACGGCGTTATGCCGGAAGAGTGGGGCGGCGAATCTCAGTTCATCCCTGTTTCTGCGAAAGCAGGTACCGGTATTGATGACCTGTTGAACGCTATCCTGCTGCAGGCTGAAGTTCTGGAGCTGAAAGCGATTCGTAAAGGTATGGCAAGCGGTGCGGTAATCGAATCCTTCTTGGACAAAGGTCGTGGCCCAGTTGCTACCGTCCTGGTTCGTGAAGGTACCCTGAATAAGGGCGATATCGTACTGTGTGGCTTCGAATATGGCCGCGTTCGTGCAATGCGTAACGAACTGGGTCAGGAAGTCCTGGAAGCAGGTCCGTCTATTCCAGTTGAAATCCTGGGTCTGTCCGGCGTTCCGGCTGCGGGTGACGAAGTTACCGTCGTACGTGACGAGAAAAAAGCGCGTGAAGTTGCACTGTATCGTCAGGGCAAATTCCGTGAAGTTAAACTGGCTCGCCAGCAGAAATCTAAACTCGAGAACATGTTCGCCAACATGACCGAAGGCGAAGTTCACGAAGTGAACGTTGTCCTGAAAGCTGACGTTCAGGGTTCTGTCGAAGCGATCTCCGACTCCTTGCTGAAACTGTCTACCGACGAAGTGAAAGTGAAGATCATCGGTTCCGGCGTAGGTGGTATCACCGAAACCGACGCCACGCTGGCTGCGGCATCCAACGCGATTCTGGTTGGCTTCAACGTTCGTGCTGATGCCTCTGCACGTAAAGTGATTGAATCTGAAAGCCTGGATCTGCGTTACTACTCCGTCATCTATCACCTGATCGACGAAGTGAAAGCGGCGATGAGCGGCATGCTGTCTCCGGAACTGAAACAGCAGATCATCGGTCTGGCTGAAGTACGTGACGTGTTCAAATCACCGAAATTTGGCGCCATCGCAGGTTGTATGGTTACCGAAGGTACGATTAAACGTCACAACCCAATCCGCGTTCTGCGTGACAACGTGGTTATCTATGAAGGCGAGCTGGAATCCCTGCGCCGCTTCAAAGATGACGTTAACGAAGTCCGTAACGGCATGGAATGTGGTATCGGCGTTAAGAACTACAACGACGTTCGCGTTGGCGATATGATCGAAGTGTTCGAAATCATCGAGATCAAACGTACCATCGCATAATTTTCGTCGTCTTTTGGGCTGCCGCTGTGTTGGTAGTTCAAGGCATAGAAGCTTATTTGAGGTAGGCCGGGTAAGCGAAGCGCCACCCGGCAATGAAATTTAAAAAGGGGCTTATGGCCCCTTTTTTGTCTTTATTCTGGAGAATTTATTATGGCGAAAGAATTTGGTCGCCCGCAGCGCGTGGCCCAGGAGATGCAAAAAGAGATTGCACTCATCCTGCAACGCGAAATCAAAGATCCGCGCGTCGGCGTGATGACTACCGTGTCCGGCGTTGAGATGTCTCGTGACCTGGCGTATGCCAAAGTGTTCGTGACGTTCCTGAATGACCAGGACGAAGCTGCCGTGAAGAACGGTATTAAAGCCTTGCAGGAAGCCTCTGGCTTCATCCGCTCTCTGCTGGGTAAAGCCATGCGCCTGCGTATCGTGCCGGAACTGACTTTCTTCTACGACAACTCGTTGGTCGAAGGGATGCGCATGTCTAACCTGGTGACCAGCGTGGTGAAGCATGACGATGAACGTCGTGTGAATCCTGCGGACGACAGCAAGGAGGACTAATGAGTCGTCCTCGTCGTCGTGGTCGCGATATTCATGGCGTCCTGTTGCTGGATAAGCCGCAAGGCATGTCCAGCAATGACGTGCTGCAAAAAGTAAAACGCCTCTACAATGCCAACCGTGCCGGCCATACCGGTGCGCTGGATCCGCTGGCGACAGGCATGCTGCCTATCTGCCTGGGAGAGGCGACCAAGTTTTCGCAGTACCTGCTGGACTCTGACAAACGCTATCGCGTGGTGGCCCGCCTGGGACAGCGTACTGATACCTCTGATGCCGATGGGCAAATTGTGCAGGAGCGTCCGGTGACGTTTACCCCGGAACAGCTTGCCAGCGCGCTGGAGACGTTTCGCGGTGACATCCAACAGATTCCGTCGATGTACTCAGCGCTGAAGTATCAGGGTAAAAAGCTGTACGAGTACGCGCGTCAGGGTATTGAGGTCCCGCGTGAATCCAGACCGATTACCGTGTACGAACTGCTGTTTATTCGCCACGAAGGTAATGAACTGGAGCTGGAAGTCCATTGCTCCAAAGGCACGTACATTCGCACGATTGTTGACGATCTGGGCGAGAAGCTCGGATGCGGCGCGCACGTGACGTATCTGCGTCGTCTGACGGTCAGCAAGTATCCGGTAGACCGTATGGTCACGCTGGAACATTTGCACAGCCTGGTTGAACAGGCTGAACAGCAGAACATTCCGGCGGCAGAATTACTTGATCCGCTGCTGATGCCAATGGACAGTCCGGCATCGGACTTTCCTGTGGTTAATCTGCCTTTAACATCATCGGTTTACTTTAAAAACGGTAATCCGGTACGTACGTCGGGCGTGCCGCTGGAAGGGCTGGTTCGCGTGACGGAAGGCGATGATGGCAAATTTATCGGCATGGGGGAGATCGACGATGAAGGTCGTGTCGCCCCTCGTCGACTGGTGGTTGAGTATCCTGCATAGCGCTCTCTGTCTTGCGATAAGAAGGCGCTGCGAGTAGAATACCGCCGCTTAACGTCGCGTAAATTATTTAACAGTTCGCGCGGCGTGTACACAAAATCATTCGAGCTGCATCAAGGCGGCAAGTCTGAGGATCCTCAGGAGCTTACTGAAGTAAGTGACTGAGGTGAGCGGACGCAGTCAACGCAGAGGCAGTTTGAAGGATGACGTGTATACACTGGGATCGCTGAATTAGAGATCGGCGTCCTTACATTCTTAACACTTTGGAGTTTTAAAATGTCTCTAAGTACTGAAGCTACAGCTAAAATTGTTTCTGAGTTTGGTCGCGATGCAAACGACACCGGTTCTACCGATGTTCAGGTTGCTCTGTTAACTGCACAGATTAACCACCTGCAGGGTCACTTCTCTGAACACAAAAAAGATCACCACAGCCGTCGTGGTCTGCTGCGTATGGTTTCTCAGCGTCGTAAACTGCTCGACTACCTGAAGCGTAAAGATGTTGCACGTTACACTGCGCTGATCGAGCGTCTGGGTCTGCGTCGCTAAGTCTTTCGAGTTTCAGAAAGAGGGGGCCTTCATGGCCCCTTTTTTCCAGCAGATGGCAGCAATTCGCTGGAAACTAATGTATTGTTGCTATGAATGATCTTCCGTCGCAGAGGTTCGCGCGGCTAATGAGAGGCTTTACCCAATACGCGTGGGTTAGGGTTGTCATTAGTCGCGAGGATGCGCAGAAGATCGGGTATTAACGATGGCGTGTATAAATACGCCGTTAAAAAAAGAGAAAGGATATTATTTTGCTTAATCCGATCGTTCGTAAATTCCAGTACGGTCAACATACCGTAACGCTGGAAACCGGCATGATGGCACGTCAGGCTACTGCTGCTGTTATGGTTAGCATGGATGACACCGCGGTATTTGTGACCGTTGTGGGTCAGAAAAAAACCAAGCCAGGCCAGGATTTCTTCCCGCTGACCGTTAACTATCAGGAGCGTACCTACGCTGCTGGCCGTATCCCGGGTAGCTTCTTCCGTCGTGAAGGCCGTCCGAGTGAAGGCGAAACCCTGATCGCGCGTCTGATTGACCGCCCGGTTCGTCCGCTGTTCCCGGAAGGTTTCATTAACGAAGTTCAGGTTATTGCGACCGTTGTCTCCGTTAACCCGCAGGTTAACCCGGATATCGTGGCAATGATCGGCGCATCCGCTGCGCTGTCCCTGTCCGGCCTGCCGTTCAACGGCCCGATCGGTTCTGCCCGTGTTGGTTATATCAATGACCAGTACGTACTGAACCCGACTCAGGACGAACTGAAAGAAAGCAAGCTGGACCTGGTTGTTGCCGGTACTGAAGCTGCCGTACTGATGGTTGAATCCGAAGCCGAACTGCTGAGCGAAGACCAGATGCTGGGTGCAGTGGTGTTCGGTCACGAACAGCAGCAGATTGTTATCAAAGAAATCAACGAGCTGGTAAAAGTTGCTGGCAAACCGCGTTGGGACTGGCAGCCAGAAGCTGTCAACGAAGCGCTGAATGCGCGCGTTGCTGCGCTGGCAGAATCTCGTCTGAGCGATGCTTACCGCATCACTGACAAACAAGAGCGTTATGCTCAGGTTGACGTGATCAAATCCGAAACCATCGCTCAGCTTGTTGCAGAAGACGAAACCCTGGACGCTAACGAACTGGGTGAAATCCTGCACGCTATCGAGAAAAACGTTGTTCGTAGCCGCGTACTGGCAGGCGAGCCGCGCATCGATGGCCGTGAAAAAGACATGATCCGTGGTCTGGACGTGCGTACTGGCGTACTGCCGCGTACCCATGGTTCCGCACTGTTCACCCGTGGCGAAACTCAGGCGCTGGTTACCGCGACCCTGGGCACCACCCGTGATGCGCAGAACCTTGATGAACTGATGGGCGAGCGTACTGACAACTTCCTGTTCCACTACAACTTCCCTCCGTACTGCGTAGGCGAAACCGGTATGGTCGGTTCTCCGAAGCGTCGTGAGATTGGTCACGGCCGTCTGGCGAAACGCGGCGTGCTGGCAGTGATGCCGGAACTGGACAAATTCCCGTACACCGTACGTGTTGTGTCTGAAATCACCGAATCTAACGGTTCTTCTTCCATGGCTTCCGTGTGCGGTGCTTCTCTGGCACTGATGGACGCAGGCGTGCCGATCAAAGCCGCTGTTGCGGGTATCGCGATGGGTCTGGTGAAAGAAGGCGATAACTTTGTGGTTCTGTCTGACATTCTGGGTGACGAAGATCACCTGGGCGACATGGACTTTAAAGTGGCGGGTTCCCGCGATGGTATCTCTGCGCTGCAGATGGATATCAAAATCGAAGGTATCACCAAAGAGATCATGCAGGTTGCTCTGAACCAGGCTAAAGGTGCACGTCTGCACATCCTGGGCGTGATGGAACAGGCGATCAACGCGCCGCGCGGCGACATCTCTCAGTTCGCTCCGCGTATCCACACCATTAAGATCAGCCCGGACAAGATCAAAGACGTTATCGGTAAAGGCGGTTCTGTTATCCGTGCTCTGACCGAAGAAACCGGCACCACCATCGAAATCGAAGATGATGGTACTGTGAAGATCGCGGCGACCGACGGCGAAAAAGCAAAATATGCTATCCGTCGTATCGAAGAGATTACCGCAGAAATCGAAGTTGGCCGTATCTACAATGGTAAAGTGACCCGTATCGTTGACTTTGGCGCATTCGTTGCCATCGGTGGCGGTAAAGAAGGTCTGGTACACATCTCTCAGATAGCCGACAAGCGCGTAGAGAAAGTGACCGATTACCTGCAGATGAACCAGGAAGTGCCGGTTAAAGTTCTGGAAGTTGACCGTCAGGGCCGTGTACGTCTGAGCATTAAAGAAGCAACTGAGCAGTCTCAGCCTGCAGCTGCGCCGGAAGCACCGGCAAGCCAGGGCGAGTAAGGTTGCCATTGCCCTCCGCGCGAGCGGGGGGCCTTTAACCCGGCAGGAAGCCTTGTTAGCAACCGGGGAACAGGACGTTCATTCAATCGTTGTCTTCGGGAGTGGGAAATGAAGCCTTTTTTGCGCTGGTGTTTCGTTGCGACAGCACTCACGCTGGCTGGATGCAGTAATTCCGCCTGGCGTAAGAGTGAAGTCCTCGCAGTACCACTGCAACCGACTTTGCAGCAGGAAGTGATTCTGGCACGTATGGAACAAATTCTTGCCAGTCGGGCTTTAACCGATGACGAACGCGCACAGCTTTTATATGAGCGCGGAGTGTTGTATGATAGTCTCGGTCTGAGGGCACTGGCGCGAAATGATTTTTCACAAGCGTTGGCAATCCGACCAGATATGCCTGAAGTATTCAATTACTTAGGTATATATTTAACGCAGGCAGGCAATTTTGATGCTGCCTATGAAGCGTTTGATTCTGTACTTGAGCTTGATCCAACTTACAACTACGCGCACTTAAATCGCGGTATCGCATTGTATTACGGCGGTCGCGACAAGTTAGCGCAAGATGATCTGCTAGCGTTTTATCAAGACGATCCCAATGATCCATTCCGCAGTCTGTGGCTGTATCTCGCCGAGCAGAAGCTCGATGAGAAGCAGGCTAAAGAAGCGTTAATACAGCGCTTCGAGAAATCGGATAAAGAGCAATGGGGATGGAACATTGTCGAGTTCTACCTGGGCAACATTAGCGAAGCAACGCTGATGGAACGCCTGAAGGCGGACGCAACGGATAACACCTCGCTCGCTGAGCATCTCAGTGAAACCAACTTCTATTTAGGTAAGTACTACCTAAGTCTGGGGGATTTGGACAACGCTACGGCATTGTTCAAACTGGCGGTGGCTAACAACGTTCATAACTTTGTTGAGCACCGATACGCATTGTTGGAATTATCGCTCCTGGGCCAGGACCAAGATGACCTGGCAGAATCGGACCAGCAATAGCTGACGTACACATCAGCCCGTAATCTTTTTTGATTGCCATCACCTTCACCGGTGAGGGCGTTGTTGTTCGTTAATACACCTACTTTGAGCCGGTTCACACTTTTCAATGAAAATTGCAGATCAATTTCATGATGAGTTATGTAGACTGGCCGCCATTAATTTTGAGGCACACGTACTACATGGCTGAATTCGAAACCACTTTTGCAGATCTGGGCCTGAAGGCTCCTATCCTTGAAGCCCTTAACGATCTGGGTTACGAAAAACCATCTCCAATCCAGGCAGAGTGCATTCCGCATCTGCTGGGCGGTCGCGATGTTCTGGGTATGGCCCAGACCGGTAGCGGCAAAACTGCAGCGTTCTCCTTACCGCTGCTCAACAATCTTGATCCTGAGCTGAAGGCACCTCAGATTCTGGTGCTGGCACCGACCCGCGAACTGGCGGTTCAGGTTGCAGAAGCCATGACGGATTTCTCTAAACATATGCACGGCGTGAACGTGGTAGCCCTTTACGGCGGCCAGCGTTATGACGTGCAGTTACGTGCCCTGCGTCAGGGCCCGCAGATCGTCGTCGGTACGCCGGGTCGTCTGCTGGATCACCTGAAGCGCGGTACCCTGAACCTCTCTAAACTGAGCGGTTTAGTGCTGGACGAAGCCGATGAAATGCTGCGTATGGGCTTCATCGAAGACGTTGAAACGATTATGGCGCAGATCCCGGAAGGTCATCAGACCGCTCTGTTCTCTGCAACCATGCCGGAAGCGATTCGCCGTATTACCCGCCGCTTTATGAAAGAGCCGCAGGAAGTACGCATTCAGTCCAGCGTCACCACGCGTCCTGACATCAGCCAGAGCTACTGGACTGTCTGGGGCATGCGTAAAAATGAAGCGCTGGTGCGTTTCCTGGAAGCAGAAGATTTTGATGCGGCGATTATCTTCGTTCGTACCAAAAATGCGACCCTGGAAGTGGCAGAAGCGCTGGAGCGTAGCGGCTATAGCAGCGCTGCACTGAACGGTGATATGAACCAGTCCCTGCGTGAGCAGACTCTGGAACGTCTGAAAGACGGCCGTCTGGATATTCTGATTGCAACCGACGTTGCGGCCCGTGGCCTGGACGTTGAGCGTATCAGCCTGGTTGTTAACTATGACATCCCGATGGACTCCGAGTCTTACGTTCACCGTATCGGCCGTACCGGTCGTGCGGGTCGTGCTGGCCGTGCGCTGCTGTTCGTTGAGAACCGTGAGCGTCGTCTGCTGCGTAACATCGAACGCACCATGAAGCTGACCATTCCGGAAGTTGAACTGCCGAACGCAGATCTGCTGGGCAAACGCCGTCTGGAAAAATTCGCCGCGAAAGTACAGCAGCAGCTGGAAAGCAGCGATCTGGACCAGTACCGTGCTCTGCTGGCGAAAATGCAGCCGGAAGAAGAGCTGGATATCGAAACACTGGCCGCAGCGCTGCTGAAAATGGCACAGGGCGAACGTCCGCTGATCGTGCCACCAGATGCACCGATGCGTCCGAAGCGCGAATTCCGTGACCGTGACGATCGTGGTCCGCGTGACCGCAATGATCGTAACGATCGTGGCCCGCGTGGTGATCGTCCGGAGCGTGGTGGCGAAGACCGTCCGCGTCGTGAACGTCGTGACGTTGGCGATATGCAGCTGTACCGCATTGAAGTGGGCCGTGATGACGGTGTTGAAGTACGTCATATCGTTGGCGCTATCGCTAACGAAGGTGACATCAGCAGCCGTTACATCGGTAACATCAAGCTGTTCGGTACGCACTCCACCATCGAACTGCCGAAAGGCATGCCAGGTGACGTGCTGCAGCACTTTACCCGTACTCGCATCCTGAACAAGCCGATGAACATGCAACTGGTTGGCGATGCAGTACCGCACACCGGTGGTGAGCGTCGTGGCGGCGGCGGTGGTCGTTTCAGCGGCGAACGTCGTGAAGGTGGTCGTGGCGAAAACCGTGGCAACAGCACTGAGCGTCGTGAAGGTGGCCGTGGTGATGGTCGTCGTTTCAGTGGCGAACGTCGTGAAGGCAGCCGTGCTCCACGTCGTGACGATACTTCCGCTCCGCGTCGTGATGACTCCGCAGGTCGTCGTCGTTTCGGCGGTGACGCATAAGCCTCTTGGCTTCATAGCTGTAAAGTAAAATATACAGCCCCGATCTTAACGGTCGGGGCTTTTTTTATTCCTTTTGTACTCGTGTACTGGTACAGTGCAGCGCATTGAACTGTATTAGCTAATTTTAACCCTAAATAATTCGAGTTGTAGGAAGGCGGCAAACGAGGACATTCCAGGAGCTTGCTCAAGTAAGTGACTGGGATGGCGGAGTGCAGCCAAGGCATCTACAGCTTGAAGTATGACGGGTAAATACACTGGAGATCAGGCTAAATGGCAACACTAACCACCACCCAAACGTCACCATCGCTGCTTGGCGGCGTGGTGATTATCGGCGGCACCATTATTGGCGCGGGGATGTTTTCTCTGCCCGTGGTCATGTCCGGGGCGTGGTTCTTCTGGTCAATGGCGGCACTGATCTTTACCTGGTTCTGCATGCTGCATTCCGGGCTGATGATCCTCGAGGCTAACCTCAACTATCGTATTGGTTCGAGCTTCGACACCATCACCAAAGATCTGTTGGGCAAAGGCTGGAACGTTGTCAACGGCATCTCGATTGCATTTGTACTGTATATCCTGACCTACGCGTATATCTCCGCAAGCGGTTCGATCCTGCACCATACCTTTGCAGAGATGTCGCTGAATGTCCCGGCGCGTGCGGCAGGGTTTGGCTTCGCGCTGCTGGTGGCGTTTGTGGTGTGGTTGAGTACTAAAGCGGTGAGCCGCATGACGGCAATTGTGCTGGGGGCGAAGGTAATTACCTTCTTCCTGACCTTTGGTAGCCTGATGGGACATGTATCTCCAACCACGTTGTTTAACGTCGCAGAAAGCAATGCGTCGTACACGCCGTATCTGCTGATGACGCTGCCGTTCTGTCTGGCATCCTTTGGTTATCACGGTAACGTACCGAGTCTGATGAAGTATTACGGTAAAGATCCGAAGACTATCGTGAAGTGCCTGGTGTACGGCACGCTGCTGGCGCTGGTGCTATACACCGTATGGTTGCTGGGGACGATGGGCAATATTCCACGCCCGGAATTCATTGGCATTGCTAAGCAGGGCGGTAACATTGATGTACTGGTACAGGCGCTGAGTGGGGTGCTGAACAGCCGCAGTCTGGACCTGCTGCTGGTGGTGTTCTCCAACTTTGCCGTGGCGAGTTCGTTCCTTGGCGTGACGCTGGGCCTGTTCGACTATCTGGCGGATCTGTTTGGTTTTGATGACTCAGCAATGGGGCGTTTGAAAACCGCTTTACTGACCTTTGTCCCACCGATTGTCGGTGGCCTGCTGTGGCCGAACGGCTTCCTGTACGCCATTGGCTATGCAGGACTGGCGGCAACTATCTGGGCGGCCATTGTGCCGGCGCTGCTGGCACGTAAATCCCGCGAACGTTTCGGTAGCCCGAAATTCCGCGTCTGGGGTGGCAAGCCGATGATTGCGCTGATTCTGGTGTTCGGTGTCGGCAACGCGGTTATCCATATCCTGTCGAGCGTTAATTTGTTGCCGGTGTATCAGTAAGTAGCGTGCCGGATGGCGGCTACGCCTTATCCGGCCTACTCGAACCCGTAGGCCCGGTAAGCGTAGCGCTACCGGGCAACCTAGACCTACCCAACCAACTCCTCTTTCACCTGCATCGCCAGATCAAACGAATGCAGGCGTGCCTGATGGTCAAAAATCTGCCCGTTAACCATAATCTCATCGGCCTGGGTTTCACGCAGGATTGACTCCAGCCCGTGACGCACTTTCGCTTTATCCCCCACCAGCGACATGCTTAATGCCTGCTGGACGCCATATTGCTCGGATGCGGACCACAGCTGATGCATATTCTCCACCGGCGGTGGGAGTTGTCCGGTTTCACCCCGACGCAGTTTCATAAACGCCTGCTGCATAGAGGTGAAGAGAAACTCAGCGTCGCGATTGCTGTCGGCAGCGATGATGTTGATGCATACCATCGCATACGGTGTTGCCAGACGCGTGGAGGGTTTGAACTGAGTGCGATAAAGATGCAGCGCCTGGTGCAGCATATCCGGGGCGAAGTGGGAGGCGAAGGCAAACGGCAGGCCAAGCTGAGCGGACAGCTGTGCGCTATACAGACTGGAGCCTAACAGCCAGACCGGGATTTGCTCACCGTAGCCGGGAACCGGACGCACGTGGGGATTCGGGTCACGTGCGTCAAACCAGTCCACCAGTTCTGTCACGTCGCGGGGAAAGTTATCAATATCACCACTCATATGGCGGCGCAGCGCGCGCATGGTTGGTTGATCGCTGCCCGGCGCTCGACCCAGACCGAGGTCAATTCGTCCCGGATACAGCGTATTCAGCGTGCCAAACTGTTCGGCAATCACTAGCGGGGAATGGTTGGGTAACATCACGCCGCCAGAACCCAGATGCAGGGTGGTGGTATTGGCCGCCAGATAACCGATGAGCACCGAGGTTGCCGCACTGGCGATGCCGGTCATATTGTGATGTTCAGCCAACCAGAAGCGATGGTAGCCGCGCTTTTCCGCCAGTTGGGCGAGGTCACGAGAGTGCGAAAAGGCCTGCTTTGCGCTGGATCCTTCAGGGATCGGCGCCAGATCGAGCACCGAGAACGGAATGGTTTTGTCAGTCATAACGGCTCACTTTGTTACCGGTTAATCTTTTAATATTGCATTAAAGACTAGCGATTGTTGTTAACAAAGTGAGCTATTAATCACATCTGCAGTTCCAGTCCTGCCAGTCGTTTCCAGTAGCCGTTGCAGTCACTGTGGGTGGCAAGCGGTAACGGGGCACCACCATTCTCGTTGGCACGGAAGGCATCCAACATGGCGAATGTCTCGGTTCCCAACGGGGACAGGCGCACAATATCAACCAGCCCCTGCATGGACGCCAGCTCATTGCCGAGGTTGTAGACGTAGCCGCTCATGGTCTGAATACCGTTGAGGACAAACACTTGCTGATTCTCCTGCGACAGGACATCACGCCCGTTGGGATACTTGATGCAGCAGGTTTCGCACTCGTCTTTAGGCTTATCTTCGGAGCGTGCGGTGAAGCAGCGGGCAGAGTAGGCCAGCGGCAAATGCCCGTAGCTCAGTACTTCGGTTTCAAACTGGTCGCGAATACCCAGTTCGTCACACTGGTTAAGCAGGTTCACCAGCCAGTCACGCGACAGCTCAACCGGCATACACCAGCGCACCATGCCCTGCTTGAGCAGAATACGCAGCGTGACGGCGTTGTAGCAGTTGAGCGCGTGCCCGGCGACGAACGGCAGCTTACGCTCGGCGCACATATTCACCACGCCGAGATCGCTGGCTTCCAGCAGGAAGTCACCGTTCTCTACATAGCGTTTCAATTCACCCAGCTCAGATGACGCCTGCACCAGCGCCAGCGTGGACAGCACCACCTGCTTACCGCTCCCGGCGAGGGACTTCGCCATGTCGATCCAGTCACCCACTTTGGTGGCGCGGCGTTTGCTGCACACGGCTTCGCCAAGATAGATAACGTCGGCATGGCTGGTGGCTGCCTGCTGATAAAAGTCTTCCAGCGTCTCTTTCGACCAGTAGTAGAGCACCGGTCCTAAGGAATATTTCATTGCTTTTCTCACTGCCATTTACGGTGATACGCGCCAAGTGTGGTCTGCGTGCCTTCGGACATAGAGCCGAGCGTTTCCATCCAGGCGCTTTGCGGAACGAAGTTCTGCGGATCTGCTTTGCAGCGGTCGATCGCCTGACGCCACACTTTCGCCACCTGGCTGACATAGGCCGGGCTACGCTGACGCCCCTCGATTTTCACCGAGGCAATATTGGCGGCCAGCAGGTCAGGTAGCAGTTCTAAGGTGTTGAGGCTGGTGGGCTCCTCCAGCGCATGATAGCGCTCGCCATCCACCAAATAACGCCCTTTACACAGCGTGGGATATCCGGCGTTTTCACCATCCTGGTAACGGTCAATCAGCACTTCGTTCAGGCGAGATTCCAGCCCCTGCGCGGTCTGCTGCCAGCGTACAAAGCGGGCAGGGGAACACGCGCCGACGGTATTGGGGGATTCGCCCGTCAGATAAGACGAAAGATAGCAGCGGCCTTCCGCCATAATGCACAGGCTGCCGAAGGCAAACACTTCCAAAGGAACCGGTGTTACGCGCGCGAGTTGTTTCACCTGATGAATCGACAGCACGCGCGGCAGCACCACACGCGCGACGTCAAAGTTACGGTGATAGAAATTTACCGCTTCTTCATTGGTTGCCGATGCCTGAACAGAGACATGGCGCTCAATATGCGGGTAGCGTTCTGCGGCATACTCAAGCATGGCGAGATCGGCGAGGATCAGTGCATCCGCGCCCAGTTGTGCCGCCATATCCACGGCACGCTGCCAGCGAGCGTACCCATCCGGGTGGGCAAAGGTGTTAATCGCGATGTGCAGCTTACGGCGATGTTGATGGACGAAACTCACCGCTTCCTGCAATTTTTTCTCGGTAAAATTAAGGCCGGCGAAATGACGGGCGTTGGTATCATCTTTTAGCCCGATGTACACAGCATCAGCGCCGTTCTCGATGGCCGCCTTAAGCGCCGGGAGATTTCCGGCAGGGCACAGCAGCTCCATAATTTATCCTGAAAGTTACGCCGCCTGGGCGCAAAAATGTTAACGAAGAGGGATTTTAGTTAACCTTGCTGAGACAATTTTTGATTTGAGGCAGTTAAAGTCGTATTGGTATCACCAATAAAGAGGTAACAATTTCGTAGCGAATTGTTGATTTATGCCGCTATGTCGTTTATTTGATATGGCAAAATAGCCGGACTATAGAAACAGGGAGTAAAGCTCGTGTTGGATAAACTGCGTTCACGCTTAGTACATTTTGGTCCTTCTCTGATGAGTGTACCGGTTAAACTGACGCCCTTTACGCTCAAGCGCCAGGTACTGGAACAGGTTCTGAGCTGGCAATTTCGCCAGGCGCTGGCCGACGGGGAACTGGAGTTTCTCGACGGTCGCTGGTTGAGCATAAATGTTCGTGATATTGGCCTCAGATGGTATACCTCTGTTGAGAACGACAAACTTATCGTCAGTCAGAACGCAGACGCTGATGTGAGTTTTAGCGCAGACGCCAGCGATTTATTGATGATTGCGGCGCGTAAGCAGGATCCGGATACGCTTTTCTTCCAGCGTCGCCTGGTGATTGAAGGCGATACAGAATTAGGGCTACATGTGAAAAATCTGATGGACGCCATTGAACTGGAGCAGATGCCGAAAGCATTGCGCGTTATGCTGCTGCAACTGGCGGACTTTGTTGAGGCGGGTATGAAACATTCGCCAGAAACCAAACAGACCTCGGTAGGTGAACCATGCTGATTCGAGTTGAAATTCCCATTGATGCCCCAGGTATTGATGCGCTGCTGCGTCGTTCCTTTGAAAGCGATGCGGAAGCGAAGTTAGTGCACGACCTGCGTGAAGACGGTTTTCTGACGCTGGGTCTGGTTGCCACCGACGACGAAGGTCAGGTGGTCGGCTACGTCGCGTTCAGTCCTGTTGATGTGCAAGGTGAAGATCTGCAATGGGTCGGTATGGCTCCGTTAGCGGTAGATGAAAACTACCGTGGGCAGGGCCTGGCGCGTCAGCTGGTCTATGAGGGACTGGATTCACTGAACGAGTTTGGGTACGCCGCGGTGGTCACGCTGGGCGATCCGGCACTGTACAGTCGCTTTGGCTTTGAGCTGGCAGCCCACCACGATCTACACTGCCGCTGGCCGGGCACCGAAAGCGCGTTCCAGGTGCATCGCCTGGCAGAAGATGCGCTGGAGGGCGTGTCTGGTCTGGTGGAATACCACGAGCACTTCAATCGCTTTTAAGCACCGGGGCTTGTAGGCTACTCAGCAATGCCTCAAGCCCTTCACCTTCTACAAGGCGTTCTTTCTGACGCTTTGTGAGCTGCTTGACTCGATATTCCAGACGCAGGGCCAGCGAACGATCGCCGACCTGCGCGGCAAATGCCAGAGTTAACTCTCCCTTCCCACGCAAGGCTTTCGCGCCTTTTCCGCTTTGATGTTGCTTATAGCGGCGCTGCACATCGGTGGTTATACCGGTGTACAGGGCGTTGTCTGCGGTACGGATCAGGTACAGATACCAGGGTGTCATTGTCACCATCGACGTGATAATTTTCAGGCCTATAGTATAAAAGAGAACAGAAATGGAAACACTGACTGCGGTGACGCGCTGGCTGGCAAAGCAGCACGTCGTGACCTGGTGTGTGCATCATGACGGTGAACTGTGGTGCGCCAACGCGTTTTATCTGTTTGATGCGCAGAAGGTTGCCTTCTATGTGCTCACCGAAGATAAAACTCGCCATGCCCAGATGTCCGGCCCATGCGCGTCCGTTGCCGGGACGGTAAACGGTCAACCCAAAACGGTCGCGCTGATCCGTGGCGTCCAGTTTAAAGGCGAAATCAGGCGTCTGGAGGGGCAGGAGAGCGACGACGCGCGTAAAGCGTATAATCGTCGCTTCCCCGTCGCCAGAATGCTGTCTGCACCCGTGTGGGAGATTCGTCTTGATGAAATCAAGTTCACTGACAATACGCTGGGCTTTGGTAAAAAGCTGCTCTGGCTACGTGATCTATAGTTAGAGGAATGATTGAAGGGAAAGGATAAGCGATGAGCCAGGTGTTAATAACCGGAGCCACGGGTCTGGTGGGCGGACATTTATTGCGGATGCTACTGAACGAGCCCCGGGTTCATGCGATTACGGCCCCAACGCGCCGTCCGCTCGCCGATACGGTTGGCGTCTTTAACCCTCACGATCCGCAGTTAACCGATGCGTTGGCACAGGTTACCGATCCGGTCGACATTGTTTTTTGCTGTCTGGGAACCACCCGACGTGAAGCCGGCAGCAAAGAGGCTTTTATCCACGCTGATTATACGCTGGTGGTGGATACCGCTCTGACGGGGCGTCGTCTGGGCGCTCAGCATATGCTGGTGGTGAGTTCGATGGGGGCCAATGCGCACTCGCCATTTTTCTACAATCGGGTTAAAGGTGAGATGGAGGAGGCGCTGATTGCGCAGAAATGGCCCCGGCTGACGATTGTCCGGCCTTCGATGTTGCTGGGTGACAGGGAACAACAGCGAGCGAATGAAAGGCTCTTTGCGCCATTATTCAAGTTGCTACCGGGGAACTGGAAATCTATTGAGGCGCGTGATGTCGCACGGGCAATGCTGGTGGAAGCACTTGCGCCAGGACATGAAGGGGTTTCGATCCTGACTTCGTCAGAGTTGCGCGAAAAGGCGCGTGACGCTAAATAAAATGCCGGATGCGCTGGCGCTTATCCGGCCTACAAACGATTACGCCCTGTAGGTCGGATAAGACGCCCAGGCGTCGCCATCCGGCATCTGTAGCTGTATTACTTAATAAATGTAAACGCGGTCGTGACGCGTTTCACGCCGCTGACCCGGCTGGCGATATCCGCTGCAGCCTTCGCTTCGCGCTCGGTAACCAGACCCAGCAGGAAGACTTCCCCGTTCTCAGTGGTTACTTTAACGTTGGATGATTTTACCTGATCGCTGGTGAGCAGCTGGGAGCGAACTTTGGTGGTGATCCAGGTATCATTGGAGGCTTCACCCAGACCGATTGGCTGACCCTGACGGACCTCGTTAAACACTTCCGTCGTCCCTTCTACGCCCATCGCAATCTGTTTTGCACGCGCAGACAACTCGCTGTTAGGAGACTGCCCCACCAGTAGCACTTTACCCTGATAGGCGCTGACGTTGATGCGCGCTTCTTTCTTGATCTGGGCATCTTTTGATAACGCGGTACTGACGCGTAATTCCAGGGTTCCATCATCTACCTGGGTGCCGACGCTGCGAGGGTCAGTTGCGGCTTTCGTTCCGACAGCTGCCGTTCCGACAACGGCGGCAGCGACACAGCCTTGCAACAGCAGCGCAGAAAGAACCACTGCGAGCGGCGAAAATGCCTTCATGTGTACTCCTTAATCATCCTGGTGAGGGAAAAGCGTGTTATCGATAAGATCGCAAAGGCAGTTCACCGTCAGCATATGCATTTCCTGAATGCGTGCGCTGTGGTGTGAGGGAATGCGGATTTCGACATCCTGCGGCCCTAATAATCCGGCCAGCTCTCCCCCGTCATAACCGGTCAGTGCGACGATCGTCATGTCGCGGGTGACGGCAGCTTCAACGGCTTTAACGATATCGCGACTGTTGCCACGCGTAGAAATTGCCAACAGAACATCACCTGCATGTCCCAGCGCACGGACTTGTTTTGCATAAACTTCGTCGTGCAGGCGATCGTTGGCAATCGCAGTTAAGACCACATTATCAGTATTTAGTGCAATAGCAGGTAAACTGGGCCGTTCTGTTTCAAAACGGTTGATCATACTGGCAGCAAAATGCTGTGCGTTGGCAGCGGATGTCCCATTACCACAACAGAGAATTTTGTTGCCATTGAGCAGGGATTGAACCAGCGTCATGGCTGCACGGGAAATCGCATCCGGGAGCGCTTCAGCCGCAGCAATCTGAGTTTGAATGCTTTCTGTAAAGCAGACTTTAATTCTGTCTAACACGCTAATCCTTAAATCTTCAATTATGAGTGGTCATTAAAGGCATCCTTTAACCACTCAACATCATTTCCGGTGAAGGCTAACACATCGAACCGACAATCCACAGTATCAAAACTCCCATTGTGGCGCGCAAGCCACAAGCGGGCGGTGTGTAATAATTTCTGTTGTTTGCTGCGGGTCACACTCGCCGCCGCCCCGCCAAAAAGAGCGGAACGACGAAAACGGACTTCAACAAAGACGGTGGTCTTGCCTTCACGCATTATCAGGTCGATTTCGCCGCCGCGTTCGCGCACGTTGGCGGCGATAAAACGCAGTCCTTTGCCCTCCAGCCAGCAACGCGCGGTGGCTTCCCACGCGTCACCGGTCTGTTTACTCGTTAACTGGCGGGGACGACCTGTCCTTGCTGGTATTTGAGCCATGATAACTTCCTGTTAATCACACAATCCGGCGTGGCGGTTAATGCGCCAGTGTTGCCGTTAATTTCAAAGCCCTGCACCTGACGCATTTGCGTGAAGTGGTTAGCCAGCGACCACGCATCGACGCCCATGGCGTACATGCGTGCCAGCGAGTAATCGTTGCGCACGGCACTAAGCGCCTGCTGCATGAGCGGTTCGTTGCCGCCGGCCAGCATCGGAATTTCACTGTACTGCAAGCCTTCCATTTCCAGGCGGAAGTCAGGACCAGCAGTACCCTGTGCGCTACGGGAGCTGGCATACAGCGTGGCACCGCTTTGGCTGCCGTTACGCATGGCGATCATCGGCTTAATAAAGGCGATCTCTTCCGGCGTGGCCAGAATATACACGGCGTCAACACGACCGCTGCCACCGGTGATTTGCGCATCGGTCGGCGGAGCCGGGATGGTGAGTCCACCAATCGTGACGCCAGGCTGTGCTGGCGCAGAGGAGACGACCGGGCTGCCCGTCAGGGCAATCCCTGCACCACCGTTGACGCCCATTCTCAGTTCTGCTGTAGAGCCGAATTTCTGTTGCAACACCACGCCGCCGCCAAGTTTTTGCCATTCCTGTGCAAAGGCGTTGGCCACGCGATCGCCTAACGCGCTACGCGGCGTTAACAGCAGCGGGGTTTGTTTTCCCTGATCGCGGATGTGACGTGCGGCATCGCGCGCTTCATCTTCCGGTGACAGCGCGAAGTAGCACACATTAGCCAGGTTCTGCACGGCTTCAGGCTGATTAAGCGCCAGTACGTTTAGCGGTGTGCTGCTCTTCATCAGTTCTTCAACATTGTTCTTCAACAGAGGGCCGACAACAATACTGGCACCATCCTGCTGCACCTGGGCCAGGATCTGATTCAGCGGCTGTGACGAGGTGTCATAAATTTTCAGCTCTGCGGAAGGATTCGCCGGGGCGCTGGCCGTCGTTGGCTGAGTTGGTGCTGTTTGCGGCGTGCTAACCGGTGTGGTTGGCTGTGCTGGCGCATCGTTGGTCAGATCGCTCACCGAGGCCTGGGAAGGGCTGGCCACGCCGTCGACGGACTGCGGCTGTGCAACGGGCGTGGTGGCGTCCGTGACGGCTGCAGGGGCTGCGGCGACAGGGGTTGATACCGGTTGCGTGCCATTGTTTTTCGCTGCTTCAAAACCCTGCTGAATAGTGCGACCAAAAACAGCGGCCTGACCGTTCAGCGGCAGTAGCAGGGCTATCTTGCTGGTGGACGCTGGCTTATAGCTCTGGACGTTAACCAATTGCGTGGGCAGTAATTTTGCCCCCGGGTTTTGCGGATAGCGTTTTTGCCAGTCGGCAATGCCGGCCTTCATCATGTCGACATCGCTACGGTTATCAAACCAGACGCGCTGGAGATCCAGCCAGCCTTGCAGAACATTTTCATCAGCGTTGATGACCAGCGCCTGCGCCTGCTCTGGTGTCATTGACGAGAGTGTCTGCCAGGTCGCATCGATGTTTTTCTGCTTATCGTTGGCGGCCAACAGCGGCTCTTGAGCGATTAGCGCACGCAGCAGCGTTAACGATGGACGCCCTTGGCTGGCATCAATTTGTGCCTGCCAGTAACGCGCCTGTTGGTTCTGATCGAAATCGGCTGGTTTTAGCTTCTCCAGCAGGGCCTGCGCGCCCGCGACATCTTTCTGCGCAAGTTTGATCTCAACGGCCAGCAGGGATTGTTCACGACGCTGGGCATCGTTCAGGTTCTGCGGCAATTGGTTGAACAGATCGACAGCCTGCTGGCTCTTACCTTCTTTCAGCAGTGCACGAATGGCGAGTAATTGCCAGTTGGTCTTGCTATCATCTGAGCTTTGCTGCATCTGTTGCAGATAAAAGCCGGAATCAGCTTGTGCTGTGCCCTGCATATGGGCTGCACTCTGGTCTGGCGCCTGGGTGCCACAACCGGCGAAAATCAATGCTGCCAGAATGACTGGCAGAGCGCGCGCGGCTTTCATACGAGAAAATGTTGAGGGTACCATACTGTATCCAGTGATATTTTTTACGCAATGCTCAATATTAAATCGGCAATACGGACGACACAATGAAACAACACGAATCGGCGGATAATTCTCAAGGCCAACTCTTTATTGTACCTACTCCTATCGGAAATTTGGCTGATATTACCCAACGAGCGCTCGAAGTTTTACAAGCCGTTGATTTAATTGCCGCTGAAGACACCCGTCATACCGGATTATTATTACAACACTTCGCGATTAGCGCCCGTATGTTTGCGTTACACGATCACAATGAGCAACAAAAAGCCCAAATGCTGGTGGCGAAGCTCAAGGAGGGCCAGAACATCGCGCTGGTTTCCGATGCCGGAACTCCGCTGATTAACGATCCTGGCTATCACCTGGTGCGTACCTGTCGTGAGGCGGGTATTCGAGTTGTGCCGCTACCGGGTCCTTGCGCGGCCATCGCCGCATTAAGTGCTGCAGGCCTGCCATCAGACCGTTTTTGCTACGAAGGCTTTTTGCCCGCCAAATCCAAAGGCCGTCGCGATGCAATGAAGGCCATTGAAGCGGAACCCCGTACACTGATTTTTTATGAGTCTACCCACCGTCTGCTCGACAGCCTGGAAGACATGGTCGCCGTATGGGGAGAGTCGCGTTATGTGGTGCTGGCGCGCGAGCTGACTAAAACCTGGGAAACCATTCACGGCGCCCCGGTCGGCGAATTGCTGGCGTGGGTAAAAGAAGATGAAAACCGCCGTAAAGGCGAAATGGTGCTGATTGTTGAAGGCCATAAAGC
The DNA here is from genome assembly GCF_047467975.1 of Citrobacter sp. C348. NCBI lineage: Bacteria > Pseudomonadati > Pseudomonadota > Gammaproteobacteria > Enterobacterales > Enterobacteriaceae > Citrobacter > Citrobacter sp. C348. The sequence continues at coordinate 103,898 of NZ_JASJUJ010000009.1, read as the reverse complement.
GCAGGACGACGATCTCCCGGCCGATGCCTTGCGGACGCTGGCGCTGTTACAGGCAGAACTGCCGCTGAAAAAGGCCGCCGCACTGGCTGCCGAAATCCACGGCGTGAAAAAGAATGCGCTGTATAAGTATGCCCTGGAACAGCAGGGAGAGTAAGCGTGAGTGGCTACCAACCTCCCTTTGCCATCACCCCATTGATACTCAATCAGGTCATTGAGATTGGTGAGCTTATGGGATATTGGGCGGTTGTGGCCGGGTGAGCGTCAGCCTGCACGAACTGCCAAAAGCCTTGCCGATGAGTGTGAAATCTCAGCCCGGACCATTGAACGCTATCTGAAAGCGTTGCAGCAGAAAGGCAAACTGCAACGCGTTGGTGCGAAGAAGGGAGGTTTCTGGCGGGTCCAGACCTAAACGACCAGCAATTCAACGCTTGTTTTTGTCAGCGCTGATTTATCTTGTTTGCTGATACCGTCATCGGTAATCACGCAGTCTATCTTCTCCATTGGCAACACCTGATTAAAACCACGTCGATTAAACTTCGTGGCATCCAGTACGGCAATGACCTTATGTGCTGCCGCTGCCATGACGCTGCTAATCGAATAGCCTTCATTAAATGTGGTAATGCCATTTGTAGCGTCAATTCCGTCGGCACCCACGAACATCAGATCTGCGCTGATCCCTTGTAGGGAACGTTCAGCGATAGTGCCATGCATCGAATGGGTTTTGTGGCGCACCGTACCTCCACAGACAACCAACGTAATGTCTTTGTTTTCTGACAGCGTAAATGCGGCGGGCAGGCTATTGGTAATCACGGTGATATTACTTTTTCGGTTTAGCGCCTCAGCGATCAGTAAGGTGGTGCTTCCGCTATCCAGAATTACGGTCATTCCTTCTTCTACCATTGCAGAAGCGGCCTGGGCGATCCTTTTTTTGGGGTCGCTGGCAAGTTGATACCGTTCTTCTAATATCACTTCCTGATTGTCACTTTCAGCCAGATGGCTTCCTGGTTTTGCCGCCCCGCCGTGAAAACGGGTGACCAGACCCTTCTCTTCTAATAACCGCAGGTCGGCGCGAATGGTGACTTCAGAGATACCAAAGGTATTCGAAAGGTCCATTACCAATACGCTGCCTTGCGTATTAATCAGGTCGACAATTTTGTTCCTTCTCTCAAATGAGTTCATATTGATTTGCCTGATAATTTAATTATCACTAGTTTAATCGAAGGATTGCGAAAGGTGAACGTCAAATTTCGAAAGTAAGTGTGAGCCAGCGCAGGTTGCTGGCTCGTGAGGTCAGGAGAGTTTTAGCAGGATTTTTCCCTGCATCGGTGCGCCATTGAGTGACTTAACGGCACTGGCAAAGCTCTCTGCATCACCGTTGTGGGCGATTAATGGCTCCAGCCGTAAGCATTTTTCTGTTAGCAAACGCGCTGCGGTTTCCCATTCTTCTCCCGGCCATGGGCTGGAATAGTTCATCCAACTGCCGAGAATGGTTAACTCTTTACGCAATATTTGTCCAAATACACCAGCTGAGAGCGCAAGATCGTGATGCAACGTACCGACTAACGCCAGTTGGGCACGAGGACCGGCAATCTCAATCGACAGCGCCACGGTTTGCGGGGTTCCCGCAGTTTCCAGTACGAGTTGGTCAAACTGAAAATTCTCCAGACCAGCGTGGATCTCGGCCGCATTCATCTCCCGGCTATTAAACACATGGGTTGCCCCCAGTTCTTTTGCTAATGCCAGCTTTTGCGGGTTGATATCAATTGCCGTAATACTATTTGCGCCAAGTTCACGAGCGCATTGCATTGCCAGCAAGCCGATAGTACCAGCACCCACAATAATCACATTTTTGCCTTCGCAACCCTGCGCCAGGTGAAACGCATGCAGGCCGACGGTGATAGGTTCGATAAATACTCCATCATCTATTGGCATATCTGAAGGTAGGCGGAACAGGTTGGCGCGTTTTACAACCACATATTCCGCGTTACCTCCTTCGCTGCGTGAACCGACAAATTGATATTGCTTGCACAGCGAGAAGTATCCGCGTTCGCACTGCGGACAATGAAAGCAGGGGAGTAGAGGAACGCAGGCAACGGCATCGCCGGGTTGCATATCAGTAACGTCTGCTCCATAGGATTCAACATAGCCGCTAAATTCATGGCCCAGCGTTATTGGATAATAGTGTGCGCCATGATTAAAAATACGCGGAATATCTGAACCGCAAAGGCCTGAGCTAGCAACCCTGACTAACACATCGTCTTCAGTTTGCAACTGTGGTATGGGACGTTCTTCAACACGCACGTCTCCCTCAGCGTGAATAACCACTGATTTCATAAGAGTCTCCAGAAATGTGAAGGGGAGCAAATGCCCCCCAGAAATTAAGATGCGGTTTGGCTTTCTGCAATAGCGGCGCTTTTTTCCGCGGCGATGAAGTTTCGCGCCCGACGCCAGGTTAACAGAACGCCAGTCAGATAAATGACGGCAATAACAATGAAGCCCACAACGTTTTGCCAGGTGAACAACTGAATCAGCAGCCAGGTGATAGGCGATCCCCCCTGATCCAACGAGGCGACCTGGCTACCAGCTTTCAGCGCACCGGCATTAGCGGCTAGCTGGGTATGCAAGCCAATGGTCTGGGTCGCTATCCACAAGGTCATACCCATGATGATGACGCCGGAAATCAGCGTGCGGAACAGGTTGCCCTGGTGTATTGCCACCGCCATAGCCACAAAGAAGCCGATGGTTGCAAGGTCACCAAACGGCAGCACTTGGTTACCCGGCACCAACACAGCAATGAGAATAGTCAGCGGGATAAAGATCAGGCTGGCGGATACCACTGCGGTATGGCCGAGCAGCAGCGCAGGGTCAAGACCAATTAAGAACTCCTGACCGCCAAATTTTGCCTGTAAGCGCTTACGGGCATGTTTAGCAATCGGTGTTAAGCCATCCATAATCGGTTTAATTACGCGTGGCATCAGCAGCATCACGGCGGCGGTTTTGACTGCCAGTTGAAGCACTGCTTTCAGGTCGTAGCCTGCCAGCATGCCGATAACCAGACCCATCACAAAACCGACGGTGACCGGTTCACCAAACGGCCCGAAGCGTTTCTGAACGTCGTCAGCGCTAAAGTGAATGCGGTTGAGCCCTGGGATTTTATCGATGATGGTATCCACGAGTACCGCAATGGGGCCAAACCAGGCTGACGAGCCGTGCGGTATAGCAATGCCATCCAGACCAAAAAAGTCGCGCGTATCTTTGGCGAACCAATCACCAAGTTTGTAGACGAAGGCAGCGTGAACCACTACCCCTAAAATGCCTAACCAGTAAGACCCCGTCGCCAGATGTAACATCGCGCCGGTAAACGTCATATGCCAGATATTCCAGATATCGACGTTCACCACGCGGGTCATGCGGGTGACCAGCATCAGGATATTGACCCCTATGGCGACAGGGATGGCAATCAATGCGATCTGCGATGCCCACGTCATGGGGGATGACCCCGGCCAGCCCACGTCAATCACATGCAGGTTGATTTGAAACTGTTCCGCCATCGCTTTCGCGGCAGGCCCGATAGAGTCAAGCATCAGGCCAATGACCAGCCCGATACCAACAAAGCCAATCCCAATATGTAGACCAGATTTAAAGCAATCCCCGAGCTTCATCCCCAATAATTTTGAAAAGATGATGATCACCAGCGGCAGCATGACTGTTGGACCTAAATCGAGGATATAACGCATTATTTCGCTGAACATGGCGTCACTCCACGAGGATAGTCAGGATTTTTTGCTGTAATGCTTCGATGCCCACACCGGACACAAACGGCATGCCGTGAACCACGGGAATATCACCAAAAGTCCGGTCAACGCGGGCGGTGGTGCAGATAAGGTCCGCGCCATCCATATAGGTTTCAATTTCAGTCACCCGACACTGCACTAAATCGAGGGTGATATTGTGGGCTTCGCACAGTTCTTTAATCTCTTCAGCGGCCATCGTTGAGGTTGCTACAGCACCGCCACAGGCGACAATGACTTTACGTTTCATAGGGTATTCCTTTTATTATCAGTTTATTATCAAGCCGGATTGCACAGTTCAGGCTCGAGGATGGTTTCCCGAAAACGCACTGCGAGCTCAGCATCAGGGGCGCTCAGCAAGGCGTCGAGGACATTCGGGTTTTGCAGCTCACTAAACAAGCGGCGCAGCAGCTTCAACTGCGCTGTCGGGTTTTCTACAATCAGGGCGATAATTAACGAGACGCCAATTTCTGCATCATCGTCTGCTTGCTGGAAATGCACCGGTTTATCCGGGCGAATCAGATAAATAGCGGGCGAAATAGCGTGTGTCGCCTCGCAATGGGGAATAGCGACCGCATGACGCTCAAGCGCAATCCCGGTGGGGAAGACGGCTTCGCGTTCGAGCAGCGCCTGCGGATAGCTGTCATGCACTACCCCTTTCGCCAGCATCTCCTCACCAATGTGTGCCAGCGCCTGCTGGCAGGTGTTGAATTCAATTCCGGTACGGACAAATAATTGGCTCATAGGGGCTCCGTGTATCAGGCGGCTTCGGCGACGCAACCGAAACGGTATGCACGCAAAACGTCCTGGATCTTGTCGATGATGAGGTTATGCGGCGTCGCGGTCAGTGTACCGGCGGACAGGCGTTCAAACTGCATCGGCAGGTACTGACTAATCAGCCCCAGCGGCAGCGATACGCCATCAAGGTTGGCGATCAACTTCTCTACGCTTTGACGAATACGCGGGTGAGGCCAGTAATAACGGATACGGTCGGAGAGGCTGAAATGGATGTCGACCATCGCCTGGCTCCAGGTTGGACGGTAGTATTTTTTCCAGTAACCCGGTTCGTTAAGCATCACTTCGTCAATCACGTCCAGCACATGGCTGCGCTGTTCAGGCGGCACCAGTTGGGTTTCCATTTGTGCCAGTGCAAAAATGGCCTCGCGCAGGGCGAAGGTGAGCGCAGGGCCGACTTTCAAAATCGCATAGTGGTCGCGAACCAGCGAGCGATAGGCCTGACGGTTCTGGTAATCGGTTGAATGCGCTTCATAGACCATCGGCGTATTTCTCACCCAGGCGGACAGCGCTTCTGCGGCGCTCGGCTGATAGTGAATAATCTGGGTATGGTCGAATTCAACGCCCGGTTGAACCACGATGGCAATAACTCTTTCCAGTGCAGCTTCAAGACCTAATGCCTTGAAAGCGACCTGATGCGTTTCCAGCGTCCGCGCGGCGTCTTCTTCACGAGTAACGTGGACGGTACCAATGGTGCTGGCCTCGCCTCCGGGAACCGGAACTTCAGTACCGATAACGTAGGTCAACTGGCGTTTTTGCTCGTCAGTGGCGATTTCCTCTGCCGCCTGGCAAAGTACAGCGGCGCGCTGAGCGACAACCATCGGATCCAACGGTGTAGGATCGTCGGCGCAGGACATCGAGGCATCAAGGTGAATTTTGCTGAAACCTGCAGCAACATAAGCCTTAATTAACGCGACCGATTTTTCCATGGCCTCTGCGGCGGTTTCATCTTGCCAACAGTTTGGGCCGAGGTGATCGCCTCCGAGGATCAATCTGTCGCGGGGGAAGCCAACTTCCTGCGCGATGTTGTAGACGAAGTCGCGGAAGTCGGCGGGTTTCATGCCGGTATAGCCGCCAAACTGATTAACCTGATTTGAGGTCGCTTCAATCAGGACTTTCTGGTCACTGTGTAAATCAAAACGTAATGCGGATTCAATGACCAGCGGATGCGCTGAACAAACAGAACAAATTCCTAAATGTTCACCCGCTTTATGACGAGAGATTATTTCTTTCACTTCTATCTCCGATATCTTTTGTTTATCTTCATAATATTTTTGGATTGAAGGCAAAGGGTAAAAGCTTCTTTCGTGATCCAGCTTTAAAAACAAACCTTTGTCAGAACCCGTGCAATTCAAATGAATTAATGGCTTACAACTTTCCTTCGCAGCCGCAGTCGGCGATGACTTTACGTACCACTTCTTTCATCGCAGCTTTTGCTGGCATCATGTAATGCCGCGGGTCATTCGCATCGGCATGTGTGCCCAGGTAGTTTTTGAGTGCGCCAGCAAAGGCGATTTTGAGTTCGGTAGCGACATTGACCTTGCAAATCCCTAAAGAGATAGCGCGCCTAATATCATGTGTTGGCAGGCCAGATGCTCCATGTAAAACCAGTGGAATATCAACGCGCTGACGAATCTCTGTTAGCCGTTCAAAATCCAGTTTAGGTTCAGCACTATACAAACCATGAGCTGTGCCAATCGCAACGGCCAGTGAGTCGATACCGGTTTTTTCCACGAACTCCCGGGCCTGTTCTGGGTGGGTATAAAGCGCATCCTTTCCATCCACGATTAGGTCATCCTCCTGCCCACCCAGTCGTCCCAGCTCAGCTTCAACGCTAACGTCATAGCGGTGGCTGTAGTCCGTCACGTGTTTAACTAACGCAATGTTGTCGGCAAACGGCAGATGAGAACCATCGATCATGACGGAGCGGATACCTGTAGCGACTTTCGCTTCAATATCGGTGATGCTTTCATGGTGATCGAGATGGATGGCGAGAGGGTGGTTCCAGCTTCTTGCCAGTTCGCTGGCAATAGCAACGATGTTGCCGACCCCGGCATAGCTAAAAGTGCCAGGCGTGCCGGCGACGATCAACGGAGAACGTAGTTCGGCTGCTGTTTCCACGACAACTTGTAAGGTCTCCAGGTTGTGGATGTTAAACGCGGGTACGGCATAGCCTTCTTGCTGCGCCTTCTTCAGCATCATTTTGCTTGAGATAATGAACATACTTCCTCCGAAGTCTTTCGATTGCTTTCTTCGAAATAAAGTATAGGGTTTCGTAATGTTTTTTTGTGATTCCGATCTGATAAATGAAAGATTCGAAAGAAAGGGGAGGGTTATGAAAGGTTGTGGCAAAAAAAAAGCATGCCCGAAGGCATGCCCATGAAGAAAAAAGCGGTGGACAATCAGGTCACCGGTGCCGGGTTAAACACCGCCAGCTGATTATGCAGTCCCCACTGATCCGAGAAGGTTTTCTTGCGTCCGCTCGCCACGTCGAGAATGAACTCGAACAGCTTCAGACCGACATCTTCAATGGTTTCCTCACCGGTGGCGATGGTTCCGGCATTGATATCCATCAGATCAAACCAACGGTTGGCCAGTTCGGTGCGTGTTGCCATTTTAATCACCGGAACTGCCATCAGACCGTACGGTGTACCGCGACCGGTGGTGAACACCTGCACGGTGATCCCGGACGCGACCTGCTGCGTACCGCAAACAAAGTCGCTGGCAGGCGTTGCCGCGTAAATCAGGCCGCGTTTGGTCGGACGCTGTCCCGGTGATAACACTTCGACAATGGCGCTCTTGCCTGACTTGGCAATCGAGCCCAGCGCTTTTTCAACCACGTTAGCCAGACCGCCTTTCTTGTTGCCCGGAGAGGGGTTAGCGCTGCGGTCGGTTTGTCCCATATCGAGATAGTTATCGTACCAGGCCATCTCTTCGAGCAGGCGCTTGCCCACTTCTTCATTGATGGCGCGCGGCGTTAACAGGTGGATGGCGTCACGCACTTCGGTCACTTCCGAAAACATCACGGTGGCACCGCAGCGCACTAACAGATCGGACGCGTAGCCCACCGCCGGGTTGGCGGTGACGCCAGAAAACGCATCGCTGCCGCCGCACTGCATGCCGACGACTAGCTCAGAGGCCGGGCAGGTTTCACGCTGACGCTGGTTGAGTTTTACCAGATGGCGCTCGGCAACCTGCAAAATGTCTTCAACCATCGATTTAAAGCCTACGTGTTTTTCATCCTGCAGGCTGACAATGCTGGCGCTGTCTACCGGGATGCTTTTCACATCGTGCGTGCCTTCTAACAGGCGTTCCGGCTGGAGTTTTTCGCAGCCGAGGCCGATAACCATCACTTCGCCCCCGAAGTTGGGGTTCAGGGCAATGTTATGGATGGTACGAATCGGCACGATAGCGGCCGGCGCATTGATGGCCACTCCGCAGCCATACAAATGGTTGAGCCCCACTACACCGTCAACGTTCGGGTATTTGGGCAGCAGATCGCGCTCAATGATTTTCACCACATAATCCACCACGCCCGCCACGCAGTGCACGCTGGTGGAGATGCCGAGCAGGTTCTTGGTGCCCACACTGCTGTCGGCATTGCGATAACCTTCGAAGGTGTAGCCTTCCAGCGGCGGAAGCGGCTCCGGCACTTTGGTTGCCAGCGGCAGCGTTTCCAGCGGCGGGGCTTTGGGCAGCTCAACCATTGACTCATCAATCCAGCTACCGCGTGCGATGTCGCGAACGGCGTAACCGATCACTTCACCATAGCGCACGATTTCGCCGTGAACAGCAATATCCGTTAGCGCCACTTTATGACCCTGGGGAATATGTTCAATCAGCGTCAGTCCGTCCGGGAAACGTGTCCCGGCTTTCAGACCATTGTCATTGACAATAATCGCCACATTATCAGTGTCGTGTACTTTAATATAAAACGCCGTGGGCGATTCTTGTCTAATTTCGATGTCGGCCATTGTCCAGTATTCTCCAGCCAGGTGGTGATAATAGATATATATCGAATCTAATTATAAGTAATAAAGACTCAGTGTCGTGGAATAAGAATGTCAGGAGTTTTAATTTAAGAATGTGAGCGAGATCACTTAAACTTAGAAACGCCGCGCCACCAAGGGTATCAATACGTAAATGTGTGCATCAGCGCCCATGGTTATGTGCATATGCATAAAATAATATTTTAAACAGATGATTTTAATGAGCGATTGCACAATGATTAACGATGCGGTGCTGATTATACTGAATCACGGTTTAATAGCGACTGATAAATAAGAACGTATTTTATCTTACGGTAATTTATCAGCGTAAATATCCTTCAAAATAATAATAAAAACTCTTTTTGTACCTGAGGTAAATAGAATGATACTGGATACGGTTGTAGAGAAAAAGAAAGGTACGCACACCCGATATTTAATACTGCTGATAATATTTATTGTCACTGCCGTAAACTATGCAGACCGCGCGACGTTGTCTATTGCCGGTACTGAAGTGGCCAAAGAGTTGCAGCTCAGCGCCATATCAATGGGTTACATTTTCTCCGCCTTCGGCTGGGCCTATTTGCTGATGCAAATTCCCGGCGGCTGGCTGCTCGACAAGTTTGGTTCGAAGAAAGTCTATACCTACAGTCTTTTCTTCTGGTCGCTGTTTACCTTCCTGCAGGGTTTTGTCGATATGTTCCCGCTGGCCTGGGCGGGGATCTCCATGTTTATCATGCGGTTTATGCTGGGCTTCTCGGAAGCGCCTTCCTTCCCGGCTAACGCCCGTATTGTTGCGGCCTGGTTCCCGACCAAAGAGCGTGGCACGGCCTCTGCGATTTTTAACTCCGCGCAGTATTTCTCACTGGCGCTGTTTTCACCGTTGCTGGGCTGGCTGACCTTCGCCTGGGGCTGGGAACACGTCTTTACCGTGATGGGCGTGATTGGCTTTGTGCTGACCGGACTGTGGGTAAAACTGATCCATAACCCTACCGATCACCCACGGATGTCGCAGGAAGAGCTGAAGTTTATCTCGGATAACGGCGCGGTAGTGGATATGGACCACAAGAAGCCGGGTGGTGCTGCGGCGAGCGGTCCGAAACTGCATTACATCAAGCAACTGCTGACAAACCGCATGATGCTGGGGGTGTTCTTTGGACAGTATTTTATCAACACCATCACCTGGTTCTTCCTGACCTGGTTCCCTATCTACCTGGTGCAGGAAAAAGGTATGTCGATCCTGAAAGTCGGCCTGGTCGCGTCTATTCCGGCACTGTGTGGATTTGCCGGTGGTGTACTGGGCGGCGTGTTCTCAGATTACCTGATTAAACGCGGCGCCAGCATCACCCTGGCGCGTAAGCTGCCGATCGTGCTCGGAATGCTGCTCGCCTCAACCATTATCCTGTGCAATTACACAGATAATACCACCTTCGTAGTGGCGCTGATGGCGCTGGCGTTCTTCGGTAAAGGTTTTGGCGCGCTGGGTTGGCCGGTGATTTCCGATACCGCCCCGAAAGAGATTGTGGGTCTGTGCGGTGGCGTGTTTAACGTATTTGGTAACGTGGCTTCTATCGTAACCCCGCTGGTGATTGGTTACCTGGTGAGCGAGTTGCACTCATTTAATGCTGCGCTGGTGTTTGTAGGGTGCTCGGCGCTGATGGCGATGGTTTGCTACCTGTTTATTGTCGGTGACATTAAACGTATGGAATTGCAGAAATAAACAAAGGTATAGGCGATGAATAACACGATTTTCCCAAACAAATTTAAAGCGGCACTTGCGGCGCATCAGGTTCAGATTGGCTGCTGGTCCGCGCTGGCAAGCCCGATCAGTACCGAAGTATTAGGCCTGGCCGGTTTTGACTGGCTGGTGCTGGACGGTGAACATGCGCCAAACGATATCTCGACGTTTATCCCACAGCTGATGGCGCTGAAAGGCAGTTCCAGCGCGCCGGTTGTGCGTGTGCCGACCAACGAGCCGGTGATCATCAAGCGCCTGCTGGATATTGGTTTCTATAACTTCCTGATTCCGTTTGTTGAGACCGAAGAAGAGGCGGTGAACGCCGTGGCGTCTACCCGCTATCCGCCGGAAGGTATTCGCGGCGTATCGGTTTCTCACCGCGCCAATATGTTTGGCACCGTACCGGACTACTTCGCACAGTCAAACAAAAACATCACCATCATCGTGCAGATCGAAAGTCAGCAGGGTGTTGATAACGTGGATGTGATTGCCGCAACCGAAGGCGTGGACGGTATTTTCGTCGGCCCAAGCGACCTGGCCGCCGCGTTAGGCCACCTTGGCAATGCCTCCCATCCGGAAGTGCAAAAGGCGATTCAGCATATCTTTGCTGTCGCGAAAAAGCACGGTAAGCCAAGCGGTATTCTGGCGCCGGTAGAAGCGGATGCGCGTCGTTATCTGGAATGGGGCGCGACGTTTGTTGCCATTGGCAGCGACCTGGGCGTGTTCCGCTCCGCTACGCAGAAACTGGCTGATTCCTTTAAAAAATAACCACCATCGACAGTATAGAGATAAAAACATGACAATGAAAGTAGGTTTTATTGGCCTCGGTATTATGGGTAAACCAATGAGTAAAAACCTCCTCAAGGCAGGTTACTCGCTGGTGGTTGCTGACCGTAACCCAGAAGCGATTGCGGAAGTCATCGCCGCAGGTGCAGAAACCGCTACCACGGCGAAAGCCATTGCTGAACAGTGCGATGTGATTATCACCATGCTGCCGAATTCTCCACACGTAAAAGAAGTGGCGTTGGGCGAAGGCGGTATCATCGAAGGCGCGAAGCCGGGCACCGTTCTGATCGACATGAGTTCAATCGCCCCGTTAGCCAGTCGTGAAATCAGCGATGCGCTGAAAGCGAAAGGAGTGGATATGCTGGATGCACCGGTGAGTGGCGGCGAACCGAAGGCGATTGATGGCACGTTGTCGGTGATGGTCGGTGGTGATAAAGCGATTTTCGACAAGTACTACGATCTGCTGAAAGCGATGGCGGGGTCCGTGGTGCATACCGGCGATATCGGCGCAGGCAACGTCACCAAGCTGGCAAACCAGGTTATCGTGGCGCTGAATATTGCGGCGATGTCTGAAGCGCTGACCCTGGCGACCAAAGCGGGCGTGAACCCGGATCTGGTGTATCAGGCTATTCGCGGCGGACTGGCGGGCAGCACCGTGCTGGATGCCAAAGCGCCGATGGTGATGGACCGTAACTTTAAACCGGGCTTCCGTATTGACCTGCACATCAAAGATCTGGCGAATGCGCTGGATACCTCACACGGCGTGGGTGCACAGCTGCCGCTGACCGCAGCGGTAATGGAAATGATGCAGGCGCTGCGCGCTGACGGGCTGGGAACGGCTGACCACAGTGCGTTGGCATGCTACTACGAAAAACTGGCGAAAGTGGAAGTCACTCGCTAATGACGTCGTGCCCGGAGGCGCATAGCGTTCCGGGCCTACAATGCAGGCCGTAGGCCGGATAAGTGAAACGCCATCCGGCGTTATGCAGTAACAGGCTACCACTATGAAAATCGTAATTGCCCCAGACTCTTATAAAGAAAGCCTTTCTGCCACCGAGGTAGCGCAGGCGATAGAAAAAGGATTTCGGGAAATTTTTCCCGATGCGCACTATGTTTCTGTTCCGGTCGCCGATGGCGGCGAAGGGACCGTTGAAGCGATGATTGCCGCCACGCAGGGAATGGAACATTTCGCGTGGGTAACGGGCCCGTTGGGCGAAAAAGTGAATGCCAGCTGGGGCATGTCCGGAGACGGTAACACCGCGTTTATCGAAATGGCGGCAGCCAGTGGGCTGGCGCTGGTCCCTCCAGAAAAACGCAACCCCTTAGTCACCACGTCGCGTGGTACTGGGGAGTTGATTCTCAAGGCGCTGGAAAGCGGCGCGCAAAATATCATTATTGGTATTGGCGGCAGTGCGACCAACGACGGTGGTGCGGGTATGGTACAGGCGCTGGGGGCGAAACTCTGTGACGCCAACGGTACTGACATTGGCTATGGCGGCGGTTGCCTGAATAGCCTGAATACCATTGATATCTCGGGTCTGGACCCACGCTTAAAAACCTGTTCGATTCATGTTGCCTGTGATGTGACGAATCCATTGATCGGCGAAAACGGTGCATCCCGCATTTTTGGTCCGCAGAAGGGCGCGACTGAAGAACGCATTATCGAGCTGGATCGTAATTTGTCTCACTTTGCCGACATCATAAAAAAATCGTTGCGCGTTGATGTGAAAAATGTGCCCGGAGCCGGAGCCGCTGGTGGTATGGGGGCGGCATTAATGGCATTTTTAGGTGCAGAACTGCGTAGCGGGATAGAGATTGTGACCCAGGCGCTGAATCTGGAAGAACATATTCACGACTGTACGCTGGTGGTTACCGGTGAAGGACGCCTCGACAGCCAGAGTATTCACGGCAAAGTGCCTGTCGGCGTGGCAAGTGTGGCGAAGAAATACCACAAGCCGGTGATCGGTATTGCGGGCAGCCTGACACGCGATGTGGGCGTGGTGCATCAATATGGTATCGATGCCGTGTTTAGCGTATTGACCAGCATAGGTACGCTGGAAGAGGCCTTCCGGGGAGCATTTGATAATATTTATCGGTCATCCAGAAACATCGCCGCTACGCTGGCGATAGGAATGCGCAGTGCGGGGTGACATTGGCCCGCAAACCCTCTATACTTCGCGCCGAAGCTGACCAGACAGTCGCCGCTTCGTCGTCGTCCTCTTCGGGGGAGACGGGCGGAGGGGAGGAAAGTCCGGGCTCCATAGGGCAGGGTGCCAGGTAACGCCTGGGGGGGAAACCCACGACCAGTGCAACAGAGAGCAAACCGCCGATGGCCCACGCAAGTGGGATCAGGTAAGGGTGAAAGGGTGCGGTAAGAGCGCACCGCGCGGCTGGTAACAGTCCGTGGCACGGTAAACTCCACCCGGAGCAAGGCCAAATAGGGGTTCACAAGGTACGGCCCGTACTGAACCCGGGTAGGCTGCTTGAGCCAGTGAGCGATTGCTGGCCTAGATGAATGACTGTCCACGACAGAACCCGGCTTATCGGTCAGCTTCAACTATTAAGGAAACCCTCGTCAGAAATGGCGAGGGTTTTTGCTTTGTGGTGACCAGGATGAATGACTGTCCACGACGCTATGCTCAAAAGAACGCGGCTTACCGGTCAGCTTCAACTATTAAGGAAACCCTTCTCGGTAATGGCGAGGGTTTTTGCTTTACGGCAGGCAACAAGATGAATGACTGTCCACGACACTATGCTCAAAAGAACGCGGCTTATCGGTCAGCTTCAACTATTAAGGAAACCCTTCTCGGTAATGGCGAGGGTTTTTGCTTTTATGGCGTGTTTTTTATGCTTACCGGGCACGACTTTTTTGTAGGCCGGATAAGGTGCTTGCACCGCCATCCGGCAAATTTGCCGTAAATCTCATTTTTATTTTTCCGTTATTTATTCGAAAACGTCTTTTTCAGCGGCAAAGGGGTTGCTGAAAATTTCCAGTTTTGTGACAGATAACACAAAACGCTTATCGATACGTTTCGCTATAGAAAAAATACACGTAATCGATCCATATCACAAAATTACTTGCTGATAATCACCAAAAAACAGTGTTAATATATTGTTGCACATGATGATTTATTGTTTGCTTTGTTTTGAATAATGATAAACGCAATGTTTCTTTACAAACAAATAAGGCAAAATAGTGTGATGCATGGCGTTATTTAATCGCAATAACTATTCAAATATAATTTTATTTGATAAATTGCTCATTAAATTTAAACGTAATCCAGACCGATAATTACTCTGTAATTGCTTGAATTATCATCTTTCAATCGTCGGTTAAATAACCGTTAACGCGCATGTGTTATCGCCATAAATTTTCGTTATCCCCCCATCTTTTTTTGATTAAAGTCAGGTTAAAGTAAGATCGTTTTTCTTCATTATATTGATAAATAACGATTTTATGGGTTTATAATAATCTTACAAAATGTAAGTGAAGGGGATTTGTGAGTGGTCGCACATATCCGTGAACGTTTAATTTGGTACACTTCCTGCCGTCAACAAAGTAATTAGAGCAGGCCGATATGAATACTATTTCTCTCCCTAAAACACAGCACTTAGTGGTCTTTCAGGAAGTCATTAGAAGTGGTTCTATCGGCTCAGCTGCAAAAGAATTAGGTTTAACTCAACCCGCAGTAAGCAAAATCATTAATGATGTTGAGGCTTATTTTGGTATTGAGTTGGTGGTGCGTAAAAATACAGGCGTCACATTGACCCAAGCCGGTCAGGTGATGCTCTCATGGTCTGAATCTATTACCCGTGAAATGAAAAACATGGTTGATGAGATGAATAGCATGACGAGCAATGCGGTTGTTGATGTGTCGTTCGGTTTTCCCTCACTGATCGCCTTTACCATCATGTCCGGCATGATTAAGAAGTTTAAAGAGGTATTCCCGAACGCGCAGGTTTCCATGTATGAAGCCCAGCTCTCCTCTTTCTTACCAGCGGTTCGTGATGGGCGTCTGGACTTTGCAATCGGCACGTTAAGCGATGAGATGAAACTGCACGACCTGCATGTGGAGCCGCTGTTCGAGTCAGAGTTTGTTCTGGTTGCCAGTAAGTCCCGAACACGCACCGGCATCACTACGCTGAGCGCATTGCAAAATGAACAGTGGGTGTTGCCGCAAACGAATATGGGTTACTACAGCGAGCTTCTTACTACGTTACAAAAAAATGGCATCAGCAGTGAAAACATCGTTAAAACAGACTCGGTCGTCACAATTTATAACCTTGTTCTCAATGCTGATTTCTTAACAGTAATTCCCTGCGATATGACCACTCCATTTGGTTCAAACCAGTTTATTACTATCCCGGTAGAAGAGGCCTTACCGGTCGCGCGTTACGCCGCCGTCTGGTCTAAAAATTATCGAATTAAAAAAGCAGCATCAATTTTGGTGGAATTAGCCAAAGAATATTCATCATATAATTGCCAGCGACGAAAGCAATTAATTGAAGTTGATTAAAGATTAAACTCGATTTAATACGGAATGAATGCCATCGGTCTATATCAGACGTTGGTCACGGCTATCTATTTACTTTAATACCCAGGTAAGAGGTTCTAATGCACATTACATACGATCTCCCAGTTGCAATTGAAGATATCCTCGAAGCGAAAAAAAGACTGGCGGGGAAAATTTATAAAACGGGAATGCCTCGCTCTAACTATTTTAGTGAACGTTGCAAAGGGGAAATTTTCCTTAAGTTTGAGAACATGCAGCGTACTGGTTCATTTAAAATTCGCGGCGCCTTTAACAAGCTCAGTTCTTTAACTGAAGCGGAAAGATGTAAAGGCGTGGTGGCCTGCTCTGCAGGTAACCATGCGCAAGGGGTTTCCCTCTCTTGTGCGATGCTCGGTATTGACGGCAAAGTGGTGATGCCAAAAGGCGCACCTAAGTCTAAAGTGGCTGCTACCTGCGACTACTCCGCAGAAGTTGTGCTGCACGGTGATAACTTCAACGACACGATCGCCAAAGTGAGCGAAATTGTTGAAACTGAAGGCCGTATCTTTATTCCGCCTTATGATGATCCAAAAGTGATTGCCGGCCAGGGGACTATCGGTCTGGAAATTCTGGAAGATCTGTACGATGTCGATAACGTGATTGTGCCAATTGGTGGCGGCGGACTGATTGCGGGTATTGCGATAGCCATTAAATCCATCAACCCGACCATTAAAATTATTGGCGTACAGTCTGAAAACGTTCATGGCATGGCAGCTTCTTTCCACGCTGGAGAAATAACCACGCACCGAACGACCGGCACCCTGGCGGATGGTTGTGACGTCTCCCGCCCGGGTACTTTGACCTATGAAATCGTTCGTGAGTTAGTGGATGACATTGTCCTGGTCAGCGAAGATGAAATTCGCAACAGTATGGTGGCATTAATTCAGCGAAATAAAGTTGTGACAGAAGGCGCTGGCGCGCTGGCCTGTGCTGCATTATTAAGCGGGAAATTAGATAGCTATATCCAGAATAGAAAAACAGTCAGCATTATTTCTGGCGGTAATATCGACCTTTCTCGTGTATCCCAAATTACTGGTTTAGTTGACGCTTAATATATTTCGTTGAGGATAGGATATGAGTACTACTGATAGCATTGTATCCAGCCAGACAAAACAATCGTCCTGGCGCAAATCGGACACCACCTGGACACTGGGTTTATTTGGTACAGCCATCGGCGCCGGGGTGTTGTTCTTCCCTATCCGCGCAGGCTTTGGCGGGCTGATCCCCATTCTGTTAATGCTGGTGTTAGCGTACCCCATCGCGTTCTATTGCCACCGCGCACTGGCGCGCCTGTGTCTTTCCGGTTCTAATCCTTCCGGTAACATCACGGAAACGGTTGAAGAGCATTTTGGTAAAACGGGCGGCGTGGTCATCACGTTCCTCTACTTCTTTGCGATTTGCCCACTGCTGTGGATTTATGGCGTCACCATTACCAACACCTTTATGACCTTCTGGGAAAACCAGTTGCAGATGCCAGCGCTTAACCGTGGCTTCGTAGCGCTGTTCCTGCTGTTGTTGATGGCATTCGTCATCTACTTCGGTAAAGATCTGATGGTTAAAGTGATGAGCTTCCTGGTATGGCCGTTCATTGCCAGCTTGGTACTTATCTCTCTGTCCCTGATCCCTTACTGGAACTCAGCGGTTATCCAGCAGGTGGATCTCAGTAATATCGCGTTGACCGGGCATGACGGTATTCTGGTCACCGTATGGCTGGGTATCTCCATCATGGTGTTCTCCTTCAACTTCTCGCCAATTGTTTCCTCCTTCGTGGTGTCTAAACGCGAAGAGTATGAAAAAGATTATGGCCGCGAATTTACCGAGCAGAAATGTTCCAAGATCATCTCCCGCGCCAGTATGCTGATGGTTGCTGTGGTCATGTTCTTCGCCTTTAGCTGCCTGTTCACGCTGTCTCCGGCAAACATGGCCGAAGCCAAAGCACAGAACATTCCGGTCCTTTCTTACCTGGCGAACCACTTTGCTTCACTGTCCGGCACCAAGTCGACCTTCGCGACCGTTCTGGAATACGGTGCTTCTATCATCGCACTGGTCGCTATCTTCAAATCTTTCTTCGGCCACTATCTGGGCACGCTGGAAGGTCTGAACGGTCTGGTTCTGAAGTTTGGTTATAAAGGTGATAAGAACAAAGTCTCTGTTGGCAAACTTAACACCATCAGCATGATCTTCATCATGGGTTCCACCTGGGTTGTGGCTTACGCCAACCCGAACATCCTGGACCTGATTGAAGCGATGGGCGCGCCAATTATCGCCTCACTGCTCTGCCTGCTGCCGATGTATGCCATCCGTAAAGCGCCGTCTCTGGCGAAATACCGTGGCCGTCTGGATAACGTGTTTGTTACTGCGATTGGTCTGCTGACTATCCTGAACATCGTCTACAAACTGTTTTAATCCTTAAGCTCAGGATGAGCGGAGTAGTGAAATGAATGAGTTTCCGGTAGTACTGGTTATTAATTGCGGTTCATCTTCCATTAAATTCTCAGTGCTGGATGCAGCCAACTGTGATGTTTTAATGGCGGGAATTGCAGACGGTATTAACTCTGAAAATGCGTTCATAGCAATTAATGGTGGGGAGCCGGCTAAGCTGGCTCACCACAGCTACGAAGACGCATTAAAGGCTATTGCCGCTGAACTGGAACAACGTAATTTAATGGACAGTGTGGCCTTAATTGGCCACCGTATTGCCCACGGTGGAAGTATCTTTACCGAATCCGCGATCATTACGGATGACGTTATCGACAATATTCGTCGGGTATCTCCTTTAGCACCATTACATAATTATGCGAACCTGAGTGGGATTGAATCCGCACAGCATCTTTTCCCAGGTGTGCAGCAGGTAGCAGTATTTGATACCAGCTTCCACCAGACGATGGCACCTGAAGCCTATCTGTACGGTTTACCGTGGAAATATTACGAGGAGCTGGGCGTTCGTCGCTATGGTTTCCACGGCACGTCGCACCGCTATGTTTCTCAGCGAGCGCATGAGCTTCTCGACCTCCAGGATGATGATTCTGGCCTGGTGGTCGCGCACCTGGGTAACGGCGCGTCCATCTGTGCGGTCCGTAACGGACAAAGCGTGGATACCTCAATGGGTATGACGCCGCTGGAAGGACTGATGATGGGCACGCGTAGCGGTGATGTGGACTTTGGCGCAATGGCGTGGATCGCCAGTGAAACCAATCAGACGCTGAGCGACCTTGAGCGTGTCGTCAATAAAGAGTCTGGCCTGCTGGGTATTTCCGGTTTGTCCTCTGACTTACGTACGCTGGAAAAAGCCTGGCACGAAGGACACGAGCGTGCGCAGCTGGCGATTAAAACCTTTGTGCATCGTATTGCACGCCATATCGCCGGACATGCCGCATCGTTACATCGTCTTGATGGGATTATTTTCACCGGCGGAATTGGTGAAAACTCCGTCTTAATTCGCCGTCTGGTGATTGAACATCTGGCCGTATTAGGTGTGAATGTCGACAGCGAAATGAATAGTCTGCCAAATTCTCATGGTGAGAGAATTATCTCTGCTAATGATGCTCGAGTTATTTGCGCAGTTATTCCGACGAATGAAGAAAAAATGATTGCTCGTGATGCCATTCATTTAGGCAGAATTAACACACCAGTAGAAATTGCATAATTAATTTTCTGTAGAGAGATTATTTTTCATGAAGGTAAATATCGATACAAGCGATATGCTGTATGCCGACGCGTGGCTTGGCTTTAAAGGTACGGACTGGAAAGAAGAAATTAATGTCCGTGATTTTATTCAGCATAACTACACGCCTTATGAAGGGGATGAATCTTTCCTCGCCGAAGCGACGCCGGCCACCACCGCATTGTGGGAAAAAGTCATGGCGGGCATCCGTATTGAAAACTCGACGCATGCGCCGGTAGATTTCGATACCAATATTGCCACGACGATCACCGCGCACGATGCCGGTTATATTGAACAAGAACTGGAAAAGATCGTCGGTCTGCAAACGGATAAGCCGCTGAAGCGTGCGCTGCATCCGTTCGGCGGCATCAACATGATCAAAAGCTCTTTTGATGCTTACGGTCGTGAAATGGATGCTGATTTTGAGTACCAGTATACCGAACTGCGTAAAACCCATAACCAGGGCGTGTTCGACGCGTATTCCCCGGATATGCTGCGCTGCCGTAAGTCCGGCGTATTAACCGGTCTGCCGGATGGCTATGGCCGTGGTCGTATCATTGGCGATTACCGCCGTGTTGCGTTGTACGGTATTCGCTACCTGGTGCGCGAGCGCGAGCAGCAGTTTGCCGATCTCCAGTCGAATCTGGAGTGGGGGCAGAATCTGGAAGCGACGATTCGCCTGCGTGAAGAGCTGTCTGAGCACCGTCGTGCGCTGCTGCAAATGCAGGAAATGGCGGCGAAATACGGTTGCGATATCTCCCGTCCGGCGCGTAACGCGCAGGAAGCTGTGCAGTGGGTGTATTTTGCTTATCTGGCCGCGGTGAAATCGCAGAACGGCGGCGCGATGTCGCTGGGCCGTACTGCATCGTTCCTCGACATTTACATTGAGCGCGACTTCAACGCCGGGATCTTAAACGAGCAGCAGGCGCAGGAGTTGATCGACCACTTCATCATGAAGATCCGCATGGTGCGCTTCCTGCGTACCCCGGAATTTGACACCCTGTTCTCCGGCGATCCTATCTGGGCGACCGAAGTTATTGGTGGGATGGGGCTGGACGGCCGCACGCTGGTCACCAAAAACTCGTTCCGCTACCTGCATACGCTGCACACCATGGGACCGGCACCTGAGCCGAACCTGACGGTGCTGTGGTCTGAAGGCTTACCAATTGCCTTCAAAAAATATGCCGCACAAGTGTCTATCGTCACGTCGTCCTTACAGTATGAAAACGACGATCTGATGCGCGCTGACTTTGAAAGCGATGACTATGCCATTGCCTGCTGCGTCAGCCCGATGGTCATCGGCAAACAAATGCAGTTCTTTGGTGCGCGTGCCAACCTCGCCAAAACATTGCTGTACGCAATCAACGGCGGTGTGGATGAGAAGCTGAAAATCCAGGTCGGGCCGAAAACTGCGCCGCTGATGGATGACGTGCTGGATTACGACACGGTGATGGAGAGCCTGGACCACTTTATGGACTGGCTGGCCGTGCAGTACATCAGCGCGCTGAACATCATTCACTACATGCACGACAAGTACAGCTACGAAGCCTCGCTGATGGCGCTACACGATCGTGATGTTTATCGCACCATGGCATGCGGTATGGCGGGTCTGTCCGTTGCTGCGGACTCCCTGTCGGCTATCAAGTACGCTCGCGTCAAACCGATCCGTGATGAAAATGGCCTGGCGGTCGACTTCGAAATTGAAGGTGACTATCCGCAGTACGGGAACAACGATGAGCGCGTAGACAGCATTGCCTGCGACCTGGTTGAACGCTTTATGAAGAAAATTAAAGTGTTGCCAACCTATCGTAACGCAGTCCCGACGCAGTCCATTCTGACCATCACCTCTAACGTGGTGTACGGCCAGAAAACCGGGAATACCCCGGACGGACGTCGCGCAGGTACGCCGTTTGCGCCAGGGGCGAACCCGATGCACGGCCGCGATCGCAAAGGCGCCGTCGCCTCGTTGACCTCGGTGGCTAAACTGCCGTTTACCTATGCCAAAGATGGTATCTCGTACACCTTCTCGATTGTGCCGGCTGCACTGGGCAAAGAAGATAGCGTGCGTAAAACCAACCTGGTCGGTCTGCTGGACGGTTATTTCCATCATGAAGCGCATGTCGAAGGCGGTCAGCACCTGAACGTCAACGTCATGAACCGCGAAATGCTGATGGATGCTATTGAGCACCCGGAAAACTATCCGAACCTGACGATCCGCGTGTCTGGCTATGCGGTGCGCTTTAACGCGCTAACCCGCGAACAGCAGCAGGACGTTATTTCACGTACTTTCACCCAGGCGCTTTAACGCCGGAGGGGTTATGAGAAAAGTTATTGCAACCGACTGTGCGCCAGGGGCGATTGGGCCTTACGTACAGGGCGTGGATCTGGGCAGCATGGTGTTGACCTCAGGTCAAATCCCGGTATGTCCGCAGACCGGTGAAGTTGCCGAACACGTGACCGATCAGGCGCGTCAGAGTCTGGAAAACGTGAAAGCGATCGTTGAGTCCGCCGGTTTGAAAGTGAACGATATCGTGAAGACCACCGTTTTCGTGGCCGATCTGAACGACTTCGCCACCATTAATCAGGTGTATCAGCAGTTCTTTGATGAGCACGAGGCTATCTATCCGGCACGCAGCTGTGTGCAGGTTGCTCGCTTGCCGAAGGATGTGAAGCTGGAGATTGAAGCCATCGCCGTACGCGGCGACACGGTGTAACTCCCCGCGGGGCGATCGTCAGGATCGCCCCGATCCCGTTAATGAGTGTGAAACCTGGTCTTCACTGAACGGCAATCCGAGGGTGTGGATATGATTAGCGCATTCGATATTTTTAAGATTGGCATTGGACCTTCCAGCTCCCATACCGTGGGGCCAATGAACGCAGGTAAAAGCTTTATCGACCAACTGGTCAGTAGCGGAGAATTGCACCAGACCACGCGCATTGTGGTCGATCTTTATGGTTCACTCTCCCTGACCGGAAAAGGTCATGCGACCGATGTCGCCATCATGATGGGCCTCGCAGGTAACAGTCCGCAAAACGTGCAGATTGATACCATTGCGGGTTTTACCCAGGACGTGGCCCGAACCGGACGTCTCCCGGTGGCAGAGGGCACGCATATCGTTGATTTCCCTCCTGCTGAGAACATTCTCTTCCATAGCGAAACGCTCCCGCGCCATGAAAATGGTATGCGTATCACCGCGTGGAACGGTAACGAGACGCTATTAAGCAAAACCTATTACTCCGTCGGCGGTGGTTTTATCGTTGAAGAGGAGCACTTTGGTCAGGCGCACGATGTTGAAACGCATGTGCCGTACAATTTCCATTCTGCCAGCGAGCTGCTGAAACTGTGTGAGCGAAACGGACTTTCCGTTTCCGGCCTGATGATGCAAAACGAGCTGGCGATGCGCAGTAAAGATGAGATTGACGCGGGTTTTGCGGCAATCTGGGATGTCATGCACGCCGGAATCGAGCGTGGCATGAATACCGAAGGCGTCCTGCCTGGCCCGCTTAACGTTCCGCGTCGCGCCGTGGCATTACGCCGGTTGCTGGTTTCCAGCGACAACCTGTCCAGTGACCCAATGAACGTCATTGACTGGATTAACATGTTCGCACTGGCCGTGAGCGAAGAGAACGCCGCCGGGTGCCGGGTTGTTACCGCCCCGACAAACGGTGCGTGTGGCATTATCCCCGCCGTGCTGGCCTATTACGACAAGTTCCGCCGCCCGGTGAATGCGAACTCCATCGCCCGTTATTTACTGGCTGCGGGGGCGATAGGTGCGCTGTATAAGATGAATGCGTCTATCTCCGGGGCCGAAGTGGGCTGCCAGGGTGAGATTGGTGTGGCCTGTTCCATGGCCGCTGCCGGACTGACAGAGCTGCTTGGCGGGAGCCCGGCGCAGGTCTGTATTGCCGCTGAAATCGCCATGGAGCATAACCTGGGGTTAACCTGCGATCCGGTCGCCGGACAGGTGCAAATTCCGTGCATTGAACGTAATGCGATCAACGCAGTAAAAGCGGTTAACGCCGCGCGTATGGCGCTGCGCCGCACGTCAGAACCTCGGGTGTCGCTCGATAAAGTTATCGAGACGATGTATGAAACTGGCAAAGACATGAACGATAAATACCGCGAAACCTCACGCGGCGGTCTGGCGATCAAAGTAGTGTGTATGTGAGTTAATCAAAATAGCATGACCAAAAAGGTGCACAGAAGTGCACCTTTTTTTGTTGTGATCTGCTTCAAAAACAGAAATCGATCCCACCTTTGATGTTTTCAAGAGAAAATCTTTCTTTACCTGTAGGGATTATAGGGTTTTGTTTGTGAAGTTTTTCTCTGACCCTGAGCGTATGATTTTCTTCATTCTAAGAGCTCGCCTGCATCTTATGAATTGCGTATCGCCTTGACGCAATACGAAAAAAATAAAAAAACCTCTACCTACACATTAAGCGGGAAATTATGGAAACGGCTACGAATAACAGCGTAATACTCGACGCATCCGCTCCGGCGCGCCGGGCGGGAATGACCGAAAGTGAATGGCAGGAAGCCATTAAATTCGACAGCATGGACACCGGTTGGGTCATTATGAGTATCGGTATGGCGATTGGCGCGGGGATTGTTTTTCTTCCCGTCCAGGTGGGTCTGATGGGGTTGTGGGTATTCCTGCTGTCCTCGATTATCGGCTATCCCGCGATGTATTTGTT
Organism: Citrobacter sp. C348; assembly: GCF_047467975.1. NCBI lineage: Bacteria > Pseudomonadati > Pseudomonadota > Gammaproteobacteria > Enterobacterales > Enterobacteriaceae > Citrobacter > Citrobacter sp. C348. The sequence continues at coordinate 79,890 of NZ_JASJUJ010000009.1, read as the reverse complement.
CCAGCGTCTGTTCATCAACACGCTGGCTGAGTCTCCTGAGTGCAAAGATTACCCAAGCGTCATTAGCGGTTATTTAGGCAAAAACTGGGGCATCCTGTTAGGGGCGTTGTATTTTGTGATGTTGGTTATCTGGATGTTTGTTTATTCCACCGCCATCACTAACGACAGCGCTTCGTATCTGCATACATTTGGCGTGACCGAAGGGTTACTGTCCGACAGCCCGTTCTATGGCCTGGTGCTGATTTGCATCCTGGTGGCTATCTCGTCACGCGGTGAAAAATTACTGTTTAAAATCTCCACCGGCATGGTGTTGACCAAGCTGCTGGTCGTTGCCGCCCTTGGCGTGTCGATGGTCGGGATGTGGCATTTACATAACGCTGGCTCGCTGCCGCCGATGGGGCTGCTGATCAAGAATGCGATTATTACGCTGCCCTTTACGCTGACCTCGATTCTGTTTATTCAAACCTTAAGCCCGATGGTTATCTCGTACCGTTCTCGCGCAAAATCCATTGAGGTCGCGCGTCATAAAGCGCTGCGCGCCATGAACATCGCGTTTGGCATACTGTTTGTCACCGTCTTCTTCTACGCCGTCTCTTTCACCCTGGCAATGGGCCATGATGAAGCGGTGAAAGCCTACGAGCAGAACATTTCCGCTCTGGCGATTGCCGCACAGTTTATTAGCGGTGACGGTGCGGGTTGGGTGAAAATCGTCAGTGTTATTCTGAACATCTTTGCCGTGATGACCGCCTTCTTCGGTGTGTACTTAGGCTTCCGTGAAGCGACTCAAGGCATTGTGATGAATGTGCTGCGTCGCTACATGCCTGCTGAGAAGATCAACGAAATCTTCGTTCAGCGCGGCATCATGGTCTTCGCTATTTTACTGGCCTGGAGTGCAATTGTGCTCAATGCGCCGGTACTGAGCTTCACCTCTATTTGTAGCCCAATCTTCGGCATGGTGGGCTGTTTGATCCCGGCCTGGCTGGTCTACAAAGTTCCTGCACTGCACAAATATAAAGGCGCTTCCCTGTACCTGATCATCATCACAGGCCTGCTGTTGTGCGTTTCTCCGTTCCTGGCATTTTCTTGAGTTATCTGAGTGAAGGTCGTTGCTATGTTTGAGACTACATTGAATCCATTATGGGACTGTTTTATCCGCGCGGTGCAGGAAGAAGTCAAACCTGCCCTGGGCTGCACCGAACCTATCTCTCTGGCTTTGGCGGCGGCAGTCGCATCCGCTGAGCTGAACGGCGCGGTTGAACGCATTGATGCGTGGGTCTCACCCAACCTGATGAAAAACGGCATGGGCGTGACCGTACCGGGCACCGGAATGGTAGGGTTGCCCGTCGCCGCTGCGCTGGGTGCGCTGGGTGGCAATGCCCACGCGGGTTTAGAAGTGCTGAAGGATGCGTCCGCAGAGGCCATAGCCGACACCAAAGCCATGCTGGCTGCCGGAAACGTGGCGGTGATGCTGCAGCAACCTTGCGAAGATATTCTCTTCTCACGCGCTAAGGTGTACAGCCGTGACGGGTGGGCGTGCGTCACGATTGTTGGCGGTCATACCAACATTGTGCACATCGAAACCCATAATGGTGTGGTGTTCAGTAAAGAAGAACAGACGCAGGATGAAGAGCTGGATTCGCCGCTGGCGGTGTTATCCCACACCTCGCTGGAAGAGATTCTGGCGTTTGTGAATGCGGTGCCGTTTGAGTCCATCCGCTTTATTCTGCAGGCAGCAAAACTAAACGGGGCGCTGTCTCAGGAAGGGTTACGCGGGATATGGGGATTACATATCGGTGCTACGCTGGAGAAGCAGTGTGCCCGTGGCCTGCTGGCAAACGATCTTTCAACCGCCATTCTGATCCGTACCAGTGCGGCGTCGGATGCGAGAATGGGCGGCGCGACGCTGCCGGCGATGAGTAACTCCGGTTCCGGGAACCAGGGGATCACCGCCACGGTTCCGGTGATGGTGGTGGCCGAGCACTTTGGTGCAGATGATGAAAAACTGGCGCGTGCGCTGATGTTGTCACACCTGAGTGCAATCTATATCCATCATCAGCTTCCTCGCTTGTCGGCTCTGTGTGCGGCAACGACGGCGGCGATGGGCGCGGCGGCGGGGATGGCATGGCTGGTGGATGGGCGCTATAACACCATCGCGATGGCGATCAGCAGCATGATTGGCGATGTCAGCGGGATGATTTGCGATGGCGCGTCAAACAGCTGTGCGATGAAAGTGTCTACCAGCGCGTCGGCGGCATGGAAGGCGGTACTCATGGCGTTGGACGATACGGCAGTGACCGGTAACGAAGGGATTGTGGCGCATAATGTCGAGCAATCTATTGCGAATCTGTGTGCGCTGGCATGTCGTTCGATGCAGGAAACCGACAAGCAGATCATTGAGATCATGGCCAGCAAAGCGCATTAATCTGTCGGCCGGGTAGGGCGTAACCGCCACCCGGCGTCAGTCTGAGCCGCCTTATCAGGCGGCGTCTTCTTCTTCCTGCCTTTGCTCGGCATCGGCAACAATCGCTTCCAGTTCCGTCAGCATATCTTCATAGCCAAAGGTTTTGGTCTGGACGACCGTGTCCTGAATTTTGGCTTTGACCGCCGGCTTACGCTTTTTTGACGCTTTCTTGCTCATAGTCGTACTCCCTTGTTTTTCCTGACTATACGGGCAAATCTATCAGCAAAGCGCGTAAAGGCGTATCGGCAACTAATGTTATGTTAGCTTCGTCACGAATAAATGCGCCATCACCACAGGTCAGCGCTTCTTTTTCTGCTCCAGCCGTTAGCGCATGGAACGTGCCGTGGATCGACTGCAGATAGGCGCGGGGGCCATGTAACTGAAAACTCAGTGATTCACCTTGCTTCAATTCGACATGGTGTATCCACACCTGCTGGCGAAGATGCAGGCTGCCTTGTTCTCCGTCCGGGGAGGCGATCAGTTGATGCTTGCCGGTCGCCAGCGTGGCTTTCTGTACACAGGCATTTTCCCGCTGCGGGCAGGCGTCCAGCCATAATTGCATGCGGGTTAATGGCTTATCCTTGTTAAGGTTGTGCTCGCTGTAGCTAATCCCAGGCTGCGTGGCGAGCAGTAAAACCTCACCGGCTTTTGCCCGGACATGGTTGCCTTCGCTGTCGCGATATTCCGCTTCCCCTTCAAGGATCAGGTTGACGATATCCACCTTCGGATAGGTACGCGGCTGGAAAGAGGCCCCCGGTGCCAGAACTTCCTGGTTCAGAACACGCAGCGAGGCATAACCCAGCAGCTTAGGATCAAAATAGTGTCCAAAGGAGAAGGTATAACGAGCTTGCAGCCAGCCGTAGTCTGCCTGTCCGCACTGTTTTGCTGTTCGGGTAGTAATCATCTTTCTTGACCTCTCTTTACTTCCTTTTATGTTAAATGGCTGGACGCTGTATTGTTAGCCAGATATTCTGCCCGGTATGTTCAAATTTCCTGAATGAGAACGACATGGCCAAAGAAAGGGCATTAACGCTTGAAGCGTTACGCGTAATGGATGCAATCGACAGACGTGGCAGCTTTGCCGCTGCTGCGGACGAACTGGGGCGCGTTCCTTCCGCTCTCAGCTATACCATGCAAAAGCTGGAAGAAGAGCTGGATGTTGTGTTGTTTGACCGCTCAGGCCATCGCACAAAATTTACTAACGTTGGACGCATGCTACTGGAACGTGGGCGCGTGCTGCTCGAGGCGGCTGATAAGCTGACCACCGATGCCGAAGCGCTGGCCCGCGGCTGGGAAACGCATCTGACGATCGTCACCGAAGCGCTGGTACCCACGGCAGCGTTCTTTCCGCTCATCGACCGGCTTGCCGTGAAGGCCAATACCCAGCTTTCGGTGATCACTGAGGTGCTGGCTGGGGCATGGGAACGCCTGGAGCAGGGAAGGGCGGATATCGTGATCGCCCCGGATATGCATTTTCGTTCATCGTCAGAAATTAATTCCCGCAAGCTGTACACGCTGATGAACGTCTATGTGGCCGCGCCGGATCATCCTATTCATCAGGAGCCGGAGCCGTTGTCGGAAGTGACCCGAGTGAAGTACCGGGGAATTGCGGTGGCGGATACCGCCCGTGAGCGCCCGGTGCTGACCGTCCAGTTACTGGATAAACAGCCGCGCCTGACGGTGAGTTCAATCGAGGATAAGCGCCAGGCGCTGTTGGCCGGGCTGGGTGTGGCGACCATGCCGTATCCGCTGGTGGAGGAGGATATTGCCGCAGGTCGTTTGCGCGTGGTAAGCCCGGAGTCCACCAACGAAATTGATATCATCATGGCCTGGCGACGGGACAGTATGGGTGAGGCCAAATCCTGGTGTCTGCGGGAAATTCCGAAGCTGTTTGCGGGCAAATAAGGTGGGGTTAAGCCGGATGCGGTGCAAGCACCTTATCCGGCCTACAGGACGGAGTATGCTGTAGGCCTGATAAGCGCAGCGCCATCAGGCATCTCTACGTGCTACGTCAGGACAGTTGTTTAGGGTCTGCACCGAAGCGGTTGCTACCCGGCGTGCCGTTCTGACAGTTGAAAATAATGATAACCAACCAGCCAATAATGGGGATCAACAAGATCAGCAGCCACCATGCAGAACGGTCGGTGTCATGCAAACGACGGAACTGCACTGCCCACCATGGTATAAATACCAGCACACCATAAATCGTCGTTAATACGCCTTCTCCCCCGGCGCGTTGCCAGCCAAGCATGTTGTCCAGGATGCTGAGTACGAAAGAAAAGATGATGTTGACCAGAACAAACATCCAGTACTCTTTGCGCCGAGCCCGACCGCCAAAACCAAAATAGTTCTTAAGAACGTTTAAATACCAATCCATTTGCGCCTCATTTTGCGTTCAATCACTTGTTTTTAAAGTAATCAAATTAAGAATAGCTGCGAATGAAATGGTGGTAAATATTTGTCGTATTAATTATTTGGTCCCCTGATGGGTAATACTTATCAGTGAACGCCTCAGTTTCAGAAAGTATCAACCTGTGTTGGCGGAAGTAATGAATATACGCTCTCAGAGAAAGGGTTCCGTTCACCTTATGTTCATCGCTTCTCTTAAGTATTGGTTCATGTGAACGTGTAAAGGGCGTTCTCCGCCACGCCCTTTACAATCCCGGCTCCCGGCGGGAAAATTGCCACTTCGTGGTTCCCTCCGCTTTTTCCTTCAGGCTTTCGGGCCGGGCGCGATGTAACGTCCCTGTAAAGCGCGCCCTGAACCCGCATCCCTGCGGGTTCTCCCGGCCTTACGGAAACACGTCGGCAATTTTCAGCCGGACCAGCCACGCCTGACTACCGGTATTTTTATTTGAATATATCTGAACAGCATAAGAGATTTAACTGAAAGTCAGAGAGTTGAAGCGATGACCCATGTCCGGCTGAAAATCGATGAGTCGTTGACGGCTGACCGGGTCTGCCCGCAGGGATGCGGGCAGAGGGGACGGCCTGCAAGGATGCAGGCTCGGCCCCGACCCGACAGGCAGACGGCATAAGACGAATGAATCGCGTAGCGACGATTTTCCCGCCGGGAGCCTGGGTTGCAAGGGAGGCGGCGGTGAGCCTCCCTTGCACGTTCACGGGTAACGGCGTTTCAGAGAAATGACACAGCTGAGGTGAACGGAACCCTGAGCAAAAATCACATGTTCGCCATACATGCTTAACGAATCGGCATTACCCCAAAGGGACCTGTGTAAATCATGCGAAACGGCTGTCTCGTCCATGTGGCTCGTTGAGATCCTGCCATGGCCCGATTGAAATAATACCGGTCGGATTGATGGTTTTGTGGCTACGGAAGTAGTGATGACGGATATGGTCAAAATTGACGGTCTCCGCAATGCCCGGCATCTGGTAAATATCGCGCAGAAAACCGTACAGATTCAGGTAGTCACTGATGCGGTGCTTATCGCACTTGAAGTGGGTAACATACACCGGATCAAAGCGTACCAGCGTGGTCCACAGGCGAATATCTGCCTCGGTCAACTGGTCACCGGTCAGATAGCGATGCTGACCCAGAATCTGCTCCAGTCGCGCCAGTGAGTGAAACACTTTATCAACCGCCTCATCATATGCCTCCTGACTGGTGGCAAAACCGGCTTTATAGACGCCATTATTGACGTTGTCATAAATCCAGCTGTTCAGCTCGTCAATTTTACTTTGCAGGGCAGGCGGGTAGTAATCACCGGCTTTGGCGCCCAGTGCATCAAACGCCGTGTTAAACATGCGGATGATCTCCGCCGATTCATTACTGACGATGGTGTGATTCTTTTTATCCCACAGCACCGGTACGGTGACGCGGCCGCTGTACTGCGGGTCGGCGTGCAAATAGAGCTGATAGAGAAATTCGTGCTGGTAGAGCGTATCTCCCGTGGCGGCCGGGAAATTATCATCAAACGTCCAGCCGTTCTCTAGCATCAGCGGATGCACAACGGAAACGGAGATAAATGGCTCCAGACCTTTGAGCGTGCGTAGAATCAGCGTGCGATGCGCCCACGGACAGGCGAGGGAAACGTACAGGTGGTAACGGTCTTTTTCGGCGGCAAAGCCGCCTGTGCCGGTCGGGCCAGGTTCGCCATCCGCGGTGAGCCAGTTACGGAAAGCCGATGCAGAACGTTGAAATTTTCCCCCGGTAGATTTTGTGTCATACCAGGTGTCATGCCAGACGCCGTCAATAAGTTGTCCCATGGTTTTGCCTCCTCAGATAGCAAAAGCGAGGAGATGTCTCCTCGCTTTTTGATGCGTTTAGTATAGCTTGCTTACCACTTTTTATTCAGTACGCGGTCAATGCTGAATGCGCCTGGACCGGTGATAGCCAGCAGCAGGAAACCGCCTGCGATGGTTAAGTTTTTCATGAACATCAGCGAGTTCATCCCTTCCGCAAAGTTGCTGTGGAAGATGAACGCGGTCAGCACCGTGAAGCCTGCGGTAAACAGCGCGGTAGTACGAGTCAGGAAGCCGAACAGAATGGCCAAACCGCCGCCGAACTCAAGCAGAATAACCAGCGGTAACATGAATCCCGGCACGCCCATGGCTTCCATATATTGTTGGGTACCCGCATATCCGCTGATTTTTCCCCAGCCTGCAGAAATAAACAGGATTGGCATCAGAATGCGCGCTACCAGTACACCAACATCTTCTAATTTTTTCATCGTACTCTCCAGGAAACCACTCAGGCGGCTGATTTTGTTTTTTGTTGCATCAACGCTGTATAGGGCGTTGTTGCTGTCGATGGAGAGAATCATAAACGTGGATAATGACAATTGTTAGCAAGGAAAACTGTCAGTATTTTTCAAAAATTTTGAGTGAAGAGGAAAATAGAATGAAGTAGGCCTTGCCATCAGGCCTACGTGGGGAGAGCAGAAGAGATTAACCGCGCAGTTGCTGCTGTCTGATGGTCGCTTTGACCAGTCGCCAGGCGCTCCAGACGCTAAAGCCGCGTTTGGCCCAACGTACGAGCATATTTGGGTGGCGAATAGTACGAACGGCTATGATGCTGCTGCCAACCAGTATCCAAGAGCGCAGGTTCAACAGCGTGTTCCAGCCACGATCGTATGCAGCAGTGACCTCCAGCCAGTCGCGGCGGGTGGCGGTCAGATCCAGCCGTTGCTGCTGGATCTGACTAAGCAGCAGCGCCTTACGTTTTTCGCGTTCGACTTTACTGCTCATTATGCATCATCCTCCAGGGCCTGCCTGTCGTTAGCAAGTTCATGGCGGGTATGACGTAACAGCGTTGACTTACGGGCTTTACGTAGCGTCCATATCCCGCCAATGAGCGCCAGAAGCAACAGCACAACGGTGGTGGCTATCATCGCGTTGAGACGGTACTGAGGGTCAATGGCCCAGATGATAAGCACCATCAGGCTCATCAGGCCAAATGCTGCGAACAGCATAGTTAGCCCCAGCATCAGCAGTAGCTGAAAGAGGTTGGCTTTTTCCTCTTCCAGTTCAACAACGGCCAGACGTAACCGGGTCTCAACTATCTCGACGAGGATCGTGATGATCCGTTGTCCGATACCCAGTACGTTTTTGCCTGGACCTTGTGCGTGATCGGAGTCCGCCATTGTTAGCGGCGCGACAGCAGTACGCCAAGCACCACGCCGACCGCAGCGCCAATACCGACGCCTGTCCATGGATTTTCGCGTACGTAGTTGTCGGCTTTTGCCGCGGCTTCGCGAGTTTGCTTAGCAATCACATCGCTGGTTTCACCCAGGCGATTGCGGCTCTCTTTCAGCGCGCGTTCTGCTTTACTGCGAATTTTACTCAACTCTTCTTTCGACTTATCGCCAGAGGAGCTCAGTACCTCTTCAAGCGTATCCGCAAGGGATTTCAGCTCAGCGCGCAGGTGTTCCGTAGCATTATCTTTTGACATAGTTTTCTCCAGGTGAGTGGGTCGTTACCGTACTTAGTAATCGCGTGACTCGAGTTCTTTCAGTTCAGTCTGAGCTTCGGCAAGCTTGCGCTCGCGTTTGGTGATTTTATCTGTATCGCCTTTTTGTTTCGCCTCGGCGAGATCACGTTTACGCTCGGCGATCTCATCTTTCTGTTCTGCAATTTTTTTCTGATGCTCGGCACGTAGCTTGCTGTCAGAACAATTGGCCCGGACTTCGCTCAGGGCCTTGTTCAGGCCGTTGATACGACTCTGATTGTTGTGCTTTTCGGCATAGCTAATCTCCCGCTGAATATCGTGTTCTTTTTCCTGACAGAGGGTGTTGGCGTAGCTGCTGGTACTGAGAGCGAAAAGGGTAACAGCCAAAGCGATGCGGTATTTCATACTTGAACCTTCCATTGTGATTCGACCCGGTAACGCGAGGGTCGTTGCTCCAGATAAAAAAGCGTGGGCCATAAACCCAGCTTATTAATCATAGGCACTAAACGGCGAAATCACCAAAGTGGGTGAAATAATTCAGATTCCTGGAAGTTAACCAAAACGGTGTGGGTTATCACGCAAACGTGATAACCACTGCACTGCCTGATTATCATCATCCTGTTGGGCGATGACGAAGCCATGCGGCAACGTTCTGTCGAGAACGACCTTCGCGGCTGCGCTTTGCGCGCTGGAATCAAAGGTGATCAGCAGCGCATCATTTTGCGGGGTAATGCTTTTAAAGCGAATGCCGTTGGCATCCAGATGATGCCAGATAGAAAAACCGTCTGGCATGCTGGCGCCCTGATTAACGGCGCGAATGGCTAGCGTCGACTCCTGCTGACGAATGGCAGACCAGGTCAGGATAAGCGCGCCTAAAAACAGGATAAAGGTGGTTGTCCAGGCCAATCGTCGGAGCGTTATGCGTGGTAGCAGCATAATTTATCCCCGGTTCCCGTATTTCTTTTTCCATAAAACAACCAGTGAACCGGCGAGGCCAAACACCAGTAAAACAACGGGAAGCAGCATCAGGCACGACATTAACTGATCTTCGTACTTGAGGAACACCGGCGTTTTGCCCAGCAGATAACCGAGTGACGTCAGGATCAAGACCCACAGCAGTCCGCTCATCCAGTTGAAGAACTGAAAGCGCGCATTGTTCAGGCCGGAGAGTCCTGCAATGGTCGGCAGCAGCGTTCTGACGAAGGCAATGAATCGCCCGACCAGCAACGCAGACAAGCCATGTTTATGGAACAGATGGTGCGCGCGCTGATGATAATGCGCGGGAAGATGAGAAAGCCAGTTTTGCACGATGCGGGTATTCCCCAGCCATCGTCCCTGGATGTAGCTGACCCAACAGCCGAGGCTGGCCGCGGTGGTGAGGAGCAGCACCGTTTGTGGAAAGCCCATTGCGCCTTTAGCAATAAGCACGCCGACCAGCACCAGTAAGCTGTCACCAGGTAAAAAGGCCGCAGGAAGCAGCCCGTTTTCCAGAAACAAAATGGTAAACAGGACAAAATACAGCATGCCAATCATCGACGGATTGGCCAGAGTTTCAAAATCCTGAGCCCACAAGGCATTCAGTAATTGAGTCAGTAGTTCCATTCAGTATTCCTGGAGAAATCGGTTGTCGTCATGCCGGTTTTCTGGATTTTGTAACGCCGCAATATTATTGATCTTTTTTTGCATGTATCGCGGTCTGACACAAATTCACGGCCTGAACTGTTCCCTGTTAAGTTGCAAAGTAAGCAAGCACTGATACACAAAAATTCAAAACGCATGTAATTGTAACAAAGGTCAACGTAGTCCGTTATAGAAATTACGGTCGCTGAACCGTGATTTTGCTTATCGCAAAGGAGGGTGGCGAGAGGATTTACACAGGCTGACACTTTATACCTAATGCTTACCGAGCGTCAGAAACAGGCGCCCTGGCGCGCCTGTGAATATGAGAACGCTTATTTTGCCCCGTTAGCGGCCGTATCCAGATGAACCACCGGATTATCGGTAAAAAGATAACGGTCGGCGTTGAACTCAAAATCATCGCTGGTTTCGTTAAACAGCATCTGTTTGGTGTTCTCAAGGTGCTGCCACATCGCCAGTTTGGCAGCATGAGGATCTTTACGGATTAATGCCCGTAGGATCTGGTCATGGTCATCGCACCAGTTATCTACCGTGCGCAGGTCGATGTGATCGTGCAATTTCTTCCAGTACGGGTTGTGAACACGCTGAGTCCACATTTTTTCAACAATTGCCGCCAGTGCGGTATTTTGCGTTGCCAGCGCCACTTGCACATGGAACTGGAGATCCCACTCGGAGTCACGGAAGCTTTTTTCGTTGCGCGACTTCTCCTGGATTTCCATCAGTTTCATGATGTCCTGTTTGGTCACCTGGGTGGCGGCAAACTCGGCAATATTGCTCTCTATAAGCTGGCGTGCCTGCAGCAGTTCAAATGGACCGTAGCTGGCAAACTCAAGATTGGCATCTGGCGCGACGTAGTGTTTTGGCTGGTTAGAGATGACGTGGATCCCAGATCCTTTACGCACCTCAACGTAGCCCTCAACCTCGAGCATGATAATGGCTTCACGGACCACGGTACGGCTGACGTTCTTTTCATCGGCGATAAAGCGCTCGGCGGGAAGTTTTTCACCCACCAGGTAAACACCCTGCTCAATGCGCGCCTTCAGATCGGCAGCAAGTTGTTGGTACAAACGTCGTGGTTCGGTGATTTCCATATGCGCTCCAGGCATGATACGGCAGACTCTATTTGTTATACCACTTTTGCGAATTTGGCTCCACTTGTGACGATAAAAAAGCCGCCAGAACGCTGGCGGCTTTGAACGTATTTCGTTGGTGATTGAGTCAGGTCAACTTTGTGGTGCGGGATCGCCGGTTTGCGGTCCCGAGTCGAGCTCGCTGGCCGGTTTGTTTTGCAGCACCGTCCAGATGACTAACGCACCGAGCAGGTCGAATACTGCCAGTACCGCAAACAGTGGGCTAAAGCCGATGGTGTCAGCCAGGGCGCCCACGACCAGCGCAAACAGGGTGCTTGCCAGCCAGGCAGACATCCCGGTCAGACCGTTCGCTGTAGCCACTTCATTACGACCAAAGACGTCAGAAGAGAGGGTGATCAGCGCACCGGACAGGGCCTGGTGAGCAAAGCCCCCGACGCACAGCAGCGCGATGGCAATATACGGGCTGGTAAACAGACCAATCATGCCCGGGCCAATCATCAGGAATGCGCCCATGGTGACGACCATTTTACGTGACACAATCAGGTTGACGCCGAACCAGCGCTGGAACAGAGGCGGCAGATACCCACCAACGATACAGCCGAGGTCAGCAAACAGCATGGGCATCCAGGCGAACATGGCAATTTCTTTCAGGTTAAAGCCGTAAACTTTAAACATGAACAGCGGGATCCAGGCGTTAAAGGTACCCCAGGCCGGCTCTGCCAGGAAACGCGGCAGTGCAATGCCCCAGAACTGGCGGTTACGCAGGATCTGCGCGACGGACATTTTCTTCGCCGTGCCGTTTTTATGCTGTGATTCCTGGCCGTTGAGAATGTAATCACGTTCTTCGTCGGACAGTTTTTTCTGATCGCGCGGGTGTTTGTAAAACACAAGCCAGCACATGGCCCAGATGAAGCTCAGGACACCAGAGATAATGAACGCCATCTGCCAGCTGTGCATCACGATGGCCCAGACTACCAGCGGCGGCGCAATCATCGCGCCAATAGAGGAACCGACGTTAAAGTAACCGACGGCAATGGAGCGCTCTTTGGCCGGGAACCACTCCGAGCTGGCTTTCAGACCCGCTGGGATCATCGCCGCTTCAGCTGCACCGACCGCGCCTCGCGCCAGCGCCAGTCCACCCCAGCTTCCAGCCAGTGCAGTCGCGCCACAGAAGACGGCCCACAGAACGGCGAACATCGCGTAACCTATTTTTGTTCCCAGCACGTCCAGAACGTAGCCAGCAACGGGTTGCATAACGGTGTAAGCAGCAGAGTACGCTGCGATGATATAGGAATACTGTTGAGTGGAGATGTGTAACTCTTCCATCAGCGTTGGCGCAGCTGCCGCCACAGTGTTACGCGTCAGGTAACCCAGCACGGTGCCAAGCGTCACCAGTGCGATCATATACCAACGTAACCCTTTAATTTTACGCATGTAAAACCTCATCGTTTTGTTATTTCCGCGAACGAGCGGTCATCTTCCTGTGTAGGGCGGAGGATGTTCTTTTTACGAAAGGGGGGACCGAAAAAAACCGGGACTCCCCGAACTTTGCCATTTCAAGAATCGTGCTAATTCGGTTTCCGTACCGGTCAATCCGATGGTGGACCATCGGTAATTTGCATTCCGTCGGCTTATGTATTGCGACGGCAAAAAGATAACTTGTCATACAGCTTTAAAAGGTGAGTGCCATCACAAAAGTGTGAATCTTCGTGTGGTCATTATTTCGATTCAGCAAAGCCAGCACTGGCGCGGGTTGGCGTAAGATTTACCTCTTTGAGAGTAATTTTTTTGTCGCCATTTGTTGATCTAACTCACGAAAATATCTTCAGTCTGTGGAAATTGGTGTGATAACTTTGTCAGCATCAAAACATAAGCAATCTGACGCACTCGCTGAGAGGAAGACGATAATGACCCCGTTTATGACTGAAGATTTTCTGCTGGATACCGAATTTGCCCGCCGTCTGTATCATGATTACGCCAAAGATCAGCCAATCTTCGATTACCACTGCCATCTGCCGCCGCAGCAAATCGCGGACAACTACCGTTTTAACAACCTGTATGACATCTGGCTGAAAGGCGATCACTACAAATGGCGCGCTATGCGTACTAACGGTGTTGCTGAGCGCCTGTGTACCGGCGATGCGTCCGATCGTGAGAAGTTTGACGCCTGGGCCGCGACGGTTCCGCACACTATTGGCAACCCGCTTTACCACTGGACGCATCTTGAATTGCGTCGCCCGTTTGGTATTACAGGTAAGCTGCTGTCGCCTGCGACGGCGGATGAAATCTGGAATCAGTGCAACGAACTGCTGGCGCAGGAACAATTTTCCGCGCGCGGCATCATGCAGCAGATGAACGTGAAAATGGTCGGTACCACTGACGATCCGATTGATTCACTAGAACATCACGCCTCGGTCGCCAAGGACAGCACCTTTGCCGTCAAAGTGCTGCCGAGCTGGCGCCCGGACAAAGCCTTCAATATTGAGCAGGCAACCTTTAACGACTACATGACGAAGCTGGGTGAGGTGTCCGACACCGATATCCGTCGCTTCACCGATCTGCAAACCGCGTTGACCAAACGCCTGGATCACTTCGCTGCCCACGGCTGTAAAGTGTCTGACCATGCGCTGGATGTGGTGCTGTTTGCTGAATCTAATGAATCTGAACTCGACAACATCCTGACGCGTCGTCTGGCCGGTGAAACGCTGAGCGAGCATGAAGTGGCGCAGTTTAAAACGGCCGTGCTGGTGTTCCTTGGTGCGGAATATGCCCGTCGTGGTTGGGTCCAGCAGTACCATATTGGCGCACTGCGTAATAACAACCTGCGTCAGTTCAAACTGTTGGGGCCGGATGTGGGCTTCGATTCGATCAACGATCGTCCGGTTGCGGAAGAACTCTCCAAACTGCTGAGCAAGCAGAACGAAGAAAACCTGCTGCCAAAAACCATCCTGTACTGCCTGAACCCGCGCGACAACGAAGTGCTGGGCACCATGATCGGCAACTTCCAGGGCGAAGGTATGCCGGGAAAAATGCAGTTCGGGTCCGGCTGGTGGTTCAACGATCAGAAAGACGGAATGGAACGCCAAATGACGCAGTTGGCGCAGCTCGGTCTGCTGAGCCGTTTTGTCGGCATGCTGACCGACAGCCGTAGCTTCCTGTCATATACGCGCCATGAATATTTCCGCCGCATTCTGTGCCAGATGATTGGCCGCTGGGTTGCCGCGGGTGAAGCCCCGGCAGATATCCAGCTGCTGGGTGAAATGGTGAGAAATATCTGCTTCAACAATGCGCGCGATTATTTTGCCATTGAACTGAACTAAGGTCCGGGTTGATATGCAATACATCAAGATCCATACGCTGGATAACGTTGCGGTTGCGCTGGCCGATCTGGCGCAAGGCACGCAGGTTAGTGTAGATAGCCATACCGTAACGCTACGACAGGACGTTGTACGTGGACACAAATTTGCCTTGAGCGATATTGCTCAGGGTGAGAACGTCATTAAATATGGCCTGCCGATTGGCCATGCTCTGGCGGATATTGCGGCGGGTGAACATATCCATGCTCACAATACGCGCACCAATCTGAGCGATCTGGATGAATATAGCTATCAACCCGACTTTCAGGAACCTGAGGTACAACCGGCAGATCGCGATGTGCAGATCTACCGTCGTGCCAACGGTGATGTCGGGGTGCGTAACGAACTGTGGATCCTGCCGACCGTCGGCTGCGTTAACGCCATGGCGCGTCAGATGCAGACCCGCTTCCTGAAAGAGACCAACGATGCTGAAGGCATCGATGGCGTTCATCTTTTCAGCCACACCTACGGCTGCTCGCAGCTGGGTGACGATCACATCAACACCCGCACCATGCTGCAAAACATGGTGCGTCACCCGAACGCGGGGGCGGTGCTGGTGGTGGGGCTTGGTTGTGAAAACAACCAGGTGGATGCCTTCCGCGAAACGTTGGGCGAGTTCGATCCTGAACGCGTGCACTTCATGGTCTGCCAACATCAGGAAGACGAAGTGGAGGCGGGGATCGAACATCTCCATCAGTTGTACAACGTGATGCGCCACGATAAGCGTGAGCCGGGTAAACTGGGCGAGCTGAAGTTTGGTCTGGAATGCGGCGGGTCTGACGGCCTGTCCGGCATCACGGCTAACCCGATGCTGGGACGTTTCTCCGACTATGTGATTGCCAACGGTGGCACCACCGTGCTGACCGAAGTTCCGGAAATGTTTGGCGCTGAGCAACTGCTGATGAGCCATTGCCGTGACGAAGAGACGTTTGGCAAGCTGGTGACGATGGTCAATGACTTCAAGCAGTACTTCATTGCCCACGACCAGCCGATTTATGAGAACCCGTCACCGGGTAACAAGGCGGGGGGCATCACCACGCTGGAAGATAAATCACTGGGCTGCACGCAGAAAGCGGGTTCCAGCCAGGTGGTTGATGTATTGCGTTACGGCGAACGGCTAAAAACGCGCGGTCTGAATCTGTTAAGCGCGCCGGGTAACGACGCCGTTGCTACCAGCGCGCTGGCGGGTGCAGGCTGCCATATGGTGCTGTTCAGTACCGGTCGCGGCACGCCTTACGGCGGATTTGTACCGACGGTGAAAATCGCCACCAACAGCGAACTGGCGGCGAAGAAAAAGCACTGGATCGATTTTGACGCCGGGCAACTGATCCATGGTAAAACCATGCCTCAACTGCTGAGCGAGTTTGTTGATACCATCGTTGAGTTTGCCAACGGTAAGCAAACCTGTAATGAGCGGAATGATTTTAGAGAGTTAGCGATATTTAAAAGTGGCGTAACGTTGTAATAATTGTACATGCTGTCGCACGAAATCTATTGGGTAATCGAAATAGAGTAGATTTTAAAAACGGCGTTTCATAATATGAGGCGCCGTTTGTTTTTGCATTTCCTCACAAGGATTTTTCATGACCGCGTATTGGCTGGCCCAGGGCGTAGGTGTCATCGCCTTTCTGATCGGGATTACCACCTTTTTCAACCGCGATGAGCGCCGCTTCAGGCTGCAGCTTGCCGTCTATAGTGCCACTATCGGGGTACACTTCTTTTTGATGGGGGCCTGGCCCGCGGGGATGAGTGCGGAGCTAAACACCATCCGAACCCTGGTCTCGATGCGCACCCGCAAACTGTGGGTGATGACCGTTTTTATCGTTCTCACGCTGGTTCTTGGGTTGGCGAAACTACAGCATGCGATGGAGTTACTCCCCATTATTGGCACGCTGGCCAGCACCTGGGCGCTGTTTCGCTGTAAAGGATTAACCGTCCGCTGTGTGATGTGGTGCGCGACTGCCTGCTGGGTGGTGCATAATTTCTGGTTGGGATCGATTGGCGGCACGATGATTGAAGGCAGTTTTCTGGTGATGAACGGCCTAAATATTATTCGTTTCAGACGCATGCAAAAACGGGGAATAGATCCCTTCAAAATTGAAAAAAGCGTACAGAAAGAAAACCCCTCCGCACCATGACGGAGGGGAAAAGTGATTAGCCGCGCAGGGCGTTATTCGCCAGACGCTCGTCTTCAGCCTGGCAGGCTGCAGCGGTAAACAACACGTCGGTTGAGGAGTTCAGTGCGGTTTCACAGGAGTCCTGCAATACGCCGATAATAAAGCCGACGGCAACCACCTGCATGGCGATATCATTCGGGATACCGAACATATTACACGCCAGTGGGATCAGCAGCAGAGAGCCACCCGCCACGCCAGACGCGCCACAGGCACAAAGCGATGCCACGACGCTCAACAGCAGCGCAGTCGGTAAATCAACCGGGATCCCCAGTGTATTCACCGCAGCCAGCGTCAGCACGGTAATGGTGATCGCCGCGCCAGCCATGTTAATGGTTGCACCCAGTGGGATAGAAACCGAGTAGGTATCGCGGTCCAGATTCAGCTTCTCGCACAGCGCCATATTCACCGGAATGTTGGCGGCAGAGCTGCGGGTAAAGAAAGCGTACACGCCGCTTTCACGCAGGCAAGCCAGCACCAGCGGATACGGGTTGCGACGAATTTTCCAGAACACCAGCAGCGGGTTGACCACGAAAGCCACCAACAGCATACAACCAACCAGTACCGCCAGCAGCTGCGCGTAGCCCCACAGCGTGGCAAAACCGGTGCTGGCCAGCGTGGATGAGACCAGACCAAAAATACCGATTGGCGCGAAACGGATCACCAGTTTCACCATAAAGGTGACGGCGTTGGACATATCGTTGACCAGATTCTTGGTCGTTTCATTCCCGTGGCGCAGGGCAAAGCCCAGGCCGACGGCCCATACCAGAATGCCGATATAGTTCGCGTTAAGCAGGGCATCAATCGGGTTCGACACCATACTCATCAACAGCCCGCGCATCACTTCGACAATGCCCGATGGTGGCACAATATCGTTAGCGCTGCTGGCAAGATGCAGCGTCGAGGGGAAGGCAAAGCTGAACACCACTGCCGCTAATGCCGCGGAGAAGGTACCGAGCAGGTAGAGGAACAGAATCGGGCGGATATTGGTTTTTTGCCCATGCTGATGGTTCGCAATAGAGGCCATTACCAGCATCAGAACCAGGATGGGGGCGACGGCTTTTAATGCGCCGACGAACAGGGTGCCCAGCAAACCCGCAGCTTCTGCAGCCGGTTTTGAGATCAGTGCCAGCGCAATCCCCAGTACCAAACCTACCAAAATTTGCTTAACAAGGCTCCCTTGCGCCAAACGCGAGAAAAGCCCCGACGAACGTTGCGTAGTCATTTCGTAATCCTTTTATTGTGTTGTCGCCTGACCCTTGTGCGTTCTATAGACGCATCTTTCAGAGTGAGGCAAATGTTTGCATGGCTGAGTATAAGGAAAGAACCAGCTTCGGGAAGAGAAATATCCTGGATATTACGCTGAGATCATATTTTATAACTTTGAATTAACATTATGGTGACATGTTAAACAAAAAGCCCGACGCATACAGTGTGCTGTCGGGCTTTTCAGCTAGCAGATGAAACTTACTGTATTTTCTGCTTTTTATCGTGCTGGTGGTTGACCCACGCATTCACAATCAGCGTCACAAACAGGATCCCGAACACCACGCCTAACGAGATAGCGATAGGGATGTGGTAGAAGTCGACGATCAGCATCTTGATGCCGATAAACACCAGAATGATCGACAGGCCGTACTTCAGCATCGAGAAACGCTCCGCCACGCCGGCCAGCAGGAAGTACATCGCGCGCAGACCCAGAATGGCAAACAGGTTAGAGGTCAGCACGATGAACGGGTCGGTGGTCACGGCAAAGATGGCCGGGATGCTGTCGACGGCAAAGATAACATCGCTCAACTCAACCAGAATCAGCACCAGCATCAGCGGCGTAACGAACAGCAGACCGTTTTTACGCACGAAGAAATGCTCGTTCTCGATGGTGTCGGTCATACGCAGATGACCGCGCAGCCAGCGTACTAACGGCCTGTCGCCAATGCCGGAAGCATCTTCTTTTGCCAGCGCCATCTTCACACCAGTAAACAGCAGGAACGCGCCGAACACGTACAGCAGCCATTCGAACTGGGTGATAAGCCAGCTGCCTGCGAAGATCATAATCGTACGCAGAACTATCGCCCCCAGCACGCCATACACCAGCACCCGACGCTGCAACGCTGGCGGTACCGAGAAGTAGCTAAACAGCATCAGCCAGACAAAGACGTTATCCACCGCCAGCGATTTCTCGATCAAATAGCCGGTGAGGAATGCCAGTGCCTGCGGGTCTGCGACGGCGCGCCCCTGAGTTTCTGCCAGATACCACCAGAATACGGCGTTAAACAGTAACGACAACGTGACCCAGACGATTGACCAGGCGGCTGCCTGCTTCATTGACATCGTATGCGCGCCGCGACGACCCTGTAACAGCAGGTCGATGGCCAGCATAATCACCACTACAACAGCGAAGCCACCCCATAACAACGGTGTGCCGACAGTATTCATTATTTTTCCCCATGCATAAAAAAACGGCCAACGCCGAATGACGTTAGCCGCTGCTTTTCATGCATAGACCTTGCCATTCGGCAAGGTCTCACTTACAACAACAAAGGAATACGTTGACGTATTCCTTTGTTATCGCCCGGCGACCGGATGTGGTTTTTCACACATCGTAATGACGATCAACCGACAACGAAGTTACTCCCCTTTGCGGGTAACAAAGTATTACAGGCCACGCTTTCAGTCAATGGCCTGCAACATTCGTTTTACACAGTTTTACGCAATCAGCGACGTGTTCGCGCTATCCGCTGGGAAAACGACGCCGGTCTGGCGGCGAATTTCTGTTTGCAGCTTAGCGGTAATACGACTGACAGCCAGTGCCTGGTGATCCACTTCGCCGGATTCAACCAGATGAGCAAAGCGCTCTGCCTCATACAGCATAGTATTGATGTGCTGAGGCACCGTCAGATCCTGCGTTTTTCCACCACGCGGAACAAAACAGACTTTCTGGCATTCGGAGATTTTCTCAATAACCAGTGACCCTGATTCGCCCTGAATCTCGCTGGCCAGCACCGAGTCGCTCACTTTGGAATGCTGTAACGTGACGCTGAAATCACCGTAGTTCAGCACCACAACGCCGTGGGCATCAACACCGCTTGCCAGCAGGCTGGCGCTGGCCTGTACGCTCTGCGGTTCGCCCCACAGCGCAACCGCCGAAGCCAGGCAGTAAAAGCCGATATCCATAATCGAGCCATTTGAGAACGCTGGATTAAAGGTATTCGGGTTTTCACCGTTCAGATAACGCTGGTAGCGTGAAGAGTACTGGCAGTAATTGATAAACGCCTTTCTGACATTTCCTACCTTGGGCAGAGATTGCTGCAGCAGCAGGAAATTGGGCAGGCAGGCGGTTTTAAACGCCTCAAACAGCACCACCTGATTTTCCCGAGCGCAGGCGATAGCGGCATCGACTTCTGCCAGGTTTGATGCCAGCGGTTTCTCACAAATGACGTGCTTTTTATGGCGTAAGAACAGCTCGGTCTGCGGGAAGTGCAGAGAGTTTGGGCTGGCGATATACACCGCATCAATGGCGTCGCTTTGCGCCATCGCGTCCAGCGAGGTAAACAGATGCTCGACGAGATAATCGTTAGCGAAGGTTTGTGCCTGTTCAAGGCTGCGGGAATAGACTGCGGTTAACTTATATTTGCCGGTTTCATGGGCGGCATCCACAAACTGGCGGGTGATCCAGTTTGTGCCAATCACTGCGAAACGTATCATAAAGGCCTTCAGGCTGCGAAAAGGGATCCTTGCGCCAATTTAGCATGCCTTGCTGACAAAGCCAGTGCGCTACTGCGCAGTTTGTTTTAGCGATTGTTGCGTTAACCACAGGCGGGTGTCGAACTCCAGCTGGTGATACTGAGGTTCCATATGGCAGCACAGCTGGTAAAACGCTTTGTCGTGTTCTTTTTCTTTCAGATGCGCCAGTTCATGAACCACGATCATGCGTAAAAAAGGTTCCGGGGCGTTGCGAAATACGGTGGCGACGCGAATTTCCGCTTTTGCTTTCAGCTTGCCGCCCTGCACGCGAGAGACGGCAGTATGCAGTCCAAGCGCATTCTTCAACACGTGGATCTTACTGTCATACATCACTTTATTGAGCGGTGGGGCATTGCGCAGAAACTGACTTTTCAGATCCTGGGTATATTGCCAGAGCGCCTTATCGGTCGCGAAGTCATGCGTACCCGGATAACGCTTTTCCAGGACCGCGCCCAGACGTTGCTCGCTAATCAAGGTTCGAACCTGATCAAGTAAATGCTCCGGGTAGCCCTGCAGATAGGTCAACTGACTCATTTGTGCCCCATATAAAGTATAAAAAGTGTATACTCACGCACCCTTTTCAGGGATACGCCGAAATTTTACCATTCAGGAGGGCCGATGAGCCACATAGACAACGGTTTCCGTTCGCTGTCACTTAAACGTTTCCCGGAAACGGATGACGTTAACCCGCTGCTGGCGTGGGAAGCTGCAGATGAATATCTGCTGCAACAGCTGGACGATACCGAGATTTGCGGCCCGGTGCTGCTCCTGAATGATACCTTCGGTGCGCTGGGCTGTGCGCTGGCGGAACATTCGCCGTACAGCATTGGCGACTCTTATTTAAGCGAACTGGCAACGCGTGAAAACCTGCGTCATAACGACATTGCCGAATCCAGCGTCCAGTTCCTCGACAGCACGGTCGATTACCCACAGGCGCCGGGCGTGGTACTGATTAAGCTGCCAAAAACCATGGCGCTGCTGGAACAGCAGTTGCGTGCGCTACGCCTGGTCGTCACGCCGCAAACGCGTATTATCGCCGGGGCGAAGGCGCGCGATGTGCATACCTCGACGCTTGAGCTGTTTGAAAAGGTGCTGGGCCCAACCACCACCACGCTGGCATGGAAAAAAGCCCGTCTGATCAACTGTACGTTCAGCAATCCTGAACTGGCTGACGCCTCACAAACGCTGAGCTGGAAGCTGGAAGGCACCGACTGGACGATCCACAACCACGCCAACGTCTTCTCCCGTACCGGGCTGGATATTGGCGCACGTTTCTTTATCGAACATCTGCCGGACAATCTGGAAGGTGAGATTGTCGATCTCGGTTGCGGTAATGGCGTAGTGGGTCTGACGTTGCTGGAGAAGAACCCGCAAGCGAGCGTGGTGTTTGTGGATGAATCGCCGATGGCGGTGGCGTCCAGCCGTCTGAACGTGGAAACCAACATGCCAGACGCGCTGGACCGCTGCGAGTTTATGATCAACAACGCGCTGTCTGGCGTGGAACCGTTCCGCTATAACGCTGTGCTGTGTAACCCGCCGTTCCATCAGAAGCACGCACTGACTGATAACATCGCGTGGGAGATGTTCCACCACGCCCGCCGTTGCCTGAAGATTAACGGCGAGCTGTATATCGTGGCGAACCGTCATCTCGACTACTTCCACAAGCTGAAGAAGATTTTCGGTAACTGCGAAACCATCGCCACCAACAACAAATTTGTGGTGCTGAAAGCGGTGAAATTAGGGCGTCGCCGCTAATCGCTGATGCCGGATGGCGGCTAACGCCTTATCAGGCCTACAGCGAGCTACCCCGTAGGCCTGATAAGCGTAGCGCCATCAGGCAACGATGCGCGCAATTGCCTTATCCGGCTTACGAAAGACATGACGTTAAATTTCCAGCGCCAGTCGGGTGCCTTGCGCGATGGCGCGCCGGGCATCCAGTTCTAACGCCACATCACACCCGCCGATCAGATGTACTGTTTTACCGGCCGCATGCAGCGGATCGACCAGTCCACGACGAGGTTCCTGACCTGCACAAATTACCACATGATCCACGTTCAGGATCTGCGGCTCGCCGTTGATCAACACGTGCAGTCCATCATCATCGATCTTCTGATAGCTCACTCCCGGGATCATTTTCACACCACGCGACAGCAGGGTGGCGCGATGGATCCAGCCCGTGGTTTTACCTAACCCTTGTCCCGGTTTACTGGCTTTACGCTGCAACATGACTATCTGGCGCGGGCTACGGGATAACTGTGGCCCTTCCGGGCGTAAACCACCTGCTTGCTGGAGGCTGGTATCGATTCCCCATTCCACGCAGAATTCCGCAATGTTTTGGCTGGTGGGCTCGCCGGGCTGGCTCAGATACATCGCGGTATCAAAGCCGATCCCGCCGCTGCCGATAATCGCCACGCGTTGACCTACCGGCGTTTTATCACGTAAGACATCAAGATAGGTCAGCACCTTAGGATGATCGATACCGTCGATCGGCGGCGTGCGCGGTTCGATCCCGCTGGCGAGGATCACTTCATCAAACGAGATCAGATCGTCTGCGGTGACAAAATGATTCAGCTTCAGCGTTACGCCGGTAACGTCGATCATCCGGCGGTAATAGCGCAACGTTTCGTAAAATTCTTCTTTGCCGGGGATCTGTTTGGCGATATTGAACTGTCCGCCGATCTCCGCGTTGGCATCAAATAACGTGACCTGATGACCGCGTGAAGCGGCGTTGATAGCAAAGGCGAGCCCCGCAGGACCAGCACCGACTACCGCCAGATTCTTCAGCTGTGTCGCCGGTACGATTGGCATTTTGGTTTCATGACAGGCGCGGGGGTTCACCAGGCAGGACGTCACTTTGCCGACGAAGATCTGATCCAGACAAGCCTGGTTACAGCCTATGCAGGTGTTGATCTCATCCGCTCGCCCGCTTTGCGCTTTTGACAGCAGTTCGGCATCGGCAAGGAACGGGCGTGCCATCGACACCATATCGGCATCGCCACGGGCCAGAATATCGTCGGCAACGCCCGGATCGTTAATGCGGTTGGTAGTGACCAGTGGAACCGTTACGTGACCTTTCAGCTTGCGTGTCACCCAGCTAAACGCTCCGCGCGGTACCGGCGTGGCGATGGTCGGGATCCGTGCTTCGTGCCAGCCGATCCCGGTGTTGATGATCGTAGCACCAGCTGCCTCAATGGCTTTCGCCAACTGGACGGTTTCGTCAAACGTGCCGCCATTTTCCACCAGGTCGAGCATCGACAGGCGAAAGATAATAATAAAGTCGTTACCGGCACGCTGGCGAACGGCCCGTACCACCTCGACGGCAAAACGCATGCGGTTGGCGTAATCGCCGCCCCATTGGTCAGTCCGCTGATTGGTACGCAGAGTAAGAAATTCGTTGATCAGGTAGCCTTCTGAGCCCATTACCTCTACGCCGTCGTAGCCTGCTTCCCGCGCCAGCTGTGCACAATGGGCAAAATCCTCAATCAGCTGTAGCACTTCATCGTGGCTCAGTTCATGTGGGGTAAAGCGGTTGATGGGGGCCTGAATAGCGGAGGGCGCAACCAGATGCGGCTGATAGCTGTAGCGTCCGGTGTGCAGGATCTGCAGCGCGATTTTGCCGCCTTCCTCATGCACAGCGTCGGTAATTACGCGGTGATGCGGTAGCTGGCTGGCGTCGTTTAACATCGCGCCGCCTTCCATTCCTACGCCGGAGAGTGCGGGCGCAATGCCGCCGCTCACAATCAGGGCGACGCCGTGACGGGCGCGCTCGGCGTAGAATGCGGCCAGCCGTTCGGCACCATCGGGATACTCTTCCAGACCGGTATGCATTGAACCCATCAACACGCGGTTTTTAAGCGTGGTGAATCCCAAATCGAGCGGGGCGAACAGCGACGGATAGCTCATAAAGGTGTCCAGTATGTAAAATTATTGTTATGTGGTCGGATGAGTTACTAATTTAGCCGTCGCCGCGCAAAAGGGAAAAGGGGAATGCCGTGATTGTGATGGGATTCAAAAAAGAGTAGGCCAGAGAACGAATTTGCCGGATGTCGGTGCACGCACCTTATCCGGCCGGTGAAAATGTGTCTTTGTAGGCCGGATAAGCGTAGCGCCATCCGGCAACAGGTCACAGCTTACTGTTTTTTAAGAAAGTCGCTATACAACATGTACAGATGCGCTGCGCTCCACGAGAAGTTAGGTGCCCCCTGCTGCGCGCCGTTCAGCGGGTTATAGTTTTCCTGAATCGGGCCGTCTGCGGTGAGTCCTTTCGCATGTTTGAAGAACGTATCTGCCATTTTCAGGGCGTCATCACGGTAGCCATAGCGCGCCATCCCTTTTAAGCCAAACCAGAACTGATCCACCCACACGCGCCCGCGCCAGTAAATATCCGGGCCGAAAGCCGGATTGGTGAGTGCGGCGGTGCCTAGCGGCACAAAGGTGTTGAACTCTTTCGGGTCGAGCATCACCTTCACCACCGCGTCAGCATGAGGCTGCGTGGCCGCGCCGTTAAACAGCGGTGACCAGCCTTCCGGCCCTTTCCCTCGTTCGACAATCGGTTTTCCGGCACAGCCGTTTGCCAGCGGCTTATCTTCAATGCGAACGTCATAGAAATACTGCGTAGTCGCATCGAACATACAGGTATTGATGTAATCCGTCAGTTTCGTCGCCAGCGCCTGATAGCGTTTCGCCTCCTGCGTTTTCCCGAGCAGGGTCGCCATTTCCGCCAGGTAATGGTTATCGCTGACCATGTAGCTGGCCTGATCGACCGACTCCTGCAGCAGCGAATAGCCCAGTAATTTTCCGTCGTGGCTGCGATTTTCAGCGAATTTCACCACCCAGTCGCTGCGTTTGCCACCGTTAGCGACGTACTTATCCAGTTGTTCTTTGTCGATGAAACCAAACACCGCGGCGTCGTCACGTCCGGATTCCCACGAGGCGGCGACCTGCGCCGGGATCTCCAGACTGTCATACTGGCCGTTGCGGGTAACAGCGGCATAGTTTTGCAGCCCTGACAGGGTTTCTTCTTTGTCACCCTTTTTCACCGTGAACAGCATCTCGCCGCTGGCGGTGTTGTGCGCTTTATCGCGAGTGGCGCCGTACTCTGGAACGCCGTTGCCGTTATGATCGCGGTTACGCAGCCACCAGTCGTGGTATGCCACCAGTTTCGGGTACATTTCTTCGAGCCAGGATTTGTCTTTGGTGACGTTGTAGACTTCCATCACCGACCATGCCGCCAGGCTGGGCTTGGTATTGCGCTCGTTCCAGTTACCGCCATCACCACCGCGTTCCGGGCTGAGGTTCCAGGCAATCAGATCGGGAATAAATCCCGCGTCCTGTGGGCGCACCGGATCGCCGGGTTTAACCTGCCACGAGAAAACAGCGCGAATATTTTCTTTCGCGATATCCGGGTTAAAGTGCGCCATTGCAAACGCCTGCTTCCAGGTGTCCCACGGCCAGGTCTGGTTGCCAGAGAACCAGCGGCCCGTTACCGACGGCGTCACGGTATTGTAGTTAACTGCGCCGCCCGGTGAGCGCCAGTTACCGTTCAGCGTTTCAATCGCTTTCACCGCCACGCGGGTTTGTTCTGGGGTGGCATCCGGGTTGTTTAAACCTTTTTTGAGATAGGATTCCCAGCGCTGCTGTGAGGCGAGCATGTAAGAAGACGGGCGCGCCAGAATATCGCGGATCTGCGCTTGTTCTTTGCTGACCTCCTGCGCGGTCAACAGATGTGAATAGGTGGTGTAAAGCGTGGTAGAGCCATTGATATGCGCTTTACTGGTAAATCGGTGGCCATCAACAGTGGTGTTCATGGCAAGTGATTTGTGTACCTGATACTCCGACTCGCCGGAGGTCAGCAGATCCCAGGTTGATCGCACTTTACCGAAGGTGACCTTCAGGCCGTCGCGCGTAGCGATGATTTTTCGCTGGTAGTCCGGATACTCGCCATCAATGGTTTTATCGGAGAGGGGTTTTCCCTCTTTCGCTTCCAGCTTTTCCAGTAACTCTCCGTCCCACACCAGATCCAGCGGCGTATTGCTGGTGATTTTGGTTTCCAGCAATGAGGTATGCGAACTGGCAAAGCGCAGCGTCATCTCGATCTGCACCGCAGTGGATGACAGTTTCTGTACCAGTGCGCCGGGCAGGCTGTAAGCCTCGAGAGTGAAATCGACCTTTTTACCGTTCTGGTACACCGTCAGCCGGTCAAAATTTGTAGCCATAAAGTTGATGTACTCTTCCGTCAGTAGCGCCACGCCAGGGAAGCCGCCCATTGTTGCAGGGCCATCCGGCAACAGGTGTCCGTGCCATGCGCCGAGGTCGAAAAAGGGATTAAAGCGCTGATGGTCGTCATAATCGTAGTCGTGCATATAACCTGGCGCGCCGGTGCGATTGATGACGTTTTTAACGCTGTCTACGTTAGCAGCCAGTGCGGAAAAACTCATCAGCAGCCCACACGCCAGCGGCGTAAGAATAGGTGTCATGTTCATGGTATTCCGGTCCTTGTTACCAATAGAAATATTGCATCAGGAAGATCTGGTCGCTCGGGTCGCCAGATGCATTTTGCATATAGAACCGGCTGTCGAAGGCGGTGGCGAAACGACTGCTGCCGTATTCATACCAGATACCGAACTGCATAAAAGAGGTGGTTTCATCCTCGGCGTTGTCTGGCCGATGTTTGGCATAGCTGTAGGCGGTGGAGAGGTAGACGCCTTTGAGCGCTTCATACATGGCACTGACCATATAGCCGGTCTCTGTACCCCATTCATCCAGGCCGTCGGCGCGTCCGGTGTGATGCCAGGCGCGCGCAGCAAAGTTAGGCGAGAGAAGGCCGGTCAGGAACAGTTGTCCGGTGCCGTCGGTGATCTCCAGACCGTTCATCCAGGTTACGCCTTCGGTCAGGTCGTACTGGATGTAGCCATTCATCATGGCTGGATAGGTATACTTATCGTCGTAGCGATCGTATTTGCCGAAGTGCAGCCAGGCCTTGCTTTCATCATGATGTCCGGCAGGCGTGGCGGTCACGCTATAACGCAGCGGGCCGGTCAGGTTTTGCACCTTAATGGCGGTCATGATGTCGCGCGTGTTGGGGATGACGTAGCCCAGATCCGGCGTGAAGTCTCCCCACCATTGCAGGTCATCAAGCGATGAGTCCTGGCGCAGGCTGAGCATTAGCTCCGTGCCGTCATCGGTGCGGTAACCGCCGTAAAATCGGTTAATTCCGCCTTCAAACCCGCCCCAGCTATGATCGGGCACCCAGGCGTTTCCCTGGTGATCCGCCTGTACGGTCCAGCCTTCGCCATAGATCAGACCAAACCACGAGCCGTGTTTAATTTCCAGGCCCCCTTCGATATAGGTTCCGTCACTGTATTTATGTTTATCCTGTCCCTCTAAATCCATATATCCCCCCATTCCCAGTTCTCCATAAAAACGAAATGAGGGAGAGGATATTACGGGCGTTTTTGTGTCGTCGTGTTCTGCCGGTCGCACTTCTTCTGCACCCAGAGAGGAAACACAGAAAAAGGGCAGGGCAATAAATGCCCTGCAACAATGGCTATTGATTTTCATGCTTCTATCCTAAGCAAAATAAAATAATGTTTTTATTGTTATAGCCTTGGCGAATATTGTTTATTGTTATTATGTTTTATGAATTAATGACTGTCTGAAGCTGGTGCGGCTTCAATGGCTTTTTCTTCTTTGGTTAGTCCTTTGATGTATTTACTGTATTTCCACCAGGCAAAACCGAGGAAAATAACAATACCACCGACGTTATAGAAAATAATGGTGATAATGTTGCCGCCGGTTGGGAACGTTGAAGCGATAAATCCAATGGTGAACAGGGCAATCAGCATCGATACCACGATAATCCCGGTTTTTTGCGATCCCATGCGGAAGTCGCGCGGTAAGTGGTCCAGCTTGGCGCGCAGATTCAAATAGGCCAGCATAATAAACAGCGGAGGCAGCATGGATGCCGCAGCGGTCATGTTAATGATGGTATTCATTAAATCCTGCACGGTATTCGAACCGAGCGTGGGGATAATCATCAGCGGTATCACGATCAAAAACTGGATCCAGGCTGCGCGAGCGGGAACGCCGTTTTCATTCAGTTCGACGGTTTTCTTGCCAAAAATACCTTCCGGGATTTCGGAGAAGAAAATTTTAACCGGCGTTGCGGTCCACATCAGCAGTGACCCAAACATTGCGGTAAAGGACACCAGACCGACAAAGCGGTTAACCACCAGCTCAGGTAAGCCGAAGTATGCGGCCAGACCGTGGAATACCTGCACCGAGCCACCGGTAAACTTCAGCTCTTTGCTGCTGACAAAAACGTTGATCAGTACTGAGGAGATTGAGTAAAGCACACCGATAAAAATCCCGGCGATAATAATCACTTTCACAAATGATTTTGAGCCACCCTTCACGTCGTTGACGTACACCGCCACGGACTCCGCGCCGCCTGCCGCCATAAAAATCCAGGTCGTAATACCGAGGAAGGCCCAGTTAAAATTCGGGATCATGGCATCCACGGTGATGGGATCGGCAGGCTGTACACCGCCAACCAACGCAGTCCCCGCCAGTAAAATATAAGACAGCGTCAACAGCAGCATCAGCGTGGAAGTGACGGAGGTAATCGGCCCGAGCATTTTTGCGCCGTTGGTCGAAACCCAGGTTGAGAAGGCAAACAGCACCATACTTAACACGGTGGTAGCGAACGGCGTCAAAATGTATTCGTAGCCTAAAAATGCATAGGAGGCATAAGCGATTACGCGCGGAAGTAACGAGGTAAAAAAGAACAGGTTAACGAACCAGTAGGTGTAGGCGGTAATAAATGCCCAGCGCCCGCCCAGTGAGCTTTTTACCCATGCGTAAACACCGGCTTCGGAGTTTTTGTTCAGCGAAACAAATTCGGCAATGATTAAGCAGAACGGAATAAAGTAGAAAATCGTGGCGAGGAAAAACATCGGTGCAGATGCCAGACCAAGCTCAATATTATTATTGATTACGTTGTTAAAACTATAAACGGCGGCAAAGGTCAGCGACAGTAAGCCGAACTTGCCGATGGTATTACGCTTGGTATCAGACATAGCACATCTCCGATTCCTGATTATTGTAGGGTACTGGCGGCACAACTTCTGTGCCGCCTGTCTTTTTATTTATTATGAAAATAACCATCTTCGATGGTGACTTTGAGTACGACTTTCTTCACCGCGCTATTACAGATAAAGCGGTAGGCTTCGTGGTTGTCGCAAATAACCAGCTGCCCTTCGTGTACTTCTACCGTTTTTCCGCATCCCTTCAGGTATTCGCGATCGGTTTCATCGCGATAGTATTCAACCACCTGTAAATCCTCTTTGGCGGCATACTCAATTTTTTGCTGCCCTTGCAGGTAGTAATGCACCTCAAAGTAACGGCGATGACCGGTAAATAGCGCATCGGTAGCGGAGTCGGTCTCCACGCGGTAAGTGAGCGAATCACCGATGGAATGGGCGACGCCGGGCTGAATGTTGTCGATATTTTCAATCGCCTCAACGCAGCGCTGCCACTTCCGACCTGAAGCGTAGAGTTGTCGGAACTGCTCTAAGTTATCGATGATCCTCATTTTGTATTCTCGCTGTGCAAATTCGTGGAAAAGAACTCCGTGCCAAAGGCGCGATTAGCAGTGGTCTGAACGGTGGCCTCGGTGCCGGAA
Source organism: Citrobacter sp. C348 (assembly GCF_047467975.1). Lineage (NCBI taxonomy): Bacteria > Pseudomonadati > Pseudomonadota > Gammaproteobacteria > Enterobacterales > Enterobacteriaceae > Citrobacter > Citrobacter sp. C348. Next base: position 49,836 of record NZ_JASJUJ010000009.1, on the reverse strand, counting down.
ATGGGCAGCAACGTAAAGCCGTAGTTGAACTCGCGGAACCAGACGCGCCAGGCGTCGAGCACCTCGCTTCCCCAGGAGTTGGAACCCAGGCCCAGTAGCTGATGGTCCAGATTCAGAGAGATGTCATCGCTGCGCTGGAGTTCATTGCAGTGCTGTGCGGCAAAGAGATTTTCGGGCGTATAGCGCCAGGCACTTAAATTGACAGGACGTTGTGGGACGACCAGCAGACCGTTGCCATGGCGGTTGGTCAGCGCTGCCCAGCGCACATCCTGGCGATTGCCGTTGTTTTGGGGGAACGGGTAGTTCTCGAACATCGCATCTACGGTCGAACGCCAGATATCGATAATGTTGGCCTGCTGGCTGTCGGCGTAATTCTCGCCCGGACCACGTCCGTAATACGCGACTTGCCCCAAATCACCGTTGATGCCCATGGTGAAGCCAATGCACGGAATAATGTGCGGATACTCGCCGTAAGGCTGACCGGAAAGCTCAACATTCAGCTGACCGTCGACCGTTACCCGCCAGCGGTAGGTGCAACGCATACCGAAATCAAATACCGGCGGGGCGATGATCGTCTGGCTGGTAATCACCACCGCATTGTCAGTGTGTTCGAGGGCAAAATCCCGCAGATGCTCCTGCATAATCTGTAAATGATTTGGCTGCCAGAGACCTTCGAACTCCTGTTTGTGGTTATCAATCGTCGGCTTGAAGAAATTTATCTTCGGCTCGCGGGTAATGAGCTCTTCGCCATTCACGTTCCAGCTGATGGGCTTCCCGTTCAGCTTTGAGAAGGTTATCGCGAAGTTATAGCCGCGAACGGTGCAGCGCAGGCGATCGTCTTCCAGCGTCAGGGCGCTGGCGTTTTGCTGACTAAACGGCACTGGCGTAGCGGTTCTGGCCTTTAGCGGGAACTGGTAAGTGGCAATATGGTGCCCGGCGTCGCTGTAGGACGTGCGGGAGTCTTTGCTGACGATGACATTGAGAAAGGCTTCCCTCTCATCCAGCGTCGGCAGCGTGCAGTGCAGCAGTGCGTCGCTGTTGGGGGCCACGTCGTGAAGTTTAATCCGCTGCGTGGAGAGCGTTTCTCCTTCGGCCCGCACTTCAATTTGCAGGGTGTAGTCGTCAAGCGTGGTGAACCACAGCTTATTTGCGACACGCAGTTCACCGCGCGTCAGGTCCTTCGCGTAGACCTTCACTGGGGCGATCACCTGCTTATACTCTTTCAGACCCGGTCCCGGTGTTTGATCGGGGTAAATCAGGCCGTCGAGGCAGAAGTTGTAGTTATTCGGGTAGTCGCCGTAGTCACCGCCAAATTTATACCAGACGTTGCCGTTATCATCTTTTGCCTGAATGCCATGGTCGCACCATTCCCAGACATAGTGTCCTTGAATGCAATCGTGCTGGTAAAAAACGTTTTGATATTCCGTCAGCCCGCCGGGGCCGTTACCCATGGCGTGGGCGTATTCGCAGATGATGCGTGGTTTCGGATGCGGATATTCACCAAACTCATTCATCAGCGGCACGCGGGTATACATGGTGGAAATAATGTCCACCACTTCGGCGTCGCGATCTTCTTCGTAATGCACCAGACGCGTGTTATCCAGCGCTTTCGCAGCGTGGTACATGGCACGAATATTACAGCCGTACCCGGATTCGTTGCCCAGTGACCAGATGACGATCGACGGATGGTTTTTCTGTGCGTGGATGTGGCGCACGATGCGCTCAACGTATACCGGTTCCCAGGTCGGATCGTCGGTGATGCGACTGATATCGCCGACGTTGGCGAAGCCGTGGGATTCGACGTCGGTCTCGGCCATCACAAACAGGCCGTAGATATCGCACAGCTCATAGAAGCGCGGATCGTTCGGGTAATGCGCGGTACGCACCGAGTTAATGTTGTGCTGCTTCATCAGCAGCAGATCTTTTTCGACCCGATCCATTCCGACCGCGCGGCCTTTCAGATGATCGTTATCGTGGCGGTTAACACCGTGCAGCATTACGTAGTGGTTGTTGATGTAAAACAGCCCGTCGCGGATCGTAATGTCGCGGAATCCGACGCGCTGCGGAACCACCTCAATAATATTGCCGCTGGCATCTTTTAACGTCATCACTAAATGATAAAGATACGGCGACTCAGCCGACCACTGCTGTGGCGCACTAACCTCGAAATCAAAGGCAGTACGGGTGAGCTTATCGAGAGTCAGATGACTGATAACACCGCTGTGCAGCACCCGCTCGCCGTCAAATAAGGTGTATTCCAGCGAGGTCTGTGCCGGTGAATCGGCAAGGTTTTCCAGCACAATGTCGCAGGAGAGAGTGGCATCACGGTAGTTATCATCGAACTCGGTACGAACGGTAAAATCCTGAATATGGGTCGCCTGCTTGCCCACCAGATAGACGTCGCGGAAGATCCCCGCAGACCACCACATATCCTGGTCTTCGACGTAGGTAGAGTCTGCCCACTGCATCACGCGCACACACAGCAGGTTGTCACCGGTGTGCACCATTGCGCTGATATCAAATTCGGCCGTCAGACGACTGCCCTTGCTGAAGCCCACGTACTGGCCGTTGACGTACACTTCGAAGTAGGTTTCAACGCCGTCGAACTTAATCAGCGTTTGTTTTCCCTGCCAGCCTTCGCTGAGGGTAAACATCCGCTGATATGCACCGGTCGGGTTATCGGTGGGGACGTAGGGCACATCAATCGGGAACGGGAAACCTTCGTCGGTATATTGCAGCTTGCCGTGTCCTTCCATCTGCCACATGCCGGGGACGGTGATGCTGCCCCAGTCGTGCATATACTGCGACGTAAAGGCTTCTGGCACCTGCAGCGGATGCTCAAAGAACTGAAAATTCCACTGACCGCTTAGCAGTTGAAAAAGGCTGCTGGTTTCACGGGCAAACGAGCGAGCCTGCGCAACCGAGTCATAAGAGAAAAAGTATGCGCGTGGCGCCAGTCGATTTTCGTGGGTGAGCTGAATGTTTTCCCAGCGATTCATAAGGCCTCCCGGTGGAGAGAAATCGGAACCATTCAAAGTGATGGTGAGTAAGTGTCATTGCAGGTGATTTTAGTAAAAGTTTTACTAAAATATAGCGAGTAAGATGATTTACTTTAACTTGATCACGAAAATAACCCGTGCAGAGAAAAACAAGGCATGACAAAGCATGCCCGGTATCAGAAGAAACCGGGCGCGAAAAAAGGGAGGTTAGCGGGTGGTGCCGCGCAGTTTCAGCTTGCTGGGCACGAAAACCAGCAGCGGCAGCGCGCGTCCGTCACGGGCTTTTTCAAACAGCAAGTTAACGCCCTGACTGCCCATCATTTCTGAATGGATACGCACGGTGGACAGCGGAGGGAAGGTGAATCGTGCCGTCGGAATGTCATTGACGCTAATCAGCGAAATATCCTGTGGAATCGCCAGGCCACGTTCGTGAATTGCGCGCAGAACGCCAATGGCGATTGAGTCTGAGGCGACAAACAGGGCGCTGGGATAATCTTCTTTGGCCAGCATTTTTTTCGCCAACTCATAACCTGACGAGCTGGAGAATCCGCCACGATAGATATCGTGTTCCGAGACCACCTGCTGCAGGCGACCGTATTCGACAAACGCGGCCTCGCGGATATCCGCTTTGCCCGGCTCGTCTTCACCGCCGATGAAGCCAATGCGGGTCACGCCCTGGGCGATGAAAAAATCGATACTCTCTTTGCTGATGCGGGTCAGATCGATATCGACGGCATCATAGTCGCTGCCGGGTTCATGAAAGTCGATAAAGCAGATGTTGTCGGTCAGCGCGGTTGCTGCAGCGCGCTGGGCAGGAGATGGCTTACCAACGATGAGAATGCCGGTAATATTTTTATGGTCGGGCAACCCGCTGTGTTCATAGCAGTTGGTCAGTTCGATCCCCAGCTTTTCACATTGCGTTTCAATCCCGTGTCGTATAGCGAGATAGTAAGGATCGTTGATTTCCAAATCCTGCTGGTAGCTGTAGAGCGCCAGAATATGCTGGGGGCCGACCGTACTGGTCTGGTGTTTACGCGCGCTGCTGGTTTTGTACTCCAGCTTTTCCGCGATCTCCAGAATGCGACGCTTGGTTTCTTCTTTTACGTTTAGCGTCGGGTCATCATTTAACACCCGGGACACTGTCGCCAGGGATACACGAGCTTCGATTGCGATGTCTTTAAGTGTTGCCATGTTTACCTTTTCCCTGAGTTACCCCCGCATTGTAAATGAAGTGCTTATCTATTCACCTGTTTTCAGTAAAAAAAGTACCTCTAATTGACATATTCACGGTAAAACCCCGCTTTCAGAGTGTGATGGGCGCATCATTTTACGGCTTTTGAGAACAATGCCAGGACGGTTTTTTGCTAACATTTAGTAAAATTTTACCAAAGGAGAAAAGAATGGACACGATCGCATTTACGGATTTCGCCCGAATGGAAATTCGCGTGGGAACAATTACCCAGGTAAAGCGTCATGACAATGCCGATAAACTCTACATCGTTCAGGTTGATGTCGGCGAACGAACGCTGCAAACCGTGACCAGCCTGGTGCCTTACTACCGCGAAGATGAGCTGATGGGGAAAACGGTGGTGGTGCTGTGTAATCTGCAAAAAGCGAAAATGCGCGGCGAAACGTCAGAATGCATGCTGTTGTGTGCGGAAACGGACGATGGCAGTGAAAGCGTGCTGTTGACGCCAGAGCGCGTGATGCCCGCAGGCGTGCGGATTGTGTAAGCGTGTCATGCTGCCGGATGGCGGCTACGCCCTATCCGGCCTACATGTGATCCCGTAGGCCGGATAAGTGCAGCGCCATCCGGCGTCTGTCACACTTGCTCCACGCTGACGCGTAATGCGGCCAGCGCTTTACGCGTTGAGCGTAATACCAACTCACATTGTTCGATGGTTAACGTGAGCGGTGGTTCGATGCGGATCGTCTTCGCGTTGTTCAGCGTTCCGGCAACCAACACCCGCTGGCGGAACATCTCGCTGGCAAAGTTGTAGCCGATCTCATTATCAACAAATTCGATCGCCATCAGCATGCCTTTACCGCGTACGTCCTGCACCAGATCCGGGTATTCCCGCGCCAGATGTCGGAAGCCATCCAGCAACATATCGCCTTTTTGTTCTGCCTGAGCCGGTAAATTCTGCTCCAGCAGGACATTGATGGTTGCGAGTGCCGCCGCACAGGAAAGCGGGTTGCCGCCAAAGGTGGTGGTGTGCAGGAATGGGTTATCGAACAGCACGGAGAACACCTCTTCGGTCGCGATGGTCGCACCGATAGGCATCACGCCGCCGCCTAGCGCTTTCGCCAGACACATAATGTCGGGCTGCACGTTTTCGTGCTCGCAGGCGAACATCTTGCCAGTACGACCCATGCCGGTTTGCACTTCATCAAGGATCATCAGCGCGCCAAACTCGTCGCACAGTTTGCGCACGGCGGTCAGATAGCCTTGCGGCGGCAGGATCACGCCACCTTCACCCTGGATCGGCTCAAGGATCACGGCGGCCACATCGTCACCGGTCTTTTTACACTCGCTGAGCACGGTACGCATCGCGTCAATGTCACCAAACGGAACATGACGGAAGCCCGGCAACAGCGGCATAAACGGTTTACGAAACGTGGATTTGGCCGTTGCGGACAGTGCGCCCAGCGATTTTCCGTGGAAAGCGCCGCTGGTGGCAATAAAGGTAAATTTGCCGCGTGGCGACTGATAGGCCTTCGCCAGCTTCAGCGCCGCTTCAACCGACTCGGTTCCGCTGTTGCAAAAGAAGCTGTATTTCAGCTTGCCGGGTGCCAGTGCGGCGAGCGTTTTCGCCAACATGGCCCGCAAGGGGTCAAGCAATTCCTGGCTGTGCAGAGGTTGTTTGGCGAGTTGATTCTGTACGGCGGAGACCACTACTGGATTACGGTGCCCCACGTTGAAAATTCCAAAACCGCCCAGGCAGTCAACAAATTCCTGTCCCTGGGTGTCGACAAGCGTATTCAGGCTTCCCGCTTGCCACTCTACGGCTCCGTAATCCCCGCCGGCAGTTACAGATTTTCGATACTCTAAGAACCCCGGATTGACATGCTCTTTGAAGTATTCAATGACCTCTCGGTTAAGTGCTTTCATTTCCTCATGATCAAGCGTTCGCTTTTCGATGAGGTTCAGTGCGTGTGCGCTGCAGGCCAGGGCCGATGCGCTGGAAGGTAACCTGTTCAAAATATGCTCCCGGAGTTCGCGTATCACATGATACTGAATTAAGTATTGCAGGGATTACGCCATCCCGGCGCGCTTAACGAAAATCGGGATAAACACCAGGATACATTTCATTTGCGAAACATTTAATGCCAAAAGTTAACATTTGGCGGTATTTTGCCCAGGTTGACTCTCTGAAAACAGGTGAGATACGCGATCTTCTGCGCCAAAAACAGGCAGAAGTTGCACTGTGACGGTGCGCAGAGTGAAGCCTGATTGAATAGTTACAGGATGAAAGTATTTTAAATCAATGAATTAGAAAACATACAAATTCTGAGGTTTAATCGCAAATTGCGATCTAAATCAAATTTAACAACTAAAGATAAAAAAATTATCGCCGAAATAACATATGCCGAAAAAGTTAACAACCAGATAACCTGCATAGGACGCAACCATGTCTTCTGATCCCTACGTTAGTCAGCAGCATACTCCGCTGGATGATGATATTACCCTCATGTCGACTACCGATTTACAAAGCTACATCACTCATGCGAATGACACGTTTGTCCAGGTTAGCGGCTATCAGCTGAGCGAGCTGCTCGGCAAGCCGCATAATCAGGTTCGTCACCCGGACATGCCCAAGGCGGCATTTGCTGATATGTGGTACACGCTGCAACAGGGGGAGCCATGGAGCGGCATTGTAAAAAATCGCTGTAAAAACGGCGATCACTACTGGGTGCGAGCCAATGCGGTGCCGATGGTACGTGAAGGGCGAATGACCGGGTATATGTCGATTCGAACCCGGGCGACGCAGGAGGAGATTGCGGCGGTCGAGCCGTTGTATCAGGCGCTAAATGAAGGACGTTGCAACAAACGCATCCATAAGGGACTCGTGGTGCGTAAAAGTTGGCTGGGAAAGCTGCCGGCGCTGCCGGTTCGCTGGCGGGTGCGCAGCGTGATGACACTGATGTTTGCCGTGCTGGCGGCAGCGTTGCAGCAAATGGGCGCGGCGTGGCCGCTGCTGCTGGTGAGTGCGCTGGTGATGCTGGCGGGTACGGCGATTTTCGAATGGCAAATTGTACGCCCGATAGAAAATGTCGCCCGCCAGGCGCTGAAAGTGGCGACCGGCGAGCGCAACAGCGTGACGCACCTGAACCGCAGCGATGAGTTGGGTCTGATGCTGCGATCGGTTGGCCAGTTGGGATTAATGTGTCGCTGGCTTATTCATGACGTTTCAAGCCAGGTATCCTGCGTGCGCAACGACAGCGAAACACTGGCAAAAGGGAGTGAGGATTTAAACAAGCATACCCAGCAAACGGTTGAAAACGTGCAGGAAACGGTGACGACGATGAACCAGATGGCGGCGTCGGTGAAGCAAAACTCGGCGACAGCATCTGCGGCTGACAAACTCTCGATTGCCGCCAGCAGTGCGGCAACGCAGGGAGGCGAGGCGATGGAGACGGTGATCAAAACGATGGACGATATCGCCAGCAGCACCCAGCGTATTGGCACCATCACCACGCTGATTAACGATATTGCTTTCCAGACCAATATCCTGGCATTGAATGCGGCGGTTGAAGCGGCGCGAGCGGGCGAGCAGGGGAAAGGGTTTGCCGTCGTGGCAGGGGAAGTACGCCATCTTGCCAGCCGGAGCGCCAGTGCGGCGAATGACATCCGCAAGCTGATTGATGCCAGTGCCGACAAGGTGCAGTCCGGATCCAGCCAGGTTCACGCCGCTGGCCGCACGATGGACGACATTGTGGCGCAGGTACAGAACGTCACCCAACTGATCGCACAAATCAGCCATTCGACGCTGGAACAGGCAGACGGGCTGACCAGCCTGACTCGCGCGGTGAATGAGTTGAGCAACATTACGCAGAAAAATGCCGAGCTGGTTGAAGAGAGCGCGCAAATTTCTGTGCGGGTGAAACATCGCGCCGGGCGCCTGGAAGATGCGGTGACGGTGCTGCATTAAGCGCAGCTATTCAGGCGGAACACCGGGTTCCGCCCGATGACCCGATTAATCCAGTTGAGCGATATCCAGCGCTGCGCGATCGATAATACCGATGATTTTTTTGATCTTCGCATCGCTGGTGTCACCGTGATTGACCCGCAGATCCAATACGGCTTTGAAGTTCTCCAGCGCACGTTTCATCTGCGGGTTCTTACGTAATTCAAAGCCCACGCAGCGTGCTTTAACGCGTTCATGAATAAGCGCCAGATGCTCGCGATTCTCCTCCAGCCACTGCTGGCCTTGCGCCGTGATCGTGATCTGTTTACGCCCACCTTCCTCTTCGCTGATGACAATCAGCTCTTGATCCTGCAAGAAATCCAGCGTCGGATAAATCACCCCTGGACTTGGCGTGTAGTGGCCCTGGGTCAGCGTTTCGATGGCTTTGATCAGCTCATAGCCGTGGCTGGCATCGCGGGTCAAAATATCCAGAATCACCAGGCGTAATTCGCCGTGACCGAAGAAACGCTGACGACGCCCGCCGCCACCGCGGCCATGGCGATGCCCGCAGCCGTGCTCGTGGTGATGTCCTTCACTGTTGCAGCCTTCGTGGCGATGTTCTTCGCCTTTGCAGCAACCTTCGTGTGGGTGATCTGTATGTTTGCAGCAACCGTCATGGTGGTTTTGCATAGTAGTCTCCAGATGTTATTTCGATATATCTAATTTATATCTAAAAGTTATGATTTTGCAAGTGCGTGATAGGCTGGTGTTTTAATTGATTGATTTTCATGTCAATTATTATCAATGGTGAGAAGGGGATTTACGCCGTGGCGTGTATCAAAAAAATGCTTGCAATCTTTGTTATTAGCAATCATTATCATTTGAATGTTAATTTAGATATATCGTATTATCCTCACGAAGGCGAAAAATGACAAAAAACACCTCACGCTACCCCCAGCGCGTTCGTAATGAACTGCGCTTCCGTGAACTTACCGTCCTGCGCGTTGAGCGTATCAGCGCAGGTTTTCAGCGCATCGTGCTGGGCGGGGAGGCGCTGGACGGCTTCAGCTCACGCGGCTTTGATGACCACGCCAAAGTTTTCTTTCCTGAGCCAGGCAGCCATTTTGTGCCGCCGGTGGTTACCGATGAGGGCATCGTCTGGGCTGACGGTGTGCGCCCTGCGTCCCGGGATTACACGCCGCTATACGATGATGCGCGTCATGAACTGGCGCTGGATTTTTATATTCACGACGGTGGAGTGGCGAGTACGTGGGCGATGCATGCCCGTGCAGGGGATACACTGACGATTGGCGGACCGCGCGGCTCGCTGGTGGTACCGGAAGAGTATGCGTATCAGGTTTATGTGTGCGATGAATCGGGAATGCCTGCATTGCGCCGTCGCCTGGAAGCGCTCTGTCGTTTAGCGCGACGCCCGAACGTCACGGCGCTGGTGAGCGTGCAGGATGCGGCATATCAGGACTACCTTGCCCATCTGGATGGGTTTGCTATCCAGTGGTTTGTCGGGCATGACGAACAGGCGGTGGATGACGCGCTGGCTCGGCTGACGGTGCCTGCAGACGATTATTTCATCTGGGTAACCGGCGAAGGGAAAGTGGTAAAAAATTTGAGCGCCCGTTTTGAAACCGAGGCGTTTGACCCGCAGCGGGTGCGTGCGGCAGCCTACTGGCATCAGCGGAAAGCGGCTGATTAATAATTTGACGGCGGAACGCCAAATGCCTGGCGGAACGCGTAGCTAAACGCCGCGGTGCTCGAATACCCCACGTCGAGCGCCACGGCGGTAACGCTTTTATTTTTCTTCAGCATTAACACCGATTCCAGAATACGCATCTTTTGCTTCCAGACGCTGAACGGTAACCCGGTTTCTTTTTTGAAATGACGCGAGAAAGTTCGGGCGGACATGCCAAGATGATTAGCCCAGTACTCCACCGAGTGTTCCCGTGCGGGAGATTCCTGTATTGTCCGGCACACTTTTGTTAATTCTGCATCCTGCGGCCAGGGTAATACAAAGGCGACTTCCGGTAATTGCAAAATAATATCGACCAGCACGCTCACCAGTTTTCCTTCTTTTGACTGGCTATCATAATGGCCTGAAATGACGTTGGTGGCGTAATGAATAAACTCTCTGGCGAAATCACTGATCGCCACCACTTTACACTCGTCGATGCGCTTCTCAAGAAAGCCTGGCTTAATATCCAGATTCTCTAAATACACGTCATCCAGCGCCCATACCGCATGCTCAATATTATTCGGGATCCAGATACCGTAATGTGCGGGAATTATCCAGCATTTACCGGCGACATCAATGCGCATACTGCCCTTACGGGCGAAGTGAAACTGGGTAAATGCGTGTGAATGCGGTGGAACATGGTTATTCGCTTCAAGGACATAAGAACGAAAGTACACGTCCTGCGGCAGTTCCGCCATTGAATCATCCGGGAAAGAACTCCACTGTTTTTGCCTGAGGGTGTCCATAAAAAATACCTGATACTTCCGGTGATGTGGCTTCTGTTCGATAGATCTTGTCCGCAAATCATAATACATACACCCTGTTTTCCATAATAATCTTGCGTAAGAATTATTCGTCCACCTTTGGTAAATACCATGAATTCGCTGTGTTCTGATGCTGTCATCGTCAATGAAACAAATGATAACTGGACCCGAATGGGGAAAGACCTGCTCCAGCAGGCTGATATCCAGATTAATGGTTCGCGCGCCTGGGACATTCAACTTCACCATGCCGGTTTCTTTAAACGGGTGCTGCAACAAGGCTCGTTAGGGCTGGGTGAAAGCTATATGGAAGGCTGGTGGGATTGCGAGCGGCTCGATATTCTGTTCTGCAAAATCCTTAAAGCAAAACTCGACCAAAAAATGCCGGGCAATCTGAAAGATATTTTACGCATTGCCAGCGCGCGTTTGTTTAATCTGCAATCACGCAGCCGTGCCTGGATTGTCGGCAAAGAACACTACGATATAGGTAACGATCTTTTCGCCCTGATGCTTGATCCCCACATGCAATATTCCTGCGGCTACTGGAAAGACGCGACAACATTAGACGACGCGCAGAATGCCAAATTAAAAATGATTTGCGAGAAGCTGCAATTGCAACCGGGCATGCGTTTGCTGGATATCGGTTGCGGCTGGGGCGGGCTGGCTGAATATGCCGCACGCCATTATGGCGTAGCGGTAGACGGGGTTACCATCTCGAAAGAACAGCAGAAAATGGCGCAACAGCGCTGTGACGGGCTGGATGTCACTATTCTGCTGCAGGATTATCGCGACCTCGATAAACACTATGATCGTATTGTCTCCGTGGGGATGTTTGAACACGTGGGCCCGAAAAACTACGACACCTATTTCAGTATTGCCGACCGCTGCTTAAAACCCGATGGATTGTTCCTGCTGCATACCATTGGCAGCAATAAAAAAGGGATGAGTGTGGATCCGTGGATCAATAAATATATCTTCCCAAACGGCTGTTTACCGGCGATTTCCCACATTGCCGAGGCCAGCGAATCGCGGTTTGTGATGGAGGACTGGCATAACTTCGGCAGCGACTACGATAAAACGCTGATGGCCTGGCATGAACGGTTTAACCAGGCATGGCCGACGCTGTCGTCGCGTTATTCCGCGACCTTCAAAAGGATGTTTAATTACTATTTATGCGCGTGTGCTGGGGCATTCCGTGCCAGAGATATCGAGCTTTGGCAGGTGCTGTTTAGCCGCGGCGTAGAGGGCGGCATTCGCGTTTATCGTTAACGTTTTGCCGGAGTGCGTACTTCGTAGGCCGGATAAGGCCTTTCTTCGCCGGATGGCGGCGCAAACGCCTTATCCGGCCTACAAAAGCGAGCAAACCGCAGGCCTGATAAGCGTAGCGCCATCAGGCATTGATAACCGGTAGAACGAAGAACTTAGCCCAACTCACTCTCTGCCAGCGCTTTAAACACCATTGCTACCGCGTGTGCGCCGGGGTCCATATTACCAAGCAGGCTCTCACTGCTGAGATACGACGCGCGCCCGGCGTTGGCTTTGCTCGACAGGCAGGTCCGTTCTGCGCCTGCCAGCGCAGCGTCATAGGCGGCTTGCAGGTTATGTGGTTGTGCCAGTAACGATGTTAGCGCGGGCTGCAGCGCATCAATCATCGTACGATCGCCTTCATCTGCACCACCGTAGAACTTCATCTGGGCGAGCCCCGTATTTAGCGCATCGGCGACTCCGGCACCCTGCTCCAGCTTTTGTCCGGCGGCGGTAAAGAAAATTGACATCAATACGCCGCTGGAGCCCCCCATGACCACGGTCAGGCGCTCGCCAATCAGTGCAAACAACGTGGCAAGGTTATCCAGCGGGAGCTGCTGGTGATGCAGCAGGTCGGCAATTTCACGCGCACCTGCGGCAAAGGTTGACCCGGTATCGCCGTCGCCGACTTTCGCATCCAGCGCATTGAGGTGAGATTCAAGATTAGCAAGCGTACCGGTGACCTGCGCAATAATCCCGGCAACCTGTTCGTTAGCCGAAGGCTTAAATTCTACGCGTGCACTGCGCTGAGATGACGGCACGGTCGTGATGTCACGTGGCGGCACGGGCGTTGACCAGTTACTGGTTTCCACTTCGGTCAACAGCGCTTTTTCGATGCTTTCTTCCAGCACCATGGCGGTCAGCGAGAAGCCTTTCATATCCAACGCGGTGACCAGCGAGGCCGGGCCAATCAGCCAGTCGATACGTGCGTGCAGCGGGCTGTTGGCCAGTTCGCGGGTAATGATGGCCATTTCGGCAACGGAGACGCCGCCGAGGTTATTGATCATCACTGCCAGACGTCCGGTTTCCGGCAGGGCGGCCATCAGCTTCTCGACCATCAGATTAACCACCTGCGCGCTGTTTTGCGTGTCAATCACCGACGCACCCGGCTCGCCGTGAATGCCCATGCCCAGCTCTGCATGGCCCGGATGGTGACGCGGAGCCTCGTCGGTCTCCTGTGGCAAATGACAGCTGGAGAGTGCGACGCCCAGGCTGAAGGTGTTGTTCGCCGCATACTGCGCTTCACGCAGCACGGTAGCGAGGTTGTAGCCACGTTCGGCGAAATAGCCGGCAACTTTGTGTACCAGGATGGTGCCAGCGATCCCGCGTGGGTGCTTGTTATCCGGTAGTGAAATGTCGTCGCCGACGATCAGCATGTCGACGTTATAACCGAGCCGACGCGCTTTTTCGGCGGCCAGGCCAAAATTTAGGCGATCGCCGGTATAGTTCTTCACGATCAGCAGGCAGCCTGCCTCACCGGTCACCGCCTGAATGGCAGTCAGTACCGCATCGACGCTCGGCGAGGCAAACACGTCACCGCAAACCGCGGCAGTTAACATGCCTTTACCGATAAATCCAACGTGGGCGGGTTCGTGACCTGAGCCACCGCCGGAGATCACCGCGACGTTCTCTTTGTTGAGGTCGCGACGCACCACGATGCGGATGGCCGGATCGCTCTCCAGGCGTGCCAGGTTATTCCACGGACTGGCGATAATCGTACCGTCGATGACATCGTTAACGAGATGGGTACGCTGGTTAAAAAAGAATTGAGACATAACGGCTCCGGCAGGTTGAGTATTAAACAAACCCCCGAATGCATGGTCATGGTAGCGGAGGCGATGGAGAGATTCTGGCCGAGTCAGCGCGGAAAAAAATTCAAGTAAAATAAGTTTCATTTCGGAACGTAAAAACTATTTTTTGTTCCTAAATGGAACGTAATGACGAGTGGAAATGGCTAAATGCGAACCCACGCGGCTTTTTTCACCGGCCGTCAGGGCAGGGTGTTCGGGACAGTGCGCTTTTTTTTGCCGGTTATTCCGGCGGTAGATAACGAAAAGGCGAAACCGGGCCTCTTTGCGTGACAGAAATATGGGCTAAAGGAACGGATCGGGATCGCAAACCTTATCTTTTTTAGGGTTAATTGTTTCAATATGGAACGTATTTTCCTTTTATCCGTTTCATATCAGAACAAAAAGACGAATGATTTTTTTGTACTCGCCTCGCCATACAGTGATTGCATCGCTCCGGTAGCGCTTTGTTTTCGCCGTTAGCATCAGGCTAAACAGGTCAATGCCAGGGCTCATCATGTCAAAACATGTACTTATTTGAGGATGAAAGGAATGCTAAACGTTATTCAATCTCCAGCCAAATATCTCCAGGGCCCTGATGCATCTATCTTATTTGGTCAATATGCTAAAAATCTGGCGGACAGCTTTTTTGTGATTGCGGATGATTTCGTGATGAACCTGGCGGGAGAGAAAGTGCTCAATGGCCTGCATAATCACGATATTAGCTGCCATGCGGAACGCTTTAACGGCGAATGCAGCCATGTGGAAATTAATCGTTTGATTGCCATTCTGAAGCAACACGGTTGCCGTGGCGTGGTCGGGATCGGCGGCGGCAAAACGCTGGATACCGCCAAAGCGATTGGCTATTACCAGAAGCTGCCGGTGGTGGTGATCCCGACCATCGCCTCGACCGATGCGCCAACCAGCGCGCTGTCGGTCATTTATACCGAAGCCGGTGAGTTTGAAGAGTATCTGATCTATCCGAAAAACCCGGATATGGTGGTGATGGATACCGCGATTATCGCCAAAGCGCCGGTGCGTTTGTTGGTTGCCGGGATGGGTGATGCGCTCTCTACCTGGTTTGAAGCGAAGGCCTGTTATGACGCCCGCGCGACCAGCATGGCAGGTGGACAGTCGACTGCGGCGGCATTGAGCCTGGCGCGACTGTGTTATGATACGTTGTTGGCAGAAGGCGAAAAGGCGCGTTGCGCGGCGCAGGCCGGCGTCGTAACCGATGCGCTGGAGCGCATTGTGGAAGCGAACACCTATCTTAGCGGTATTGGTTTTGAAAGCAGCGGCCTCGCGGGGGCGCATGCGATTCATAACGGCTTCACGATACTGGAAGAGTGTCACCATTTGTACCATGGCGAAAAAGTCGCGTTTGGCACGCTGGCACAGCTGGTGTTGCAGAACAGCCCGATGGAAGAGATCGAAACCGTGCTGGCATTCTGTCAGAAAGTCGGCCTGCCGGTCACCCTGGCGCAAATGGGCGTGAAAGACGGCATTGACGACAAAATTCATGCTGTTGCCAAAGCCACCTGCGCAGAAGGTGAAACCATTCACAACATGCCGTTCCCGGTGACGCCTGAAAGCGTGCATGCCGCTATTCTGACGGCAGACCTGTTGGGACAGCAGTGGCTGGCGCGTTAATCAGACATCAGTAACGCTCTGCGCCGGCATCTTCTCCCCTCTGACCGTCTCTGTCGGAGGGGGTATCCAGGGTAAAACAGCGGAAAGGGATATGACGGCGCACACTCAGAACATTGGAAAGGACGTCTCTTCGGTTATTGCCCAGTCATGGCACCGTTGCAGTAAGTTTATGCAGCGGGAAACCTGGCAGGCGCCGCATCAGGCGCAAGGGCTGACGTTTACCTCGATTTGCCGCCGCAAGACTGCGCTGGTGACGATTGCTCAGGCCGCACTGGAAGACGCCTGGGAGTTTATGGATGGTCGTCCCTGTGCGCTGTTTATCCTCGATGAGTCCGCCTGTATTCTCAGCCGCTGCGGCGATCCACAGACGGTGGAACAGCTGGCGGAGCTGGGTTTTCTCGACGGCAGCTACTGTGCGGAGAGTATTATTGGTAGCTGTGCACTGTCGCTGGCGACTATGCCGGGGCAGCCAACAAAAACTTCAGGCGATCAGCACTTTAAAAAAGCACTACATCCGTGGTCGTTCTGCTCAACGCCGGTATTTGATAACCACGGGCGACTGTTTGGCTCCATCTCGCTGTGCTGCCTGGTGGAACATGAGTCCGTTTCCGATCTCTCCCTGACGCTGGCGATTGCCAGAGAGGTAGGCAATTCGTTGCTGACCGACAGCCTGTTGGCCGAATCTAATCGCCATCTGAATCAGATGTACGGACTGCTGGAGAGCATGGATGATGGCGTGATGGCATGGAACGAACAGGGTGTGCTGCAGTTCCTCAATGCGCGTGCCGCCATGCTGTTGCATCTGGATGTGCAAGCCAGTCAGGGGAAAAATCTTCATGACCTGGTGAATATGCCGATGCTGCTGCGCCGGGCAATCAAACATGCTCGTGGCCTCAATCACGTCGAAGTCACCTTTGAGAGCCAGCACCAGTTTGTTGATGCGGTGATCACTTTAAAGCCGATTGTGGAAGAGCAGGGCAACAGCTTTATTCTGCTGCTGCATCCGGTCGAGCAAATGCGCCAACTGATGACCAGTCAGTTGGGCAAAGTAAGCCATACTTTTGAGCAGATGTCGGCGGACGATCCGGAAACCCGACGGCTGATCCATTTTGGTCGCCAGGCGGCGAGGGGAAGTTTTCCGATCCTGCTGTGCGGCGAAGAGGGCGTCGGTAAAGAGCTGCTCAGTCAGGCGATCCACAATGAAAGTGAACGGGCCAGCGGCCCGTATATCGCCGTAAACTGTCAGCTGTATGCCAACAGCGTGCTGGGACAGGATTTTATGGGCAGCGCGCCAACCGATGATGAAAACGGCCGACTAAGCCGCCTTGAACTGGCGAACGGCGGTACGCTGTTTCTGGAAAAAATCGAATATTTGGCACCGGAGTTACAGTCTGCATTGTTGCAGGTGATCAAGCAGGGGGTGCTGACCCGTCTCGACGCCCGACGCCTGATCCCGGTGGATGTGAAAGTGATCGCCACCACCACGGTCGATCTTGCCAATCTGGTGGAACAAAACCGCTTTAGCCGTCAGCTGTATTACGCGCTGCACTCGTTTGAAATCGTTATTCCGCCGCTGCGCGCGCGGCGGAACAGCATTCCGGCGCTGATTTATACTCGCCTGAACAGCCTGAAAAAACGCTTTTCATCCAGCCTGAAGGTGGATGATGACGCGCTGGCGCAGCTGGTGGCCTATTCGTGGCCGGGCAATGATTTCGAGCTGAACAGCATTATCGAGAACATCGCCATCAGCAGCGAGAATGGCCATATTCGCCTGAGCAACCTGCCAGATTATCTGTTTGCCGAACGACCGGGTATGGATACGACATCTTCGCTGCTGCCTGCCAGCCTGACGTTTACCGCCATCGAAAAAGAGGCGATTATCCACGCCGCCCGCGTCACCAGCGGGCGCGTGCAGGAGATGTCGCAGCTGCTGAACATTGGGCGCACCACGCTGTGGCGCAAGATGAAGCAGTACGACATCGACGCCAGCCAGTTTAAGCGCAAACATCTGGAGTAGTTTCTTCGATTCTGGCCATCGAAAAGAGCGCGTCGGACAAGCGATTGATATATTGCTTTAGTTCGTCACGCACGGCGAGCGTTCTGTCCATCGCCGTGAGAATACGCTCCAGTCGACGCGCCAGCGTGCGCGCTACGTGTAGTTGTGCAGATGCGAGGTTTTTCCCCGGAATGACAAATTCTTTCAGCGGGCCGCTGTGCGCCATATTGCGGTCGATCAGCCGCTCCAGTCTCTGAATATCTTCATCGCTAATCGTCTGCTTCAGACGAGTGATCCCTTTATCGTCGCTGGCGAGTTCTGCACCCAGCACAAACAGCGTCTTCTGGACGGTATGCAGATCCTCGCGTAGCTCGGTCTGGTGGGTTGTGGCATAGCACACGCCCAGTTGGGAAATCAGTTCATCTACCGTGCCATAGGCGTTAACGCGGATGTCGTCTTTGTCGATGCGGCTGCCGCCAAACAGCGCGGTGGTGCCTTTATCGCCGGTTCGGGTATAGATGCGATACATTTATGTTATCTCACTGAAGGGAAGCACGTTGACCAGTTGGCCTGCGTTGGCGCCGAGCGTGCGGATCTGCTCGATCCCGGCGGCGATATGCCCGCAGATCAGCGCCCGATCCTCGGGCAACTGGGTATGCGTTAAGGCAATCTCGCCGCTCACGCTGAGGCCGAGACCTACGCGCAGCGCCGAGCTTTTTGCTGCCCGTCTGCTGAGCGCCAGCGCGCTGCCGCTGTCGTTGCAGCTGGTGGCCCGGCACGGGACGCCTTGCTCTTCCAGCCCCCAGCATAGTTCATCAAGCACACGGGAATCCTGCCAGCATGGGTGATAAAACAGGTTTACGCTCGGTGATGAAAATGGCATCGCGTCCCCTTTGTTGTCAGAAAGCCTGATGGAAGATCGCGGCAATTTCTTTCTCGTTACCTTTACGTGGGTTCGAGAACGCGTTGCCGTCCTTCAGCGCCATCTCTGCCATATACGGGAAATCGGCCTCTTTTACGCCCAGTTCGCGCAGATGCTGTGGAATGCCGATATCAGCAGACAGGCGGGCAATAGCGTGAATCGCCAACTCGGCGGCGTCCATGGTAGACAGGCCGTCGGTGTTCTCGCCCATAAACTCGGCAATGTCGGCAAATTTTTCCGGATTAGCGATCAGGTTATAACGTGCCACGTGCGGTAGCAGTACGGCATTCGCCACGCCGTGCGGCATGTCATACAGGCCGCCAAGCTGGTGCGCCATGGCATGTACGTAGCCGAGGTTGGCGTTGTTAAAGGCCATCCCCGCCAGCAGTGAAGCGTAGGCCATGTTCTCACGAGCTTTCAGGTTGCTGCCCAGCGCTACGGCCTGGCGTAAGTTACGGGCGATCAGGCGGATTGCCTGAATAGCGGCGGCATCGGTGACCGGATTTGCATCTTTGGAAATGTAGGCTTCCACGGCGTGGGTCAAGGCATCCATCCCGGTGGCCGCGGTCAGAGGCGCAGGTTTGCCGAGCATCAGCAGCGGATCGTTAATCGATACTGACGGCAGGTTGCGCCAGCTGACAATGACAAATTTCACTTTTGTTTTGGTGTTGGTCAGTACGCAGTGACGGGTCACTTCACTGGCGGTACCGGCGGTGGTGTTGACCGCAATGATAGGCGGCAGCGGGTGGGTCAGGGTTTCAATTCCGGCATAGCTGTAGAGATCGCCTTCGTGAGTGGCCGCGATACCAATACCTTTACCGCAGTCATGTGGGCTACCGCCGCCGACGGTGACAATAATATCGCATTGCTCCTGACGAAACACCGCCAGGCCATCGCGTACGTTGGTGTCTTTGGGGTTTGGCTCGACGCCGTCAAATATTGCTACTTCAATACCGGCTTCACGCAAATGCGTGAGCGTTTTATCTACCGCACCGTCTTTAATTGCCCGCAGGCCTTTATCGGTCACCAGCAGGGCTTTTTTCCCACCCAGTAGTTTGCAGCGTTCACCCACTACGGAAACGGCATTGGGGCCAAAAAAGTTCACATTTGGCACCAGATAATCAAACATACGATAGCTCATAATATACCTTCTTACGTTTATTTTATAATTCAGAGAAGCAATATAGTGCGGTTTCAGCTAATAGCTGATCCTGTTCGACGGTGCCACCACTCACGCCGACGGCGCCAATTATTTTTCCATTTAATATAACTGGTAACCCCCCACCGAAAATAATAATGCGCTGTTGGTTGGTGAGCTGTAGGCCATAAAGAGATGCACCGGGTTGCACCGCATCGGTAATTTCGTGAGTACCCTGTCGAAGGCAGCAGGCGGTCCAGGCCTTATTGAGTGAAATATCGCAGCTGGTGACAAACGCCTCATCCATGCGCTGGATCAGCAGCGTGTTTCCGCCGTGGTCAACAACGGAAAAGACGACCGGAACGTTGATTTCAAGCGCTTTAGCCTCAACGGCGGCTGCCATTTTCTGTGCGGCCGCCAGCGTGATGGTGGCGATGGGTTGGCTCTTATTCACGGTATCTCCTGTTAATTGTGTAGGGCTGAGGTCACGAAAAATATCGCGCGGCAGCTATTTTTTATCATTGGGTTTTCTTTATTTTCGCGCAGCACGTTATTAAGTCAATACAGTAAAATAATCTAAAATAGCAAGTAAGTGATCTTCCTTTGGCGTTTATTGATAATGATCATTTAACCTCGTCACAATTCTCTATGGATATTCCAAATACGCGTTTCAATATGAAACGATGCGTTTTAATTGCGTGCCAAATTGGAACGTAATTAATTTTATTTTTTTATTAGTCTGCTCATTTAAAGTTCGGCTATTGCTGATAAAGGCGATTGCTGGGACGGTAAACCACCA
Organism: Citrobacter sp. C348; assembly: GCF_047467975.1. Lineage (NCBI taxonomy): Bacteria > Pseudomonadati > Pseudomonadota > Gammaproteobacteria > Enterobacterales > Enterobacteriaceae > Citrobacter > Citrobacter sp. C348. Next base: position 29,603 of record NZ_JASJUJ010000009.1, on the reverse strand, counting down.
GCGATACGGCCCGGCGTCCTTATTATTTACTTTTTGAGTCAACGCGCTATGAGAAGATCAAAACGATTCGAAGTTCTTGCCCAGCGGCCTGTCAATCAGGATGGGCTGATTGGCGAATGGCCGGAAGAGGGGCTGATCGCCATGGAAAGCCCCTACGATCCCGCGTCGTCGGTGAAGGTGGAAAATGGCCGTATTGTGGAACTGGACGGTAAAGATCGTGCACAGTTCGACATGATTGACCGTTTTATTGCTGACTACGCGATTAACATCGCGGAAACCGAACGGGCAATGCAACTCGACGCGCTGGACATCGCCAGAATGCTGGTGGATATCCACGTCAGTCGGGAAGAGATTATTGCCATTACCACCGCCATCACCCCGGCGAAAGCGGTGGAGGTGATGGCGAAAATGAACGTGGTGGAAATGATGATGGCGCTGCAAAAAATGCGCGCCAGACGTACACCCTCTAACCAGTGTCACGTCACCAACCTGAAAGATAACCCGGTGCAAATTGCCGCCGATGCCGCCGAGGCGGGGATCCGTGGTTTTTCCGAGCAAGAAACGACCGTAGGCATCGCCCGCTATGCGCCGTTTAACGCGCTGGCGCTACTGGTTGGTTCGCAGTGCGGCCGTCCTGGCGTGCTTACCCAATGTTCCGTTGAAGAAGCCACCGAACTGGAACTGGGTATGCGCGGCTTAACCAGCTACGCCGAAACGGTGTCGGTATACGGTACAGAGTCAGTGTTTACCGACGGCGATGACACGCCGTGGTCAAAATCCTTTCTCGCCTCGGCCTACGCTTCCCGCGGGCTGAAGATGCGCTACACCTCCGGCACTGGCTCGGAGGCGCTGATGGGATACTCAGAAAGCAAATCAATGCTGTATCTGGAGTCGCGCTGCATTTTTATCACTAAGGGCGCGGGCGTTCAGGGACTGCAAAACGGCGCGGTCAGCTGTATTGGTATGACCGGGGCGGTACCGTCGGGGATCCGTGCTGTGCTGGCGGAAAACCTGATTGCCTCGATGCTCGACCTCGAAGTGGCGTCGGCGAATGACCAGACCTTCTCGCACTCCGATATTCGCCGCACCGCCCGTACATTGATGCAGATGCTGCCCGGTACCGACTTTATCTTTTCCGGCTACAGCGCGGTACCGAACTACGACAACATGTTTGCTGGGTCGAACTTCGATGCCGAGGACTTTGATGATTACAACATTCTGCAACGTGATCTGATGGTTGATGGCGGTCTGCGTCCGGTAACGGAAGAGGAAACTATCGCTATTCGCAATCAGGCGGCTCGCGCTATTCAGGCGGTGTTTCGCGAGCTGGGCCTGCCGCTGATTAGCGATGAAGAGGTTGACGCCGCCACCTATGCTCACGGCAGCAAAGATATGCCCGCGCGCAATGTGGTAGAGGATTTGGCCGCGGTGGAAGAAATGATGAAGCGCAATATCACCGGGCTGGATGTTGTTGGCGCGCTGAGTGCCAGCGGTTTTGACGATATCGCCAGCAACATTCTCAACATGTTGAGGCAGCGTGTGACCGGCGATTATCTGCAAACATCCGCCATTCTGGATCGCCAGTTCGAGGTGGTCAGCGCCGTTAACGACATCAATGATTATCAGGGACCCGGCACCGGCTATCGCATCTCTGCCGAACGCTGGGCGGAAATTAAAAATATTGCGGGTGTGGTTCAGCCTGGCAGCATTGAATAAGGCGGTATGCGGTGGAATGTACAACTGAACGTAAGCCGGTTTTCACCTTGCAGGTTAGCGAAGGCGAGGCGGCAAAAGCGGACGATCGCGCGGATGAAGTGGTGATTGGCGTTGGGCCGGCCTTTGATAAATACCAGCATAAGACCCTGATTGATATGCCGCACAAGGCAATCCTGAAAGAGCTGGTGGCCGGAATTGAAGAAGAGGGATTACATGCGCGGGTGGTCAGAGTTTTGCGCACCTCGGATGTCTCCTTTATGGCCTGGGATGCAGCAAATCTGAGCGGTTCCGGCATCGGCATTGGTATTCAGTCGAAAGGAACCACGGTGATTCATCAGCGTGATTTGCTGCCGCTGAGCAACCTGGAGCTTTTTTCTCAGGCCCCGCTGCTGACGCTGGAAACCTATCGCCAGATTGGTAAGAACGCCGCGCGTTACGCACGCAAAGAGTCGCCCTCGCCGGTACCGGTCGTTAATGACCAGATGGTGCGACCGAAATTTATGGCCAAGGCTGCGCTGTTCCACATTAAAGAAACAAAACACGTGGTGCAGGATGCCACGCCTGTCACGCTGCATATTGCCTTAGTAAGGGAATGACGATGAACGAAAACATCATGACCGCGCAGGATTATCCGTTAGCGACTCGCTGCCCGGAGAAAATCCTCACGCCCACCGGAAAGCCGTTAACCGATATTACTCTTGAGAATGTACTGGCAGGGCGCGTAGGGCCACAGGATGTGCGTATTTCTCAGCAAACGCTGGAGTATCAGGCGCAGATCGCCGAGCAGATGCAGCGTCACGCCGTGGCGCGTAATTTCCGTCGTGCGGCGGAACTGATTGCCATCCCGGATGCTCGCATTCTGGAAATCTACAATGCGCTGCGCCCATTTCGTTCTTCATTTACGGAGTTACAGGCCATTGCCGATGAACTGGAGCACACCTGGCATGCCACGGTGAATGCCGGGTTTGTCCGCGAGTCGGCAGACGTGTACCAGCAGAGAAACAAGCTGCGTAAAGGCAGTCAGTGACGGAGGCGGTATGCCGTTAATTGCAGGGATTGATATCGGCAACGCCACCACGGAAGTGGCGCTGGCGCAGGATGGCCGGTTTGTTGCCAGCGGGATCGTCGCGACCACGGGCATGAAAGGTACGCGGGATAACATTGCCGGGGTTGTGGCCTCCCTGCAGCAGGCGCTGGAAAAAACGTCGTCGTCGCTTCAGGACGTGACAAAAATCTGCATCAACGAGGCCGCACCGGTCATTGGTGATGTGGCGATGGAGACGATTACCGAAACCATCATCACTGAATCGACAATGATTGGTCATAACCCGCAAACGCCAGGCGGTGTTGGCGTAGGGATGGGTACCACGATCGCCGTGGAGAAACTGGCATCGTTGAGCCACGATCGGTTTGCGCAGGGCTGGATCCCGCTGGTGGGCGCAGAGATGGATTTTCTCGAGGCGGTGTGGCTTATCAATACAGCGCTGGATCGCGGCGTCGATGTGGTGGCGGCGATCCTGAAAAAGGACGATGGCGTACTGGTCAATAATCGTCTGCGACGAACGCTGCCGGTGATTGATGAAGTCACGCTGCTGGAGAAGGTCCCGGAAGGTGTGCTGGCGGCGGTAGAAGTGGCGGCAGCAGGACAGGTGGTTCGGGTACTGTCGAATCCTTATGGCATCGCCACTTTCTTTGCCCTGACGCCGGAGGAAACAAAAACGATCGTCCCGATCGCCAGGGCACTGATCGGCAACCGATCCGCTGTGGTGCTGAAAACCCCGCAGGGCGATGTGCAATCACGGGTGATCCCGGCGGGCAAGATCTTTATCAGCGGTGAAAAGCGCGGCGGAGAAGCCGATGTGGCCCAAGGCGCTCAGGCAATTATGCAGGCGATGAACGCCTGTGCGCCGGTCTGCGACATTCGCGGTGAGGCCGGTACTCACGCGGGTGGCATGCTGGAGCGCGTGCGTAAGGTGATGGCCTCGCTGAGCGGGCACGATACGAATTCAGTACACATTCAGGATCTGCTGGCGGTCGATACGTTTATTCCCCGTAAAGTCCAGGGCGGTGTTGCCGGGGAATATTCAATGGAAAACGCGGTTGGCATTGCGGCGATGGTGAAATCCGATCGGCTACAGATGCAGACGATCGCCCGTGAGCTGAGTGTGCGGCTGAATACGCCGGTTGAAGTGGGGGGCGTGGAGGCCAATATGGCGGTGGCTGGGGCATTGACGACGCCAGGATGCGCCGCGCCGCTGGCGATCCTCGACTTAGGTGCCGGATCCACCGATGCCGCGATTATCCATAACGATGGCACCGTTAAGGCGATACATCTGGCGGGAGCAGGGAACATGGTCAGCTTGCTTATCAAAACGGAGCTCGGCTTGAGCGATCCTTTTCTGGCAGAGGAGATAAAAAAATATCCGCTGGCGAAAGTGGAGAGTCTGTTCAGTATTCGCCACGAGAACGGCGCGGTGGAGTTCTTTCGTGAACCGCTCAGCCCGTCGGTGTTCGCCAAAGTGGTGTATCTGAAAGCGGGCAAAGCCATCCCCATTGAGAACCAGACGTCGCTGGAGAAAATACGGCTGGTACGTCGTCAGGCCAAGGAGAAGGTCTTTGTGACGAACTGCCTGCGCGCATTGCGGCAGGTCTCACCCGGCGGCTCAATTCGCAACATCTCTTTTGTGGTGCTGGTGGGGGGGTCATCGCTGGATTTTGAAATCCCGCAGATGATCACCGACGCGCTGGCGCATTACGGCGTTGTTGCCGGTCAGGGCAATATTCGGGGAACCGAAGGGCCACGAAATGCGGTGGCAACCGGGCTGGTTTTGGCTGGTGATGCGAAAAAATAGTGCAGAAAACCACCACCGCAAGCGTTTGGTTGCGGCATAAATCAAATAAAGGCAACGTTCTCTTTGATATCCCGGCTGACTTGGGTACATAGTATAAAGGTGTTTAATACGCGGTTAATTTTAAGGATAAGAGCATGCCAACAGCAATTGAGAAAGCATTGGATTTTATTGGTGGTATGAACACATCGGCGTCAGTACCCCATTCCATGGATGAAAGTACGGCCAAGGGAATTTTAAAATATTTGCATGATTTAGGTGTGCCAGTGAGCGCAGCAGATGTGATGGCACGCGGTGAGCAAGAGGGATGGAATCCTGAGTTCACAAAAAAAGTCGCTGGATGGGCTGAAAAAGTCGCCTCCGGTAACCGTATCCTTATCAAGAACCCTGAGTACTTTTCGACCTATATGCAGGAGCAGCTCAAAGAACTCGTGTGAGCTGACTATCGAATAAAACGCTAACGGACGTTTCCACTTTCAAGGTGGTGGCGTCCAAAAGAGTTGCCCTCAACCAGCCAGACAGTGCCGATTTTTTTGCGTTGGCGCAGATGGACACATTGTCTACCGCTCCGCTTAATTGAACGTGTTGAATCCTCTAATTTAACTTCAGCATTAACATTATCAGATTAACGCTGGACGGTGGGGTGCTTTTACGCTGCCCGGAATGTGCGTGGTTACCCTATTGAAACTAATTTTTAATACTTTGCTAAACGACGGTTAAGACTTTTCTCGAATTTATTTATTTATGAAACCTAACTGATAAATCGACATTTCTTTTGTTTTGCCAACTATTTCTCGACGACTAATGTAAATTTTAAGAATAGAAAACTCTTAAATAACATGGGCTTTAATTGAGTTCGGTTACTTATTTTATTATTGATAATATCTAAAATAATAAAAATTATTAAATCATTGAGTAATATTTAACTATTTCATTTTTTAATACTTTTGGAATTTAACTCTATTTGTTTTGATTTATCTGATTTTTTTCACTTCCTTATTAAAAATGCATGAAATAATTGTCTTTGTTTTTTCTTTTATTAATTGTTTTTAACTAATGTTTCTATTTTTGCATGGTTATTGCACCTTTGAAAAGAAAAGTATATTTTGGTAAAAAGTTATTGAGGCGTTTAATATGGATTTAATTAATTATGACTCTAGGCTTCGTCATCTTATGGATGTGGATTTTAGGTCCATACTAACGTTTATCGTTTTTGTTGACACGGGCAGTTTGTATGGTGCCTCACTGGTACTTGATTGTTCTGCATCATCTATTAGCCTGCACTTGAAAAGAGTCAGAAGTTACTTTAATGACACCCTTTTCATACGTGAAGGCCGCAATCTCAATCCTACTAAATATGCTGTGGAATTAAGTCATCAACTTAAACTTGCATTTTATAATCTTGATACTGTTTGTCATGGGGAAAGTGCTGTTGCCGATTGTGAATTAGCTATCGGTGAAAATAAAAATTAATGAAACATAACCATTGGTTATGCTAAATAGTGCTTTTAAAATGTATTCGACAAAAATAGAGCATAATATGGAGAATTTAAATTTTTCCTACGAGCGGGTATTGGTTATGGACACTATCTATTATAGTGCCGTTGGGCTATGTGCCTTTATTGATAGCCTGGCAGGTCGCTCAATTAGTCTAAGAGTAATGACGCTTTCCGCATTGCAGAAACAAGTGTCAGCCCGTCATGGGGAACCAGGGCGGGTACTCGTTATTACCGAGTTAACGAGCGAAAGTGAGACGCTGGCGGAAGGATTAGCATTCTTAAAGTTTGCAAAGGACGAGTGGCCTGCAGACCAATATAGTATTATTGTTTTTACCCGTTTACGTGACCCTCTGTTGCTGGCAGCAGTCGCAAATCTTCAACCTATGGGCATTGTTCATCGCGCGGAGGCGATTAATATCTTATCTAAACTCATATTTTTCTCCGCTGACGCATCATCAGGCACGATCATGAGTCCGTTAATCACCAGGAAAGTCGGCCAGGTCGGCGGAATTCGATTACCACAAAGGGAATTGCAGTGGTTTGTCCTGCAGACAGAAAAAATAGGACTGAACGAAACAGCGAGGCGAATGGGGATTAGCTATAAAACTGCTGCTACCTATCGGAAAAGAATATCAGTCCGTCTTCAATTAAGTTTACGTGAAATTAATGAAAGAGTGTCACGATTATAAGTGAGAAAGATAATATTGCCATATCCCGCTGTACGGATTGCCGACAGCAATGTAGTCGTGATTTTATTATTAAAGCGATTGTCAGTTTACCTCAGCATGCACAATTTAGGGTTCTCGTTGTGAATAACGATGTGCTTGCCACGACGTTTATGAAATCTGCTCTACGGCAGTTGAGGAAATGTCAGTGCTGGACGTCATTGCATATAAGAGATTCCTTATTGCAGGGCTAATGTCGTTATACAGCAATTGTGCCTCTTCTGTTGGTATTAAACAACGGCCCTCTCTGCTGAATAGTTTTTCGGGAAAACAAGTACAAAATTTTTTCAACGAAAGGCTCACTGCAGACGGTGAACAGTTCATATAGTATGAAGCAGAAACTATCCCTCCTGTATTCATGACTGCGGCAAAAACAAGAATGTTGTTAATCGAAATATTCAGGTTTTTGAATTTTGAAAAATCAGATTGTGTAAGCAATGAATTATCCTTTTGAATTAATTTTCTTAAAAGAATATAAACATATAAGAAAATCAAAACAAACAATATAATAGATATATCTAAATATACGTTTTGATATAATGTAATGAAAATAGAGGGTTAGCCACCCTTTCTGATTTTTCCCTTCAATTCAATGTTGGCGTAAGAGGGCTTTTCCTGACATCGGCATCACCAAGGATGTAGTGTTCAAGAAGACATAGCTGAGAATGGATGGGGATCATAGTCGTATTGCATGTTGGGGAAACGGACCCAAATTACATCCAAAGAAAAAGGAGTCAGACGATCTCTCATCTAACTCCTTGTTTTATCTGGTGGCCCCTGCTGGACTTGAACCAGCGACCAAGCGATTATGAGTTCCTAAAGGAACAACCGAAAATCAATAGTTTGCGTTTAAAAACAGTTAATTAGATTATCAAAAACTATCTATAATTATCATCATTACTCATTTCTACCGCCACTTTATCGCCACTGACCGCCAGAGGGTTGAGCTTAACGGCATCCTCTAAATGGTCAGGAGCAAAGTGTGCATATCGCATCGTCATTTTGATGTCGGTATGGCCGAGCACTCGCTGCAAGACCAGAATATTACCACCATTCATCATAAAGTGGCTGGCGAAGGTGTGGCGCAAAACGTGGGTCAATTGCCCTGCCGGTAGTTCGATGCCTGTTCTTTCCAGAGCAGACCGGAACGCGCCATAACAATCACTAAATAGCCGACCTTTTTTATCATCAGGAAGAGACTCGTAGAGCTCTTTGCTGATTGGAACGGTGCGGTTTTTCCTGCCTTTCGTGTTGGTGTATGTGATTTTGTATTTCGCAAGCTGGCTTTTTCTCAGGCTCTCGGCTTCAGACCACCGTGCGCCAGTGGCGAGACATATTCTTACCACGTTTTCTAAATCAGGGTGGTCATGCCGTTTGCACTCTCCGAGCAATAGCAAAATCTGGTCGTGAGTTAGCCAGGCCATTTCCATTTCCTCAGTGCGGAAAGGGCGCATGTTTTTGAGTGGATTTTCCCCCTTCCATTCCCCGAGTCGGTTTAGCTCATTGAACACCGCTCGAAAGTATGCCAGCTCAAGATTAAGCGTTCGGGGCGATACCTCTTTCACTCTGTTTGAACGGGCATACTCACCTTTTAACCGCTTTTCTCTGTAACGGGAAAATATCTGCGCATCGAAATCGCGTGCGAGCGGTTCGCCCATACACTCAAAGGCATGGTGCATAGCCAACTGACGTTTTAGCCCGTCTTTCAGGGTAATGCCGTGGGCGCTGTACCATGCGTCAACAAGTTCTTTTAATGTGCACCGGTCTTCCTTTTCTTCCTGCCAGGGGTTTTGTACGGTGTACTGCTCAAATGCCAGCGCCTCGCCTTTAGTCGCGAATTTCTTTCTAATACGTTTGCCTTTTGCTCCGTTTGGATAGAGCTCGCAAATCCAGCCTCCGTCCGGATTTTTACGGACTGTCATCAACTCACCTCACTATATACACCCACCACGCGACCTAATGTTTGTATGTCATCAACTAAGCATTCAAAAGGCACTTTCCCTCCGGCAACGTGTAGTTTTCTGCCTGGTAAAATCGTTAACTCACGAATGCTTTTTGCTCCCTCAATATCTACAAGCCATGAACCATCTGACAGCAAGGTATCAGTCTCAATAAAGTGAGCCGCATTGTCTGAAAATATGCATTGTGGGTTGTTAAGGGTTCGATTAAAGAAAGATTTAGATATCCTCAAATCTGTACCGTCAATCAACCGACCTTCACTTAATGTGAATGATTTAACTGTTAACTCTTCAGATTCAACAGAAGCCTTGATGTTACTACCGGATAGCTTTTCCCCTTTACCTGTAAGCAACCACTCTACGTTTGCACCTGTTTCCAGAGAACAATGGACTATGAAGTCATAGGAGATAGCCCCTCGTGTGTAGCGGTTTTGCAGGGAACTGGCCGCGATATTGAAGTGCCGCGCAAGCTGGATTTTTTGAGCAAATCCGTAGATTTCGCAAATCCTATCTAAGACGTGTTCGTTACTGATTTCTGAATCAATTTCCATAAAATTCGCATCCGAGTATTGACCGTTGCGGCTTTTGCGCATTACTATGCGGCTTAACCGTAATTCATTGGTGGTAATCGCTGACAATCGAAGAGCATCAATGATAATTATTGATAAACAGGGAATAATGCAATATGGCTTCTGAAATTACAATTGTGAAAATTCCAAGTGAGATTGTTTCTCCTCATGAGTTTGCAGCTTTAGAGCGGGTCTCTATCGCTACAGTTCGTCGCTGGACTACTGGCGACAACCCTTGCATTCCAATCGAGCCGCGAGTCATTAAGCCTGGTCGTAAACGTGCAAGCGGCATGGTTCGCATTTACTACGCGCGCTGGAAAGAAGAGCAGTTGCGTAAGGCGCTGGGACATTCCCGTTTTCAACTCGTTATTGGCGCTTGATTCACTTTATGTGAATTATAAGGATGCAACATGTTAGATTTTCGCGTTTCGTCACATACACACTTCGATGACGCTTGCAGAAAATTCGCAGCCTCTCACAACGTAAAAGAGCTGGCTGTAAAGGCAGGTATCAAGCCGCATACGCTTTACAACAAGCTCAACCCAGAACAGCCGCACCAGCTAACTCCCCGCGAAATATGGACGCTGACAGACCTGACCGAAGATTCAACCCTCGTCGATGGGTTTCTGGCTCAGATTCATTGTCTGCCATGTGTGCCAGTTAACGAGTTGGCGAAAGAAAATTTGCAGGCATACGTAATGCGCGCAATGAGTTCCCTCGGTGAGTTAGCTAATGGCGCAACATCTTCAGACCGCCTGACGACAGCAAAAAGACACACGATGGTCGAGAGTGTGAATTCTGGTATCCGTATGCTGTCACTGTCAGCGATGGCGTTGCATGCTCGCCTTCAGGCTAATCCGGCTATGTCGAGTGTGGTCGATACCATGACCGGCATCGGCGCAACATTTGGTTTAGTGTGAGGTGCTTATGCTGAAAAATGAACCCTCATTCGCATCTCTGCTCGTTAAGCAAAGTCCGGGTATGCATTACGGTCACGGCTGGATCGCGGGTAAAGATGGTAAGCGCTGGCACCCGTGCCACTCTCAGTCCGAATTATTAAAAGGGCTGAAAACAAAGCCGCCGAAATCGTCAGACTTTTTAATTATTCGTATTGCTCACTTTATTATTAAAGGGATTAAACATGTCACGCGATGAATTAAGAATTGTGTTAGGTGCCATGATTCCAAATATGGAGGAAGGTTTTGAAATTAAAACCCGCGACGGCGCAATACTTCGCGTTGACCCTGAGTGGGAGTGCTGCAAAGAATTTAAGGATGGATTAAAAGCCGAAATCATCAAGCAGTTAAAAAGCAAACCTGCTGTTGTATTTGGATACAGTTAATTAATTAAACGTAATTACTTGGCGTAAACCCGCCGGGCTTCTTATTGCCCAAAATCAGGAGAGTTAATTATGCGTAATGCCGAATCCCGTAGTTTAAAGGCTGATGCCGAAGCGCTGGCCGTATTGCTGACAGATGCCAAAAAAGAGGAACGCAAAGACCGCGCCCTCGCAGTTTCAATCCGTCTTGAAGCACTGGCCGTGCATATCACGAATAAGCGAATGACCTATTTTGAAGTGGCTGAACTGTTGCGTTCCGAGGCTACCCGCTACGAAAACGAATCACAGGAGCTGCACTAATGGCCGACACAATTGATTTAGCCCAACAGCGTGAGCAAGAAGACCGCGAGCGTTACATCAACAAAGCGCGCAGTCGTATCGCTGCGTCTTCCCGTTTTTTCTGTGAAAAATGTGACGCACCAATCCCAGAAGCTCGCCGCATTGCGATTCCGGGCGTGGATTTGTGCGTGACCTGTCAGCAAATCGACGAGCTCAAATCTAAGCATTATCGGGGGGTATGAATTGGCTGTTCAGTTCGCGTTTCCGTGGAATGCTCCACGGTCGGCAATAACCAGCCCATATCTTACCTACGACCAACAGTATCGCCGCGACCGTATGTTCGCGGCTTTGCTGCATGCGAGAAAGGTGCTTCCTCTTCAGCCAGAATGTGTGCGCTTTGATGTTTATCGCACCGCTGCAGTTTTGGAGCAAAATCAGGGCAGTCAACGAGCCAATGCCTTTTTAATCAGCTTTTGCAAAAAGGCATTGCCACGTCTTGAACTGGTCGCAAAAAAATACGAGTGCTCGGGCATCAACAGCAATGTATCAGCCGCTGTTTTCGATAGTCATTTTGATACCCAGCTTATGCAATATCTGGCGTCACGCATGGTCAATATGGTCGCCAGATTTAACCGCCTCCCGGATATGTCGCGCGCCGATATTGACCTACTGGCCGCGGATATCGCTAATTTTATTCGCGCCGAACTGGCCGACATTGATGACACCGGATTTAGCGAACTCAAAACGCTATACACCTGGTACATGCACGCTGGTTTTATTTCCCTGCAATTCAACGTTACACCGCCGAAATGGGAACGTGTGACTAAAAAATATTTTTGTGAGGATGAAATCGCACCGGCAGTAATGCGCATGTTTAATGAGGTTTGGTGGCGCGGCCGCTTGCGACGCATTGCGGCTGCATGGCGCGAACATCTGCAAATTGCAGTCGGCAACGTAAGCAAGAAACGACACGCTTACGCGAGTAAAAACTGCGTGACCGACTGGCGCGAGCAGAAGCGCCGCACGCGCGAATTTCTTAAGGGGCTGGATCTCGAAGACGAAGAAGGCAACCGCATTAGCCTGATTGAAAAATACGACGGCTCGGTCGCTAATCCAGCAATACGCCGCTGTGAGCTGATGGCTCGCATTCGTGGGTTTGAAAATATCTGTAATGAGCTCGGTTATGTCGGGGAGTTCTATACTCTGACTGCACCGTCTAAATACCACGCCACCACCAAAGCGGGCTACCGTAACAGCAAATGGAACGGTGCAAGCCCGTCAGACACGCAGAACTATCTCACCGGTCTTTGGGCGCGTATTCGCGCCAAGCTGCATCGGGAAGAAATCCGCATTTTCGGTATACGCGTTGCTGAACCGCATCACGATGGAACGCCGCACTGGCATATGCTTATGTTCACGTTGCCGGAGGATGTCGAGCGTGTGCGACTCATCATCCGTGATTATGCGTGGGAGGAAGACCACTACGAACTGAGAAGCGATAAAGCCAAAAAGGCGCGCTTCCACGCTGAGGCCATTGACCCGGAAAAAGGCAGCGCTACCGGCTATGTCGCTAAATACATTTCCAAAAATATCGACGGTTATGCTCTCGATGGTGAAACCGATGACGAAAGTGGTGAGTTGTTAAAAGAGACTGCTCCCGCCGTTTCAGCATGGGCGGCGCGCTGGCACATCCGTCAGTTCCAATTTATCGGCGGTGCGCCGGTGACGGTATACAGGGAGCTACGCAAAATGGCTGACCCTGAAACAGCCAGGGCGCTCAGTGTTGAATTCGCCGCAGTGCATGATGCTGCTCACTATGGACGCTGGGCTGATTATGTGAATGCTCAAGGCGGCCCATTCGTTCGCCGTGATGATTTACAGGTACGTACATTGTATGAGCCTCGAACTGAATTTAATCAGTATGGCGAAGAAACTGTGTGCATCAAAGGTGTATACGATGCCTCGATAGGCGCTGGCTCTCCTATTCTAACCCGGTTAACGCAGTGGAAGATTGTTCCAAAGCGTGCCGTTGATTTGGCCGTTGACGTTAAGGGCGCATCTGCGCCCTCTCGGAGTTCTGTCAATAACTGTACGGGAAGCGAAAGCGACCTACCGATATTGGATTTAACAAAATCTTTGAGTCGGCGTGAAAGACGAGAGCTGACAAACCGACTCAGAAAGCAAAAGCCAGCAATACGGCGAAAATTCATCCACGGAACGGATGAGCAAAACGCAGCTATAGCGAAAACTATCGACGAGATACATCTGACAACCGGCATCACAATCAGCCGGGGCGAAGCCCTGCATCTGATGGCAGGTGGTAAAAGTTGTTTTGATGGCAAATGGCTACGCGGAACAGCCAAAGGAGAAATTTTTTCCGCAGCACCATCGCATCAAACTAAAGCTAAGGAGCGTCAGAACACAGCTATAGAAATCCTCAATCGTGTTGGGGTGTTAGCTGAACTGGCAACGAAAATATAACCATTAATATTCATCCATATCATGTACATACAGTGTATTTGATGCTTTTTTTCTTCACATTTTTTATCAATATGTGCTACTGTATGTTTATACAGTATCTCGTTGTGGGGGTTGTGTGGATAGAGAGTTAAGTGAGCACGTTATGATTGAGCGGGTCGAAATGATTGCGCGCCTAACGGCTGAAGGGGCCTGTCAGGAAAGAGACCGTGAAATCGCACTTGGGCTGATAGCCGAACTTGCTAAAGGGAACTTGATGAAGAATAGCTTGTTTTCTATAGTGTTCTCAGCTAAACCCATTGAAAAATAATAATAAAATAAATTCGATATTTTTCCCTTGGGATATGGCCACAGTTACTAAAACGTGAGAATATCAAGCCTTGGCGAAATCTTGCTTTTTTCCGAGGCCTGTTTCGCTATAATACGCGGTCGGTTTTTAGGAGGGGTTAATGCCAACTGTAGTGTCGCTTTTTTCTGGGTGTGGTGGTTCTGATGCTGGAGTTCTGAGGGCAGGGTTTGATGTGCTCATGGCAAATGACATTTTACCTTACGCCCGTGATGTTTATTTGGCTAACCATCCAGAAACCGATTACGTCTTGGGGGATGTTTCTGCTATCGAATCGTTTCCTTCTGCTGAATTGCTGGTCGGTTGCTACCCTTGTCAGGGCTTTAGCCAAGGCGGGGTGAGGAAAGCTGATAGGAAGATCAATACGCTCTACTTAGAGTTTGCTAGGGCATTAAGAGTAATCCAACCTAAGGCTTTCATAGTAGAAAATGTTTCTGGTATGGTCCGTAGCAATTTTGAACATCTACTTCAGGATCAGTTCAAAGTCTTTAAGGAAGCTGGTTATAGAGTTAACTCACAAATTCTCAATGCTTCTCATTATGGCGTTGCTCAAGATCGTAAACGTATTTTCATAGTCGGGATACATGAAAAATTTGGTACTGATTACGTTTTCCCTCAGGCCACTCATGGTGAGGGTTTAAAACCATTTTCTACGATTAAAGATGCAATAGGATCAATGCCTGAATGGCCTACCGGTGAGTTTTACGAAGCAGACTTCCATTGGTATTATCTCTCAAGGAACCGCCGTCAAGACTGGGGGCAAGTATCTAAAACCATCGTAGCTAATCCAAGGCATATGCCTCTGCATCCAATCAGCCCTGTTTTAGAAAAGATTGGGCCAGATAAATGGCAGTTTACATCGGATTCTCCAGCTCGCCGTTTTAGCTTCCGTGAGGCTGCTCGTTTGCAAGGATTCGGGGATATGATATTTCCTGAAACAGACCGTGCTTCGATGAATATGAAATACACGGTTGTGGGGAATGCTGTACCGCCTCCTTTATTTGAGGCGGTAGCTAAAGGTCTTCCAAATGTTTGGGACTAGATTATCAATCGACTTTTAGATCATTGATAATTTGTTCAAACTCAACGAACCATTTTTCTGCTACGATTTGAGGGCAATGGTTTGTCTTTTTGAGAAGTTGCAATATTCTTGCTCTGTCAATGACCAAAACTCCTGCACAAGGACTATTATCAACCCATTCTCCATTAGAATTCCGATAGAAAATTGGAGTAAACATTAGCGTTGGAATATCAAAATGTACTTGAAAATATGTTCGTAACTTTAGTGAGTGAGCTTCTAAAGTTTTTTTAGGCCATTCAGTTTCTTGTGCACCACACTGACCTAATAAAGCATAATTGCTGCTTAGTTTGTCATCAAATTCAACTGTGGCTATTATATCAAAACCGGCATCTCCAGATGAACTAGCCCTCTCGCATTCTTGTTCATTAATATAAGGAACAGCTAAATCTCTTCCCATTATTTTTAATGCTTTTCTCAAATCAGTACCGTAATAGGTCCGACGGTCATCAGAGTTAGCATCAAAAATTCTCACTGTTGCATGTGGTGGGAGTAGTGCACTTGTGCAAAGTTTGCTAACGACAGCGAAATTCTTAGCCCAAAATTGTATTATTCCTTTCTTGGCTTTTTTAAATGAACGTAATCTTGAACATGCAAGTAAAAATAGATATATCCTTTGTATATTTGTTAAGTTTTCTTTCAGTGAAATAAAATCACCATTTACAACAAACGGATAAATATCTTTAAGGAAATTTTGTCTAAAATCTAGCTGTGTCCAGACATCCTCAACCTGTCTCTCTAAACGATCATTGCGCTCAGCATCACTTCCTTCATTTTCATCTTCCTGAGCCTCTTGATCAATATCATCTACACTAGTATTACTTTGACTCTTTATGGTTATTAAGTCATTTTTATGTAAGTCAAAGCGTCCAGTGTAGTTTATGGCGGCAGCAAGTTCAGCAAGATCTGCAAACAGATGTGGAACGCTAGGATGAATATCTCCAATTTTAAAAATCTTCATCGTCAGAAACCTTTTTGGCTTTAATCGTATTACCAATAAGTTTGACATTCTGGCTTAAGCGTCTTGCAACTTCTAACGCCTCAGGGTTGTAATCAATAGTAGCGACAATCCCGGCAGCTTCAATTAACGCAGATTCAGCTTTGTAAAGTAATGACATAAAGTCTTGCTTTAAATTTTCGGTCAACTGATATGCGACCTTGAGATCTGCTCCATTTCTAAAAGATGTTAAAGCTTTAGGGTCATCAATTACTGAGGATAGCATTCGTAGATTACGAGACTCTCCAACTTTTGTCTTTCCTGATTCGTCTTTTTTATAAAGCCAGATAGTAAGTTCTTTTGTGTTTTCTCTATCTATATATTCTGGATGAATAATTACATCATTTGATGAAATGTCGTCATCTTCATCTTTTTCAGAAACCCCAACAAAGAACCCAATTTTCTCATCTGCTAAAGCTGTTGATAATATAGAAAATTTGATAGATTCTTCATCTAATCCTTCAATATCATAAAAGTTATTATCTTCCATAACTTTGTAAACAGCTAAAGCATCAAGGCTTCGCTTAATATGATCTTTTCTACTGCCGATTGCGCGGGCAACTTGATGATATCGATCACTAGTAGGTAAAGTATCGGAAGTCAGTTCAAAAAGCTGTTCTATATAACGAGCTTTTGCTAGTGGTTCCCATTGCTTGACGCCTGTGATGTGTCTGAAACCTAAGTAAGGTAAAATTTCAGCTCTTGTATCACGCACGATAACGGGCAACTTTGCTAGTGTGTCCAATTTACTTGCTGCACCATCGGCGATTTCTATCATCCGAGAACTTGGTCTTTCACATTCATATGGATTATGAATAAGTTTAACTGCCGTTAAGCGGCGATTACCTTCAACAACAATGTATTTATCCCCCTCTTTAACCGCGATAAGGGGTTCGCCAGGAAAGAATCCATTTTCAGCTATCGCATTCATCAAATCTTCGATGGATGTAGTCAAAGCGATGTGATTCAGCATTGCTTCTGGAGTTCGCTCCACACCTTCAGGGAGGCGAGGGTTCTTCGTATCAAGTTCTAGCTTCTTGAGATCGATGTAATCGAGACTTTCTGTCATGATATTGCTCTCATTAAATATGTTAATGCGCAAAGATTAACACTGGAGTTAAACGTAGGCTAGAACTGCAATTATGTGCATGAAAATGCATGCGACAACAGTCACAGCAAATGATGTTCCAGACCTACAGTGACGTAATGAATAATGAGTCATGCAACTGCATTAAAACCGACCTATAAAGCGGGCAGGCGTGGCGGGGAAAGCATTGCGCGATGAGGCGGGTATTTATTTTATTTTTCCAGCGCCTGAGCGCGTCCCTGTAGCGTTGTTGTGGTTGCGGATGAGTAACGGATGAAGCGAAGCGGCGACGGCGTGTCGTGGCGTTGAGGGCGTTGTATGCGGTTAGGGTAAAGCCGCCACGACGGGCGGCTGTGGGTGGGGTTACTCGTCGTCGCCGAGGCTATATTTTTCAAAGCGGATAATCTCTTCACCCGCCCACTCGTTCAGCTCCATAAACCGTGCCTGTAGCGGGGTCAGTTCGTTACGCACAAAGACCTTTGCCACCTTCTCAACGTCACCCACTGAGCCGACGTTCTCCGGCTTACCGCCCATCAACTGGAACGGAATGCGGTGCGCGTCAAGCAGGTCAGCGGCGCTGACTTTCTTGATATTAAAAAAGTCATCCTTCGTGGCGACTTCGCTCAGTGGCACAATTTTAATCCCGTCTGCTTTACCGTTCGGCGCGTAGAAAAAAAGGTTCTTAAAATTGCCGAGCCCTTTCGAGTCACGCATCGCCTTTCGCAGCGCCTCGACGTCGGTGCTGCTTTGCGCGGCGTCGGTCACATACATGATGTATCCCGCATGCGCGCCGTTCTGGTAATACTTGCGACGGAACAGGGTCGCCGATTCATTCAGCCAGGCTGAATTGAGTGCGCTCAGGTATTCCGGCATTCCGTAAAGCTCTTGATTAATATCGGGCTCGAGCAGGTGGAAGACGGAGCCGGGCGCGAACTGGTGCGGCTGTGTGTAGCTCTGAATGTACCAGTAAACGTCATCCTCGATGCCACGGCGGGTGTATTTCGCCGGTGAGGTTTCCAGTTTTAACGGCTTACCGGTCAGGCTGCGACGCTCTTCGATAAACGCATTGCCAAACACCAGATAGTCGAGCGCAAACCGGGTGAAGTCCTGACGGGATAACAGCGGGTGCGGGATGTAGGTCGACACCAGAATATTACGCTTCACGTAAATCGGTGAGCTGTGGTGCACGGCGGCGCGCATGCTCTTCGCCAGCCCGGAAAAGCTCACCGGCGGCTCGTACCACTGGCCGTTGTCGATACACTCGACATAATCGAGAATATCGCGGCGGTCGAGTACCGGCGTCGGCTCACCAAAAGTGAATGCTTCCATGCTCTGAGCCGGTGCGGCGGTGTGGTTTTGGGTGCGCGGCGGCTGCTGGCGCTTGTTGCATTTCTTGCTCATTAGTTCCACTCCATGATGCTGGATGACTGCTCACCGGTCGCGGCGGTCAGCGGCTCATTGATTAATACGTGCATGGTTGCCCAGGCGAGATCGGCGTGGCTGGCTTCCTCGGTGCGGCTGGCCTCATAGGTCGAGCTGCGCCCGCTGCTGGTCATGGTTTTACGAATCGACATAAACGACTGCGTGAGGTCGGTCGCGCTGACGTCGTACTCGAGGCAACCGCGGCGAATGGTGTCTTTGGCTTTGAGCACCATCGCGGTTTTCATTTCCGGCGTGTAGCGGATTTCACGTGCTGCCGGGTAAAAAGACCGCACGAGCTGGAAGACGCCCTGACCGAGCCCGGTCGCATCGATGCCGATATATTCCACGGTGTATTTCTGCGTGAGCTCGCGAATGGATTCGGCCTGTTGGGCGAAGTCCATCCCTTTCCACTGGTGGCGCTCGAGGATGCGGAATTTGCCACCGGCAACGACCGGCGGCGCGATAACGACGCACCCGGCGCTGTCGCCCCGTAATGACGGGTCGTAGCCAATCCACACCGGGCGGTGACCGAATGGCCTGTCGGCAAATGGCGCGTAGTCCTCCCACTTCTCGAGGCTGTCGACCATGCAGCGTTGCAGCTCTTCGAACGGGAATACCGACGCTTTATCGTCGACGAATTCGCACATAAACAGGTTGCGGAACTCATCGACGCTGTTCTCGCGCTTCAGCGTATCGATGTTGAACAGGGTGCACCCTTTGGCGAGTGCGTCCTCGATGGTGACAATCTGCCGCCACTGGCCGTCAGGACAGGCGACGCCCTTCGCGAGTGCGGCGTGACTGATATCGATATCGACGCGCTCGCTCTTGTCAGAGCGCCCCTTGTTGAACTGCTCACCCGACCAGAACGGGTAAGCGCCGTGCGCCAGCGATGAGGGGGTCGAAAAATAGGTCGTGCGTAAATGCTCCTGTGACGACATGCCCCCGGCGACGCGCTTCAGTTTCTGAAAGTTGGGGATCCAGAAAATTTCGTCGACATACAGGTCACCGTTGTGACTCTGTGCCGTGTTGGCATTGGTACCGAGAAACATCAGCTCCGCGCCATTGTTGCCGAGCACAATCGGGTCGCCGGTGAGCTCGACGCCAGCCTGTCGGGCAAAGGCGATAATGTATTTACGGAATACATAGGCTTGCGTCTTACTGGCCGACAAAAATATCTGGTTGTGGCCGGTCTTCAGTGCCTGTAACAGTGCCTCACGTGCAAAATAGAACGTCGCGCCAATCTGTCGCGATTTCAGAATGTGCCTGATGCGGTGCGCCAGCCCCGCGCGCCACCACTCGAGCTGATAGTCGAAAGACTGTTCGAGGAAAATCTCTTCGAGTTTCTCAATAGCCTCTTCGCTGAAATAGTTCTTTTTCGGCTTCTTCTTTTCCCCTTTGTTGCGGTTGGCCACGTTCGGGTTTAAATCCGCTTCGTTGCCGGTCTGGCCGTAGCGGTTAACCCGCGCGAGGCGCTCCATCTGGCGCGCCAGAAAATCCGCGACCTTAAAGTCGTGAGCCGTCAGGTCAGGCTTTGCATAGAGCTGAATCAGCCGCGCCTCGAGCGTGAACTCGACCCGGTTTAACGGGGCGGTTTCTTCCCATTTATCACGCTGTTTCCAGCTCTGCACCGTGGGGCGCTTGACCTGTAACTGCTCCGCGATTTGTGGCACGGAATAGCCCTGCCAGAACAAAAGCGCGGCCTGTCGTCGCGGGTCGCTGAGTAGTGATGTGTCGTTAGTAGTGGTCATAAAACCTCACTGTGATGAGTACACGGCAAGGCTAAAGATTCAGGGGGGATGAATCGCTAACCCCCTGTTGTGTCAGGGGGTGCACTTCTGTAACCGGTGGCTGGCGAGGGAGGGAGTCGGGAAACTACATCCGACCCGATAACCCAACTCAGGACACCTGATTCATGACTAAAAAAATTTCGAAATGGTTTCGCATCGGCGTCGAGGGTGACACCTGCGACGGTCGCGTCATCAGTGCGACTGATATTCAGGAAATGGCTGACGGCTTTGACCCGCGCGTCTACGGCTGTCGCATTAACCTCGAGCATATCCGCAGCGTTATTCCCGACAGCCCGTTTTGCCGCTATGGCGACGTCACGGAAGTGAAAGCGGAAGTGATTGACGACGATTCGGCGCTCAACGGCAAGCTGGCGCTGTTCGGCAAAATTGCCCCGCTCGACAACCTGCTCGCGATGCTGGCGAAAGGCCAGAAGGTTTACACCTCGATGGAAATTCGCCCGAACTTTGCCAACACCGGCAAATGTCACCTCATCGGGCTGGCGGTAACCGATGACCCGGCGAGCCTCGGTACTGAATACCTGCAATTCTGCTCCCGCGCACAACAAAACCCACTGGCCGGGAAGAAAGACCAGCCGGGCGACCTGTTCTCAGTGGCAACCCTTGCCGAGCTGGAATTTGAAGACCTGCCCGACACCCTGCTGACCAGACTCAGCGACACCGTGAAAGGCATCTTCAGCCGTAAACAGACTGACGACGATGCGCGTTTCGGTGATGTACATGAAGCCGTGACCGCCATTGCCGAACGGGTGCAGACCGGCGGCGAAAGCGCTGAGGTGCGTTTCAGTGCCATTGAAACCGAACTCGCCGACGTCAAAAAAGCGCTGGCTGAACAGGCCGACGCCACCTCGCAGCAATTCAGCACTATCAAAACCACGCTGGAGCACACCGAAGACAAAACGCAGCCGCGCCGCAAGTTAAGCGCCGGTGGCGACGGTGATTCGTCTGGCTCCACGCTGACCGATTGCTAACCCCGATAACCCCGAAGGAATACAAAACTCATGCGTAAAGAGACCCGTTTTAAATTCAATCAGTACCTGAGCCGTATCGCCGAGCTGAACGGCATCGCGACCAGCGACCTCGACAAAAAATTCACCGTCGAGCCGTCGGTGACGCAGACCCTGTTTGACAAAATCCAGCAGTCGTCCAGCTTCCTGAAGCTCATCAACATGGTGACCGTTGGCGAGCTGACTGAAGAGAAGGTCGGCATCGATGTGACCGGCTCCATTGCCAGCACCGCTGACACCGACGGCGGCGTCGAGCGTAAAACCGCTGATTTCGCGAAAATGGATGCGTACCGCTATTTCTGTCACCCGGTGAACTTCGACTATCACCTGAAGTACAACAAACTCGACCTGTGGGCGCGTTTTCAGGATTTTCAGATTCGCATTCGCAACGCCATCATCAAGCGTCAGGCGCTGGATTACATCACCATCGGCTTTAACGGCGTGAGCCGGGCGGCGACGTCTGACCGTAGCAAAAACCCGTTACTTCAGGATGTGGCTGTCGGCTGGTTGCAGAAATACCGTAATGACGCGCCTGAGCGCGTGATGTCCAGCGTCACCGACGCTGACGGCACCGTAATTTCGAACACCATCAAAGTGGGTAAAGGGGGGCATTACGCCAACCTCGACGCGCTGGTCATGGATGCTTTCGAGTCGCTGGTCGCGGAAATTCACCGCGAAAACCCGGAAATGGTTGTCATCTGTGGTCGTCGTATCCTGACCGACAAATACTTCCCGATGATTAACAAATTCCAGGCGAACAGCGAACAGCTCGCCGGTGAGCTGATTATCAGCCAGAAAACCATCGGTCAGCTTCAGGCGGTGCGCGCGCCGTTCTTCCCGGCAAACAGCGTTTTCATTACCACGCTGGATAACATTTCGATTTATCTGTACGAGGACGGCCACCGCCGCCACATCGTCGAAAATCCGAAACTCGACCAGGTGGAAAACTACGAACAGGTCAAAGTCGATTTCGTTATCGAGGACTACGAGGCCGGGTGCCTGATTGAAAATATCGAGATCCTCGAGCCGGAAGAACCCGCCACCACTGAACCTGTGAGCGCGGAAGTCTTCGCGGCGGCAATGGTCAAAGCGATGCAGTCTCTGACAGGCGACGCACCGGCTGAAACTAACACCACTGACGGCACGGAGGCATAACCGATGGCAACCCCCGCACAGCGTCATGCGATGCGGGTCTCGGCTGTCAGGGCATCGCAGCGGGATAACGCCCCGCTGCGTCATGCCTCACCTTACGAGCAAATGCTCGTCAAGCTGGCCGCAGACCGCAGGACGCTATCAGCAATTTGTTCTAAAGAACGCAAAGCGGATAAAAAACGCGAATTACTCCCGCTGTACCTGCCGTGGGTCGCTGGCGTACTGGAAAGCGGCACCGGCGCACAGGATGACATTCTGATGACGGTGATGCTCTGGCGTCTGGATGCGGGGGATATCACCGGCGCTGTCGAGATTGCGCGCTATGCCCTGCGTTTTGGCCTGTCTATGCCGGAAAATCATTCCCGCCCCGCGCCTTATATGCTGGCCGAAGAGGTCGCGCTCGCGGCTCTCCGCGCCCGTATCGCCGGTGAGCCGGTCGACGCTTCGCAACTGCTCGAGGTCATCGGGCTGACCGATGCCGCCGATATGCCTGACGAAGTGCGCGCCCGACTGCATAAGGTCACCGGTCTGACCCTGCGTGATGCCGGTCAGCTTCCTGATGCACTGGCGCACCTGCAACGCGCCTTACAGCTCGACACCAACGCCGGGGTAAGAAAGGACATTGAGACCCTCACTCGTGAGCTGAACCCGAAACCGGTCGTCGTCAAAAAAACGGCGCCGAAAGCCGCGAAAAAGCCACCCGCGAAAAAACAAGATTCACCGGTGAAACGAGGGCGGGGACGCCCTAAGAAAGTCACCGGTTAACAGAACGCGCCCCGCGCCGGGCGGCACGCTGGTCAATGTCGGTGATTCACCGTAACTGCGACCGGCGTCCACCGCCCACTTATTTACTGAGGTACTCATGACCATGATTGTGATGAATAACCGGGCGCAACAGCGCGACCCGATGGTCATCCCGCCGGTGCCGGTTGACGAGCCGGTGATTAAAAACACGGCCTTTTTCCCGGATGTTGATCCGAAGCGCATGCGCGAAGAAATGCGCCTCGAGCAGACCGTGACGCCGGTGCGTCTGCGCCGGGCGATTAAAACCGCGATGGCCGAGACCAACGCCGAGTTAACCGACTGGCGCGACCTTCAGCTCGCCGCCGGTTACGCGCGACTTGAGGATGTGCCGACGGATGAACTCGACGGCGAAAGTGTGCGGGTTTTTCACTACTTCAACGCTGTTTGCTCGATGACGACCGCGACGCTGTACGAGCGTTACCGGGGCGTTGATGCGAGCGCCAAAGGTGACAAAAAGGCCGACAGCATCGATGACACCATCGATGAAATGTGGCGTGACATGCGCTGGTCGGTTGCCCGTATCCAGGACAAAGCGCGCTGCATCGTGGGGCAAATCTGATGAACGTCATCGCGCATCAGGGCGACACGCTCGACACGTTATGTCAGCGCCATTACGGGCGCACTGAAGGTGTGGTCGAGGCGGTATTGCTGGCTAATCCGGGGCTCGCTGAGCTGGGTGTCGTCCTGCCACATGGCACGGCGGTCAGTCTGCCTGAAGTCGACGCCGCACCGGTATCGGAGACCGTGAATTTATGGGACTGACTGTGGATAAAATCACAACCTTTCTGACCTACTGGCTGTCAGTGGTGCTGGCGTATTTCGGTACGCAGACACCGGAACGGCTCGCGCTTTATGTCGGGGGAAGCTGCGCCATTTTTACCGCGCTGGTTAACTTCTGGTACCAGCGAAAGAAATACCGCTATCTCGTCTCGATGGGGATTGATAAGGGGGTTATTCGTGGGCTCATTCGTTAAACGTTGCAGTGTGGCCGTCGTGCTGGCGCTGGCGGCACTGGTGCCTGATTTTCGTTTGCTTCACACCTCGCCGGAGGGGCTCGCGCTGATTGCCGACCTCGAGGGTTGCCGGTTGCGCCCTTATCAGTGCAGCGCGGGCGTGTGGACGTCAGGCATCGGCCACACTGTCGGGGTGGTACCGAAACGGGATATCACCGAGAAGGAAGCCGCCGCGAATCTGGTCGCTGATGTGCTGAACGTCGAGAAACGACTCGCGGTCTGTGTGCCTGTTGAAATGCCACCCGCCGTCTATGACGCGCTGGTCAGCTTCGCTTTTAACGTCGGTACCGGCGCGGCCTGTCGCTCAACGCTGGTGTATCACCTGAAACACCGGCAATGGTGGCAGGCCTGTGACCAGCTCACCCGCTGGGTGTTTGTGAATGGTGAGCGTAATGCCGGGCTCGAAAACCGCCGCTTTCGCGAGCGTACTTACTGTCTGAAAGGGATTACCCAATGAAAAAAGCTATTTGCTCAATGATTTTTTATGTCCTGCTGGCGCTGATGTTGCTCAGGGGAATTATTGACCCACAAAGCGTGGCGGTAAATTTCGCCGTTGTCTGGGCGCTGTTCGGTAGTGTTATCTGCATTGCGGCCAGTGTTTACGGCATCGTGACCTGCGAGATGACGGGGAGTAAAAGCATTGAAATTACCCGGAAAAATGCTGAAGACATAAAAAACGTCATCACGATTTTTTGTCGTGAATTATCTCCCTTGCGACGGTTCTGCTCGCTGATGTTATTCGCGGCAACCTTCGCCTGTCTGGTGGGAGCTGGCTGGATTATGACGGCGCTACTGTATGTGATTTGCGTCCTGATATTTACGTCGGTGCGCTCCGTTGTTCGCCAGCGCATCAGGGCAGTCGTCCAGTGACCCGGCTCATTGTGATCGTACTGGTCAGCGCGCTGGCGCTGACCGGGCTCCTGTGGTTACGGCATGAAAATGCCAGTTTGAGCCGCTCGCTGGAAAAAGCGAACCGTGTCGCCGGTGAACAAAAAACGGTGATTACCATGCTGAAAAGCCAGCTTAAAACGGCCTCCCGTATCCGTGGGGAAAATGAGACCGCTCAGGTCTTACTGCGCGGTGAGCTCATCGAGGCCGGAGCGCGGGCCCAACGTCGGGAACAGACCATTACGAGGTTACTCAATGAAAATGAACAGCTTCGCCGCTGGTATAGCGCTGATTTACCTGATGCTGTGCGCCGGTTGCACCAGCGCGCCGCCTGTGCCGACGCCGGTGATTGTTTACAACTCATGCCCGAGGGTCAGTCTTTGCCCGATGCCGGGAAGTGACCCGACTACCAATGGCGACCTGAGCGCGGATATACGCCAGCTCGAAAGCGCCCTCGAGCGCTGTGCGCTTCAGGTCAGAACGATAAAACACTGTCAGGATAAAATCGATGTACAAGCCGAAGAGTCTGCGAAAAGCCTTAACTGACGCCTTGCCGGTACTGGCACGAAACCCCGATATGATGCGTGTCTTTATCGATAACGGGAATCTGGCCTCGACGCTGGCGACGTCGCTGTCGTTTGAGAACCGGTACACGCTGAATGTGGTGGTGACCGATTTCACGGATGATATCGAGCTGTTACTCGTCCCGATTCAGGCGTGGCTGCGCATCCATCAGGCTGACATTATGACGACCGATGAAGGGCGTAAAAAGGGATTCACCTATTTTGCCGATATCAACGACAACGACAGCGCCGATATCAGTATCAGCCTGATGCTGACCGAGCGCACTATCGTTAAAGAGCAGAGGGATAAGCTTCACGTTGAACAGGCTGAAGAGCCGCAGCCGCCGGAGCCCGTTACCCGACCGGTTGAGCTGTATGTTAACGGTGAGCTCGTGAGTCGATTGCATGAATGACTTTAAACCCTTTGACGATAAGCTCGCGGGGCTGATAGCGGCGCTGTCACCTGCTGCCCGTCGCAGAATGGCCGCAGATATCGCGAAGACCCTGCGAGCCCGTCAACAGCGCCGGATTAAAACGCAGAAAGCACCGGACGGCACACCTTACGCCGCCAGAAAGCGCCAGCCGATAAAAGCCAAAAAAGGCCGGGTTAAGCGGGAAATGTTCGCGAAGCTGCGCACCAGTCGCTTTATGAAAGCTACTGCGGGAAATGATGCGGCGGTCGTGGAATTTACCGGCAAGGTACAACGGATGGCGAATGTGCATCAGTACGGCCTCAAAGATAAGCCAGGGCGAAACAGTACGCCGGTACAGTACGATGCCCGACCGCTCATCGGGTTTAATGACGAAGACCGTCAGGCAGTGGAAGAAATAATTATCGCTAAATTGTCCGTTTAGCGTTGTGTCATCGACAGTAAAACCCGCATCAATTGCCGCTCAGAGCACCGGGCGGCATCCTTCCTTGTATGAATACTCGCGCAACTCTTCAGGACGCTTTACGCCTCCTTCGCAACCTGATACGCACCGGCGTCGTCGTCGAAGTCGACCTCGATGACGGGCGCTGTCGCGTCCAGACTGGCGGCATTGTCACCGACTGGCTTCAGTGGCTGACCATGCGCGCCGGTCGCTCACGTGTCTGGTGGGCTCCGTCTGTGGGTGAGCAGGTTTTACTGCTGGCCGTGGGCGGTGAACTCGACACCGCTTTTGTGCTGCCCGGCATTTTTTCGGATGACCACCCCGCGCCGTCGGCGTCGGCTGATGCTTTTCACATCACCTTTCCTGACGGGGCTGTTATCGAGTACGAGCCGGAGACTGGCGCGCTGACTGTGAGCGGCATTAAAACCGCAGACGTTACGGCATCGGATTCCATCACCGCGACGGTACCGCTGGTGACGGTGAAAGCCGAGACCCGCATCACCCTCGACACCCCGGAAGTGGTCTGCACCAACAAACTGACGACGGCGACGCTTGAGGTGCAACAAGGTGGCACCATGCGCGGAAACATCGAACACACCGACGGTACGTTTAAATCAAACGGCGTTCAGGTCGACAACCACGGTCACGGCGGTGTGCAAAGAGGTGGGGCCTGGACGGAGGGGACGAAATGACGACCCGTTATATCGGTATGAACAGGGAGACCGGGCGCGCCATCACTGACGCCGATCACATCCGTCAGAGCTGTGGCGATATTTTGCGAACGCCGGTCGGCTCTCGCGTGATGCGCCGCGATTATGGCTCGCTGCTGTTCTCCCTGATTGATATGCCGCAGACCGACGCGCTGAGGCTGCAAATTATGTGCGCCTGTTATATGGCGCTGCTGAAGTGGGAGCCGCGCATCAGCATCAGCTCGCTGACGGTCGAGCGTCAGTTTAACGGTCAGATGATTGTTGAGCTGACCGGCGAGACCCGGGGCACCGGCAAAACCCTTTCACTGACTATTCCTGTGAGTTGAATTTATGGCAAACATCGACCTGAGCCAGCTCCCCGCACCTGACGTCGTGGAAACGCTGGATTTTGAAACCATTCTCGCGGAACGCAAAGCGACGCTGGTCTCGCTTTACCCTGAAGAACAACAGGACGCTGTTGCGCGTACTCTCGCCCTTGAGTCTGAGCCACTGGTGAAGTATCTGGAGGAAAACGCCTATCGGGAGGTTATCTGGCGTCAGCGTGTGAACGATGCGGCGAAAGGCTGCACACTGGCTTACGCGAGTAATAACGACCTCGATGTGATGGCCGGAAACAACAACACCGCGCGACAGATTGTGACGCCCGCCGATGACAGCACTATCCCGCCGACACCCGCCGTCATGGAATCTGATGCCGATTTACGGTTACGTGCACAACAGGCTTATGAAGGACTCAGCGTGGCTGGCCCGGTCGGCGCATATGAATACCACGGTCGCAGCGCCGACGGTCGTGTCGCCGATATCTCGGTTGTCAGCCCGTCACCGGCCTGTGTGACCATCACGGTGCTTTCACGCGAGGATGACGGCACCGCATCCGGTGAACTGCTGACCATCGTTGAAAAAGCACTAAACGCTGAAGAGGTGCGCCCGGTTGGCGATCGGGTGACGGTACAGAGTGCTGAAATCGTGCCGTATCAGATTGATGCAACTCTGTATTTTTATCCGGGGCCGGAGGCCGAGCCAATCCGTCAGGCCGCAGAGGAAAAACTGAAGGCATACATCAGCGCACAACAGCGACTGGGCCGGGACATTCGTCAGTCGGCCATCTATGCCGCCCTGCATGTCGAAGGTGTGCAGCGTGTCGAACTCGCCGCGCCACTGGCTGACATTGTGCTCAGTAAATACCAGGCATCCTGTTGCACCGAATACCACATCGCTGACGGGGGGGCCGATGAGTAATAAGCGACTGTTGCCTGTTGGCTCATCGCTGCTCGAGGTCGCCGCCGCCCGCGCGGCCGCAGATATTGAGCGTGTGCCGGTACCGCTTCGCACGTTGTGGAACTGGCGCACCTGCCCGGTGCGGCTGCTGCCGTATCTGGCGTGGGCATTTTCGGTTGACCGGTGGGATGAGAGCTGGCCGGAGGCGACAAAACGCAGCGTTATCGCCTCCGCGTTTTACGTTCATGCCCATAAAGGCACTATCGCCGCATTACGGCGCGTGGTGGAGCCGCTGGGCTATCTGATTGAGGTTAAGGAGTGGTGGGAGCTCAACGAAGAGCCCGGAACTTTCCGGCTTGTTGTGGGCGTACTCGAGACAGGCATCACCGATGAGATGTACCTCGAGCTCGAGCGACTGATTGAAGGGGCAAAACCGGCCAGCCGACATCTGACCGGGCTCGCTATCAGCCTGAGCACCACCGGGCGCGCTTATGTGGGCGCAAGCTGCTATGACGGCGACCTGTTAACTGTTTATCCCTATGCCGCCGGGGAAATTGTCGTTGGTGGTGAGTTTTATCCGGCTTCGGCCATTCATCTGATTGATAACCTGCGAGTAAGCGCATGACGACTAAATATTTTGCCATCCTGACCACTCAGGGCGCAGCGCGACTGGCAAACGCGACCGCGCTCGGTACCAAACTGAATATCACACAAATGGCCGTCGGTGACGGGAACGGCACATTGCCGACCCCTGACCCGGCTCAGACGAAGCTCATTAACCAGACCCGTATTGCGCCGATTAATTCACTGGGCGTGGATGCCAACGACGCCGGTCAGATTATTGCCGAGCAAATCATTCCTGAAAATGAGGGTGGTTTCTTCATCCGTGAAATTGGTCTTTATGATGACGCTGGTATTTTGATTGCTGTCGCCAACTGCCCGGAAACCTATAAGCCGTTACTGGCCGAGGGTAGCGGTCGAACGCAGACTATTCGCATGATTCTCGTTGTCTCGAGCACGTCGGCGATCACCTTAAAAATCGACCCGTCAGTTGTGCTGGCAACCCGTAAATATGTCGATGATGCAGTCATCGAGGTTAAGAGTTACGCCGACAAGCTCATGAAAGCTCATGAGGAAAAGGCTAACCCGCATAAGCAATATCCGTTGATTGCGAACGCACTCAAAGAAATGGTCGATGCCGGATTGGTTGCCGAGGTTCTCAAAAACC
>NZ_JASJUJ010000008.1:0-251124 GCF_047467975.1 Citrobacter sp. C348 | reverse complement strand
CGTTCCGTTCACTTAATGAACATCACTTCGCTGATGCCCGGGTTCTGGGTTTCATGGCAACATCCCTTCGATTAAGGATAGCGTTGCATCTACTCCTTGAACTCACAGCGTGAATCGGCCACAGCCTTACCTACATACGCTATCGGTTTGACTGATAATTCACATTCATGGATACATACTTTCATCATCTGAGGGTACGCGGCTTTTATCTTTTAGTATGTGTACATTAGCCTTACAGAATTCTATGTAGGCTCTGGCCGCCGTGGAAACATGTCGGTGTTTTTTATAAACCAGATGCAATGATGAGTAGGGCAAACGTGTCTGGGGTAAAACCTCAATCAGTTTTCCACTATTAATGTATTCCGCAGCAAAAAAAGCGGGTAACTCAGTAATGTAGTCACCAGCAAGGGCTCCAGAGCGCAAATGAAGATAATCATTGACGATGAAGGTCGCTGGAACATCGTAGGTATGTTCACCGAGCATCCACACCGGACGCGCGCCTATCACCGAACCCCAGGCGGCACAGGGATACTTCATCAGGTCTGATGGCTCTTTGGGGGGCTCACTGCCCTGAAAAAGCGCCGGGCTGGCGACCAGAATATGCCTGAAATCCATGAGATGGCTCGCAACGACATCATCATCAGAGATGCTTCCAACTCTCAGCGCGACATCAATACCTTCAGAAACTAAATCCACTCGACGTTCAGTCGTATAAACGTTAATGGCAATACCCGGATATATACGCTGAAACTGCCTGATGATTTCCCACCATGGTTCAAGTGATTGAGGCATTGTCAGGCGTAATCGGCCTGTAATGCGGGAATCGGCAGTTGTGAGGAACTGCTCGGCATCATTAAGCGTATCAATAGCCGAACTGGCCTGATCCAGCAATTTTTTACCCGCCTCTGTTGCTCTGCAACCTTTCACTGTTCGTTCTAGCAGAACAACATCCAGCTCATGCTCAAGTTCAGCGATCCTACGGCTTAGCGTCGGAAGAGGTATGTTGTTTTCCCGCGCTGCTGCAGAAAGGCTACCGCAGCGGGCTGTCAGAACAAACATCTTTAAGGCATTTAAGTCCATCGAATCCTCTCAAATATGAAAACATTATTCTCAATTTAGACGCTACACAGTACTGAATGTGGATATTAAAATACAGCCACTTTCAGTTAGCAATGCCCGTAATTATAGAGAAAATGTATTGCCTGGAGCAGATTTAGAATCTATCTGACGCCATCAGTCCTTTTTAAAGCTCCAAACCTTCCCTCTGATAAACTCTCAAAAATGAAAATGCAACATGCTCAGACTTAGGAATATGACATTAACATGAACGATTTAGTAAAAGCCTATCTGGCCCGCCTTGGCCTTGACGCAGAAAAACCCTCCATTGAGGCTCTTACCCGTTTACATCAAGCGCATGTAGAGCGGATCCCTTACGAAACATTCTGGATCCACCTTGGGCAGGATTGGGGAATTGACGCCATGGAAAGTTTCAGAAGAGCGGCAACAACCCGACGAGGGGGTTATTGTTTTCAGTTGAATGGCGGCTTACATACGCTACTCACCCACCTTGGTTATCGTGTGAGTCTTCACCCAGCAAACGTCCACGGCGCAGAAGGCCCTGAGCATATAAAACTGGAAAACCATGCAGCTATCATCGCTGAGGGGCTGCCGAGTGAAACTAATCCTAACGGGAGATGGTGGGTGGATGTCGGCCTTGGTGATGCGCTCCATGAACAAATGCCTCTGATGAATACGACCGTTTGCCAGGATTCGATGCAGTTTGGCATGGAAGCCGTGGGCAAGGACGGCGTGGGCGATTGGCATCTCATTGCCGATCCATCGTGCTGGATCGCAGGCGTGAATATGGCAGAGCAACCCGCTTCTATGAGTGATTTCGTAGACCGTCATCACTTTAATATGCATTCCCCTGAATCCGGATATGCAAAAGTTGTTACTGCACAACTCCGGAAGCCACACGGCAAAACGATACTGCGAGGTTGCGTTTTAACAAAAACCGATGGCGAAGTCGTTACGACTCACATCTCAACGTCTTTACCAGAGTGGCAGGAAGTGCTTGATGAAGAATTCGGTCTGACTTTCGAAAACGTTCCTGAGATATCGCTTAAAAAACTGTGGGTTAAAGTACAGAAGATCCATGAAGAATGGGTCCAGACTCGCGAAAGTACGTAAAACAGCAAGTTGTTGACGACCGGCCCGATACATACGTTGATGCTATCGGCCGGAGCAGTATCATTGAGCGGAGTACCAACAATCGTATACTGGATTTGCTCATTATTCGGCAGCGAGCGAAATCTTATTAATATTACAACTGCCCTAATCGCACTTTCCCCTACATAAATCCATACTTAATGTCCGCTGCTGGCACTCAGCGGACAATTTTTGGGGTCAGAAGGCACGGTCGGTTTTGAACTATGTTTAACACCAGTCAGAATAATAAGATGGTTGAGGTTATTAGGGCCTGAACGGTGGCGGCCTCATTCCGGGAGCATTAGATAACCAGAACCTCACTCAGAAGTGTGCCAACATTGCGTGGGTAAGAACAATATCCGGAGAATAAAGTGTTCGGGAAATTTTTTTTAAATTACATGCCTGGTTTACAAAATTTATTAGCCTACGATAAAAGCTGGCTAAAACATGATGTTAAAGCCGGGTTATCTGTTGCGGCTGTCGCACTACCCGTTGCTATTGCTTACGCTGAGTTGGCGGGTGTTGGGGCAATCGTAGGGCTGTATTCCTGCGTTTTACCGATGATCGCTTATGCACTGTTTGGTTCTTCACGTCAGCTTATTGTTGGCCCTGATGCAACAACTTGCGCGGTGATTGCGGCCGTCGTGTTTCCCCTCTCTGCAGGTAATCCCGAACTGCACTGGCAACTGACGATCATCATGACATTGATGATGGGCGGATGGTGCCTGCTTGCCAGTAAATTTCGCCTTGGCGCACTTGCCGATCTGCTTTCTCATCCCATTCTTACTGGTTTGCTTAATGGCGTAGCCGTGACGATTATTGTCGGGCAATTAGGCAAGGTTTTAGGGATCACACTTGATGAGGCGCAGGTTATTGAAAAAATAATTGCCTTGCCAGGCCGAATCGCAGACAGCCATTTATTAACCTTAGGACTATCACTTTTAACGTTAGTTATTTTAATGGTTATCAAAACGTATCGCAGCCACTGGCCAGCACCGTTGATTGCCATTGTGATAACAACGGCGCTGGTATGGGGAACATCAGCACAAAATCATGGGATTGCCACTATTGGGGGAGACGGTTTTCAGCCTGGTTTACCCGTCGTTAACTGGGCGGCGTTCCAGCCAGGTCTGATGCGTGATTTAGTGATCCCGGCGCTGAACCTGGCTTTGGTCAGTTTTGTCAGTCTTATGCTGACCGCCCGTAGTTTCGCCGCGAAAAATGGCTATGACATTAATGCTGATGCTGAGTTTAGAGCTCTGGGTATTGCGAATCTCATGTCTGGATTATCTCAGGGGTTTGCTATCAGTGGAGCCGATTCCCGAACCGCTGTTAATGATTCAACTGGGGGGAAAAGTCAGCTGGTTTCCGTGGTCGCAGCCTTACTCATCGGTATCATAGTCGTATTTTTTACGCAGCCATTACAGTTTATTCCGGTTTCTGCATTAGGTATTGTTCTAATGTATGCCTCGTGGTCATTGATTGATTTACGTGGGCTATGGAACCTGAGGCGAAGAAATAAACAGGCATTTCGTTTGGCCTTCTTCACCTTTGGCTGTGTGTTAATTATCGGTGTAATCCAGGGGATCGGGCTTGCCGTGTTGCTCGGTCTGTTACAGTTCCTGCGTACAGTCTTTCGTCCTTCTGAGCACTTACTGGGAACTGACGAAAATGGAATGATTCACTCATTAGGTAATTCAACCGATATTAAAATGGTTCCGGGCGTGTTGATGTATCGATTTAACTCCCCGTTGACCTATTTTAATGTGGCTTATTTTAAACGTCGGGTATTGAACTTAGTTGATGGTACAACATTACAACCTAAATGGGTGGTTATTGATGCCGTTGCCTGCTTCACCTATTCAGATATAAGTGTCCTGGCCACCATTAATGAGTTAAAGCGTGACCTGAAAAGTCGACAGATTACGTTAATCCTTGCGGGCCGGAAAACGGAATTAACACGCTGGTTTAAAGAAAGCCGGCCAACAATGAATGATGATGACATGCTTCTGGCACCAGACCTCTATTTGGCACTCCGGTTCATTCAAAGCAAAGAGAGTGCGGGTGAGGGCGAATCAGACGGTGATGTACCATCCCAGTGACACAATTCTTGAAAGGGGTCCAATAGTGCTTATCTACAATGTTTTTGGACGACATATTGGGATCAAGCGTGAAGGTGTTCGCTGGCTTGTATTCCGTGCAGACCTGACGGAACGAAAATTCTCCCGGCTTTACGACATTGCTATTCCGGATAATATGACAGAAGACGTGGGGTCAGTCCAGGCAGACAATAATCAGGGAGGTCCGCTTCTGGCTGTGTGTTCAATGGGTCGCTTCACTCGTCAGTAAGTCGAGTTCATTTAGCTAGCCTGTTTGAAGGTAAAGTATAAGCCATAAATTTTCGCTAGTTAGGGCAGAGACCAGTAGGTCTTTTTAGTGGCCCGCACTCTCTGAAGTTATAGACTTTATAGCCTTTGCTTATCATGCATGCGTAAATTTTCTTATTCCGTGTAGATATCTCCTGAAGTGTTTGATTGCGATGCATGATGTTTAGCCCCCAATTCTTGTCATCCAGATTTTCTTTGCGATCGACACCACAGCTGTAGAGCGCTTCCTTGCGTTCGCGAATGTTAGTCCATCCCGTAGAATCTACTTTCTGGAATAACTGAATCCATGTGACATAAGTGAAATCAGAGGCATCTCCGGGGGTGACCAGGCAGCCAGTTAAATTAACAATTCCAGCAAGTAAAACAACCATACGATAATGCATATTCATCATTAACATGAGTCAGTGAAGTGAAGAAACATTGATTTTATTACATTTTTTAGGAGAAGGGTCAATGAAAAGCAATATGCTGGGTATTTGCTGGTCCTCTACTGGCACTCAGTGGACATTCATAACGGCGACTACCGAGGCTCAACGACTGTCAGCCTGGACAGTTAGATGTTGCTTTCAGGTCGGCATTCATCTCAGTAGAAACTGAATCAGTCGAACAACGATATACACTGTCGTTGCCACTTGTATTGCCCGGAATCCCCATCTGAGATGGCGCCATTCATGGCGCTCTCTGGCATCAGCGTTTTCAATAGCGGGGTCGGAACGTTTTCTTTTCTTTGTCCTGACTTCATTTATTACCCACAGGACCAGAATAAAGATAATGATGGTTTTCTGAAGAATGGGATTGTCCACAAAGAATGGCTCCGGCCTGCTCGCTGATAGAGGCAGAATAAGTGAACAACCTTTACGTATCCACCACTAAATGTAGGGGTAAGGTGACTTTGCAGTGGTATACCTATTTTGGCCACATTAGCAGAAGTGTGGAATGTCCGCTGCTGGCTGTGAGCGAGGAGCGAAAAGTCGATTTGAAAAAGCCCAGGATCATAGTCGCAGACGATGATGAGGATCAGACTAACCGGCGTGTTAGCACTTCTCATGGGGAATGATAAGGCATAAAAATAAAAAACACTATTGTGAATTTAATTTCACTATAGTAAATTTAAGTCAGCTCATTTTGTATATAAATACCCAAAGTAATGACCACTTAAGGTAGAGGAAATGTTAAAAATAAGAATGTCACGACCCTCTGAAGCGTCAGAAATTATCCAAATCTGGAAAAATTCTGTAGATGCTACGCACGATTTTCTGACAGCCCACGACCGACAAGAGATCGAAAAAGACGTTGTCAGTTTTTTTTCAGAAACCCCTGTATGGGTTGCAACAAATCAGGAAGACCAACCGCTAGGATTTATGTTTCTACATGAGGGCCATCTGGAGGCACTTTTTGTCGATGCTTCTGCTCGCGGACTTGGCGTGGGAAAACGGTTGATCTCACATGCACTGGCGCTGCATCCTGATTTAAGCGTCGATGTAAATGAACAAAATCAGCAGGCTATAGAGTTTTATCAGCATATGGGCTTTCAGGTTACAGGCCGTTCCGAGCAGGACAATCAGGGAAGGCCTTATCCCCTGTTACATCTAAGCAAGTCTAATGTGATGTAACCCCTTAAGTAGGGGCAATATCATTGATTTTTTTGACTAAAAGCGACGATGTAAGAACAACTCTGTTCGCTATCAGGATTGCTCATTTGGCACTCGCTTGCAAAGGTAAGGGCAAGACAGTCACCGGCTTGTAAGTGATGGGTCTGATGATTAACCCGAAAATCAAGGCTGCCGCTCAACATCCACAGTGTTTGCCCGGAAAGATGCTCATTCGCAGAGGCGGGAATCGTCAGTTGACCCATAGCAGGAATTTCAACTTTTATAAGCTCCGGGCATGCCCCTGCAGGGGAGAGTGACCAGCGGGTAATGCCTGATTGTTCATCTGTCCAATGCTGCTGCTGATCCGCGAAACGAACCAGTGAGTTCTGATGCTGCTCAAGCTCCGCAAAAAGTTTTGATAGCGTTATATTCATGGCGTTGGCTAAACGACTCAGTATCGTGGCACTGGGACTGGAGGTGCCTCGTTCAACTTTGCTAATCATGGCCTGACTGACGCCCGATCGTTGGGCAAGTTCTGTTACAGTCAAATTTCGAGCCTTTCTGTGTTTAAGCAATAAACGCGCAATGTCGCTATCTACTATCTGATTTTGAGATGTTTTATCCATTTTCGCCCTCACTTTAGCCTGCCTGATTATGCCATTACATAAATTGGGCTGAAATAAATGATTTTGTAAGTCTAAAAATTCAGGCTTCCTAAGCGTTGAGATCAGTGCGAATAACTTATTGATGAGACAGGGAAGCGCGTGAAGTCAGAACGCAACGGAATATAAAATTTGGTTGCGGAGCAGCTTAGGGGGCAAAGCATGCCGGGGCTTCGCGATTTCATTACCGCAGAAAGGTTAGGGCTATTACACACTAAGGATAATTTACTGGCAGGTGAAGCAGTGGGAAGATCGCGCATCAATGGCAGAGAGAATGTTCTCTCTGCCAGCAGACGCTGCAATTAATCAACAAGAGTCACATCAAGCAAACCAGCCAAACCTTGCGGATATCAGGCTGAAAAGTCCTACAGCAGCAAAGATATTTATCAGTATCACGGTTTTACTGGAAACATTCATTTTTGCCACCTTTCGATTTAACCCTTATGGGTATAGTACGGGTTAAAACTATCCGCAATAGTACGAAATCTGAACATTACGGAGAACGGTTGTTTTCTCGCCGGTTTTCTTAAAAAATGAATAAAACTTGATGTGTGTCATAAAAAAGAGCATATTGCGCGCGATTTTCCCTTCTGGCCCGGATGCCCTAAATGTCTTTGTACCAAAACATGCTGGTTTTTTATGCGGTAATGGCCGCCATCGCGGCTATCATCACCTGGTTTCTATCGCGCGATAAAAAGCGTATTCGCTTTCTCAGCGCGGTATTAGTCGGGGCGACGTGGCCGATGAGCTTTCCCGTCGCACTCCTGTTTTCTCTTTTCTGATGATAGCGTCAGGTCTTTAGCAGCGCGATTAGTCGCGACCTGTCAGCGTCAGTCACGTCCATCGGATGCTGATAACCTACGTTTTCATTGGCGCGGGTGTACAGGGCAACCAGCCAGTCATAAACGTATCGGCTGGCACCATGCCGGGGTTGCTCGTCCAGTTTTGCCAGTCGGCGCATCGGCTGTTGCGGTGGGGCGCTAAAGATAACGGCACCTTTTTGGATCCTGCTGGCAGGGCGCTGTTCCTCGGCAACATGAGCAAACCCAAGCCAGGTAATAAAATCACCGATATCCGCGTGCAACTGCGCTGCGCAGACGTTCTCGCGCTGCATAATCGCGTGCAGGCGTTGCGGCATCTCCAGCCGGTAACTGGTGGTCACCAGGATGTCAGCAACCTGTCTTAAGGTCTGCGGCTCCAGGTGCAGGCGACGTGCGTTATTCTCATCACGACACCACTGCCGCACATGGTTGATCCACATTTTATGCGCCAGGTATCCGGTCTCTTCTCTCTCTTGCGGGTGAGAGATATCCCGCGCGTCAGCAAACAGGTCGATCGCATCATTAAATAAGCCGCTAACCTGCTCTTCACGCGGTTGTTGAATACGTAACAACGACTCCACGCTGCGCATCGGCGGCAGTAGCCCCTCCAGCAGTTCGCCATGTTTGGCCGCCTGAGCCTGCAACTGGCGAATAAGTGATTCACTCGTCCCGGTCGGTTCATCATCCGTGTGGAACCAGCTCATCAACGTGGAGCGAATTCGCTGCTGGTGTTGCTCGTACAGAGAGATAAACCGAGCCTGACGCTGAGCGGGCGATGTCGCCTGCGACAACCATTCAACCAGGCGCTGTAAGCTGTGCTTATCCAGTGCCTGCAGCGTACCCCAGTGCAGTCCAGGTTTGCCCAGTAATTGCTGAACGGCTTCATCGAGGTTCTGCTGGGTGCTAAAACGTGCATCCTGTGGGGTAATGGCCCACACCACGCCCGGTAACGCGGCATCGTGCAGCGGTTGGGTATCGTTGATCCAACCGAGTAGTGTGCGGGTGACGGTCGGCGTCTGCGAACGGGTGGATACCGCGTTGCAGATGACTAACACATCGGGTTGCAGACACTGGCGGTAATGCTCCAGCATCCAGCCTAATTTTGCTTGCCATAGCGGGTGTGGATGCGCATCCGGTGCCAGGGGGATATCCAGCAGATCGGTGCTCTCCAGCACCGCGTCTTCTACCGTCAGTACCAGTTCGCGGGTCAACAGCGCCAGTGATTCCAGAGACAGACTGACCGCATTAAGTAATTGATTGTCGGCAAGAGGATGCACCACCACATCACCTGATGCGTCGTTCCCGGTCAGCGCTGCCTGAGTGAGAAAGCTTTCGGCGGGCAAACCGAAATGGTCGACCAGCAGGCTAAGCGGCGCGGCTAATTCGTTGGCATGTCCGGTCTGTTGCAGCGTATGCGCCAGTGTCAGAAACTGCTGCGTGAGTTCCGGTTGCTCCCCCCACAGTAATGCCCAGGCATGTGCCCGGGTGGTGAGATCCAGTGCCGGAAGCAGCATGGCAAACTGGTGCCACAGCGTATCGTCAATTTGCTGCTGGTTAGAGGGAACGCGGGATCGCCAGAAACGCGCGATAGTGGCCACGTCTAGTGCGCAGATCCCCGGCACCGGATGACGCTGGCGCAGCGTCTGCCATTTTTCTAACCGCGTCTCAATAATCGCTTTTTCAACCTGACGGTTGTCAGGTAACGCACAGAACTGGGCGATAAACAGCTGAACCAGCTCCGCCTCGCTCATCAACCGCAGGCGCAGCGGCCATGCGCTGTCCAATGGGGTTTCGTCGCGGGTAAAGCGAATAGCCATGTTGGTTGGCGCATGGCCGGGGTTAATGTGCGTAAAGTAATCGACGCTGCGCTCCGGCGTGGTGATATTCAGTTTGCCACCCGTATTGCTGCACAATGCGCAGAGCAAATGCGCTTTCGCCGCCTGTGAGTGGCCGTACAATCCCACACAACCCGGCGCGGCGAATGTCTCATTGAGCGCGGCTTCATTGACGGCGGCTAACGTGAGCTGAGCAAGCAGGGAATCTGCTTCATCATCCAGGCGTGCCGCGCGTGTACGCACGTCCGTTACCCATTCGATGGCGGCCTGTGTGGTGTTTAACGTCTTGCTCATTTCAGGTACACACTCCCGCTATCAATCCAGTAATGGCTACCGCTGTGGCGGCGGTCTGCCAGCGTATTCAGTTTTAAGGTTAAGGCGTTAGCGGCAACGGGTGTGCCATCCTGCAGCCAGGCATCGCTGAGGACGAAGTATTCCGGGCCGGCCTCTTTGCTACCGCCACGTAATTGCAGACGCACATTTAATACGCCATCACCGGCGATGGTTTTCGCCAGTTCGGCAGAGTTGATACTGAGCGTATACAGCGGGGTGGCGGGCCAGCGGCTGTTCTCCAGTTGGCGGAAACCTAACGTCACATTGCCACGCAGCGGGAAATTCAGGCGCGCGTCCAGCTTTGCGCCAGGCTTGTCGAGGTCGATATCGTGATACCAGATATTCTCATCGCGCAGGGTATTAACCGTGTTATCTAACACGCCGAGATAGCGTACCGTCGAGTACGCGCCGATATCGGCGGCTTTAAAGTTAAAACGCGGCAGACGCAAATCCAGCGCCAGGCTGCACAGCATGGCGCCCACGGCGGCGGTGGACTTCGGATTGCCAATACGCCCTTGCTGGCTAAACGGATACCACTCATGCACGCGGTAGCTGTCCATCCAAATCATACGATTAACCGGAACGGGCTGCAGGTGGCGAATCAGCGCCTGTACGCCTGGTAAACACGCCGGTCTGCCAGTGACCAGTAAAATGTCACAACGATAGTGCGAGATGGCTTCACACACGGCGTGCAGCGGAGAGGTCAGGGTAAACTGCCCGGCCAGCAAGGCTTCCTGTAACGGCCTGAATTGCACCTGCAGCGGCACGCTCAACAGGTCAAAGACCGGAGAGCCCGCTGGCAATGCATGATCGATGGCCTGCTGGATATAGTTCATCACGTTGCGCGTTGGCGGCTGAACCAGCAGTTCACCAAAGGTGGCATGCAGTCCCGCTACCGGATCGTTAACGTCGCTTTGTTCCCACGCTGAAAGCACAGCATGCCCGAGCGGCATAAACAGCTGGAGCGCCGTTTGCTGGCGTAAAATCGCCTGGGTGTCGATGCGCCCGGAGTCGCCAAACAGCGTGGCCAGCAGGGCGGCGGCGTCGGTAACCCCTGCCTGTTGTAAACGGGTTTGCAGGGCGGGGAGTACGCAGCGCTGAATCACATCGAGCAGCATGTCATCCCCGGCAACCTTGAATCCTTCACGAAACAGCAGATGCGGCGTAATTTTGACATTCGCCCCCACGCCATCATCTAACTGATAATGGACCACGGCCATATCCGTAGTACCGCCGCCAATATCGATCGAGGCTACGCGCAGGGCGCGACCATTGACTTCATCCGGTTCCGGCAGGCGGTCCGGACGGGCGAGGGCGTTGAAGAACGATTCGGTGTGCCCGTCGTAGTTCGAGATCGCCTCGTTGTATAGCCAAACCAGTTGCCCGCAGCTGGCTTCATCCCATTCCATCTGGATCTCAGGGACAGGAACCACGCTTTTTTCCTGCTGTTTGCGGGTGGTAAAGTCGTCGTCCTGCGGATGCCAGCCCATCGCTTTCCACACCAACGCAATGGCTTCGAACATGCGCAGGCGGAAGATCTCGCGTTCTTGTTTCGGCATCGCTGATGGCAGGGTAAGGATTAGCGTACGCAGCTGGCGGGGCGAGGCCGGAAAACCGAGGCGCAGGCGCGTCGCCACGCTGTTAATTTGCCCCAGCGCCTGCGCCAGAATTTCGCACAGCATATGCGTCATCAGCGTGCTGCGGCTGTACTGCGGCGAGAATACCGGCAGCCGGTCATCCTGCGGCAGGCTAAACAGCGGCTGCCCGTCATCGTTCATCAGATTCATCAGCGGGAAGGCGGTTGCCAGCGGTTCGCGCTGAGTTTTGCCATTCATCTGGCTAAAGCGCCAGTCGTGCAACACCGGCGTTTCATCCCACAGATAACGACGCGGGCTGGAGATCCCACTGCTGCCTTCGGTGCCGACACGCTGCATGGCCAGCTTGCGCGCTTCATCGCCGACACGAACGATCGACGGCCAGATGAAGGCATCGTCACGACCGCTCTCCACGGAAAAGTGCTGCTTGCCAAAACGCGCCTCGGAAAACTCCAGTCGGCTGGTGAACAGCGGATCGTTAAGGTATTGCGGCTCGCTTAATGAACGTACCTGTAATTCTGCCGTCTGGCGCAGGCCGTCGTTAGCGTCACCGTGATCTTCAATCAATACGCCGCAGGTATGGGTATTGCCGATATCTAAAATCAGATCGACGGGAATAGCCGGCGTGCTGAGGGTGTGCGTCACCAGCTTCACTTCCGGAATGGCAAGCTGCTCGCCTAACAGGGTTAAGACATTCAGCCAGTGCGCCTGATATTCGAAATTTCGCAGCGCGAGCTGGATCTCCTGTTCGGCACGGTTTTCTTGTTGCGTCACGTGATGCAAAAAGGATTCACGCAGCCAGCCGTCAATCCACGTCTGGTCGAGGAAATCAGCGATTTCTTTATCGTGCCAGGCCAGCGCAAAGCGCGTGCCGTTGAGCAGGTCGTTTTCATTTGGCGTCAATACGGCGGGGGCATGCTCGGTCAACTGGCTGTCCAGCGCCACGGTCACGCGGTGCGTGTTGCCCGCGCTGTCCGGCTGTGTCAGCTTGCGCACCTGTACGCGCGCCCAGTTATCCGGACCTTCGACGAACGTGCGCGGTGGATTAAAGCGCAGGAACGGCAGCGGCAGCCAGACGCCGTCGAGCACGTCCAGTGAATAATGTAATGTCTGGGTGCTTTCTGGCTTGACCACTTCAGGTTGCCCGCCGGTGCTGCCCGGTAACGTATAGCGGCCCGTTGTCAGGTCGAAATCCAGTCGCAGCAGTGGGCCGTTGGCCGTTTTTCGCACAAAGCGCCCGTGATGCGCGGATTCCTGTGGCGTCAGGCCAAAATCCAGAAACTGTACACCGCTATTGGCAATGAGCGTCACGCTCTGTTTGTAATCACACAGGTTCACCAACATAAAATCAGGCACCTATCTTTTTGATGGTCATGGGGATCTCCGCGTGATCGTCATAACGTGCGGTACAGGCGGCTACGTCGTTGGTTCCTGCTTTACAGGTGATTTCCGGCATCGGATAACGCGAGCCGTCGGTACAACGCGCGTTCCCGCGACTTTTAATCATTAATTCCCCCGACTGATGCAGGCCGGAGAAAATCTCCGCGCGGCACACCACATTGTCGCCATGGACGACCCGCGCAGTGCCTTTATTGGTCTGGATCTGATAACGCAGCGATGGCGCTTTACCGCTGACCGGATCTTTGATGTCGACCATCACGCGCCAGTTGCCGTTGAGGAAACGTGTGGTGCCGACCTTCATCTGGTTCGCGTCCATGACCAGCGCATCTTTCGGGATCGCGGCAATCACCACCGGCCCCTCGGCAGGCATCTCTTTTTTTACCACCGGGACAACTTCCGCGCGATGCAGCGGCAGCGAAGGCACCAGCGCGGGCAGCGGTTTGACGTCAATCTTCGCAACCTCAACCGGCTGCGGTGCGGGCGCAGGGCGTGTCGCCTGCTGTTTCCACAGCAGCGGACCCACGATGGCGGCAATGATGACCGCGGCAACCGGCAGGCTCCACAGCGGCAGTTTACGCGCAGGTGTTGGCAATACGGGAGGTGGCAAGGCCTCGGGTTCATTCTCGATGACCGGGGGCTGCGGTTCAGGTTCTGCGGGCTTGGGTGTTTCCACGACCGGAGTCAGTAAAGGTGCATCGGCTTCGGCAAAGGTGATTTCCGGGACGACCATATCTTCTTCAGGTTCGGCTTGCGGTGCGGGCATGACCGGAGGAACATCGGCAATCCGCAAGCAGTCGAGCACATCGTCACGCGTGTTTTCGTTCAGATTGACGAATCCCCAGAACGTTATCACC
The DNA here is from genome assembly GCF_047467975.1 of Citrobacter sp. C348. NCBI lineage: Bacteria > Pseudomonadati > Pseudomonadota > Gammaproteobacteria > Enterobacterales > Enterobacteriaceae > Citrobacter > Citrobacter sp. C348. Next base: position 237,436 of record NZ_JASJUJ010000008.1, on the reverse strand, counting down.
GGTTTGCCATCAACCAGAAAAACGTGATTTTCCCCAGGAAACTGAACGGCCTTTTCCAGCAGAGATCCAAACAATTGCAGCGAGGTTTTACCCGATTGCAGGCTTTTACGACTGAGAGTCGCCGCGCTGTCCAGCGTGCTGGCCAGATAGCGTAATGCCCGAAAGCGCGCGTCTTCATCAGCGGCTTTCCAGGCGACGGCTTGTCCTTCAATCGGGGAATACCAGTCAACCCGATCGCCATTATCATTGACTTGCGGGATCGCCAGACAATCGGCCATGGCCTGCTGTTTTCGCAGACGAAGCGTTTCACGAATTTGCAATGCTGAATCAAAAACGGCCTGACCACCGCCGCCCACGGCCTGATAGTCATCCAAATTGCCGCTGCGCAAGAGAGTTTTTGCCACGTTGTTATCCCTTAGACTTCTTCACACATCTACTTTACGGCTTATAAACGCGAGCAAACGGTGGAAGAGAGGCAAAAAGGGGCGAATTTTCATGGCATAGAGCGTGGGGAAAAATCTTGACGTTTTGAAAAAGACTTAAGGGAAATTATTTCACCGGTGCTGTCGAATTAATCAGCGAAAACCACCGGATAAGAATAACCTGATAGTGATTTGTTATTAGTCAGTTTTTGTCAGCTATGCTCTGATAATGAGCTGAATAATAAAATAAGAAGGCATACAACAATGATTGCAAGGAAAACGTTGCTCGTGCTGGCGCTCAGCGCGGGATTACCAACCGGTGCTGCATTTGCTGCCAATACCGACACCCTTATCTACTGCTCTGAAGCGTCTCCCGAATCCTTTAACCCGCAAATCGCCAGCTCCGGCCCATCATTTGTGGCCAGTTCTCAGGTGCTGTATAACCGACTGATTAACTTTGATCCGGTGAAAAACACCCCGGTGCCGTCTCTGGCTACCGACTGGACGATATCCCCGGATGGCTTGACGTATACCTTTACCCTGCGTCAGGGCGTGAAGTTCAACAGCAATAAATTCTTCAAACCGACCCGTGATTTCAACGCGGATGACGTGCTGTTCTCGGTATTACGTCAGAAAGATGCCGATCATCCGTACCATAACGTCTCGCAGGGTAACTATGAGTACTTCAACGATGTCGGGTTGGACAAGCTGATCAAAGAGGTGAAGAAGGTTGATGATTATCATGTCCAGTTTGTGCTGAACGAACCTAATGCGGCGTTTCTGGCCGACTGGGGGATGGACTTCGCGTCCATTCTCTCTGCGGAATATGCCGACCAGATGCTGAAAAAAGGCACGCCGGAAAACGTCGATACCTGGCCGATTGGTACTGGACCTTACGTGCTGCAACAGTACAAGCAGGATTCACAAATCCGCTATCTGGCCAACCCGAACTACTGGGATGGTGACGTTCCAACCAAACACCTGATCTTCGCCATTACGCCAAACGTGCAAACGCGACTGGCAAAACTGCAAACCAACGAGTGCCAGATAATTCCCGCGCCTGCGCCGGTGCAGTTTGAAGAAATTAAGAAAAACAGCGACCTGACGCTGCATTCGGTCGACGCACTGAACGTCGGTTATCTGGCGTTTAATACCGAGAAAAAACCGTTTGATAACGTGCTGGTCCGCCAGGCGCTGAACTACGCGACCGATAAAAAAGCGATCATTAACGCCGTCTTTTTAGGGTCGGGTTCGGTGGCAAAATCACCGATTCCGCCGAATATGCTGGGCTTTAACAACGATCTGAAAGACTACGATTACGACCCGCAAAAAGCGAAAGAACTGCTGAAGAAAGCAGGGCTGGAGAATGGGTTTGAGGCGACGCTGTGGTCGATGCCGGTTCAACGGCCGTACAACCCGAACTCCCGGCGGATCGCTGAGATGATCCAAAGCGACTGGGCGCAGGTTGGGGTGAAGGCGAAAATCGTGTCGTACGAGTGGGGCGAATATCTCTCCGGAATGCGTAAGGGCGAGCACGACACCGCGCTGTTTGGCTGGATGTCTGACAACGGCGATCCGGATAACTTCGCTGATGTCCTGCTGGGCTGCAACAGCATTAAAACCGGATCCAACGCCGCACGCTGGTGCGATAAAGCGTATAATGCGCTGGTGCAAAAGGCGAAACAGGTGAGCAAGCCGCAAGAGCGCGCCGCGCTTTACCATCAGTCGCAAGAGATTTTCTACCAGCAGGCCCCGTGGATCGCACTGGCAAACGGCAAAACGTTCTATGCCACACGCAGTAACGTCAGCGGATATAGCGTGAGCCTGATGGGAAGTGATTTTTCAAAAGCTAAATTAAATTAATCAGTTAAGGAGAAAGTATGTCGCACCTGGATGAGGTCAGCGCCCGCGTCGACGCCGCCATTGAAGAGAGCGTCATTACGCATATGAACGAACTGCTGATTGCGCTCAGCGATGATGCAGAGCTGAGCCGGGAAGATCGCTACGCCCAGCAACAGCGTCTGCGCACGGCAATCGCGCATCATGGTCGTCAGTATAAAGAGGATATGGAAGCCCGCCGTGAGCAGCTCACCAAAGGTGGCACGATCCTTTGATATTTCCTTGCCGGATAGCGGTGCTCACACCTTATCCGGCCTACAGGCACATTCCGCAGGCCTGATAAGCAAAGCGCCATCAGGCAGTTAAAACGCGCGTCTGGCCACCAGCCAGGCGCCGATCACCAGCAACACCGCGCCACATACCGGTCCCACCAACGCACGCAGCGGTACGCCGTGACTACGCAAAATATCCAGTACCAGACCGCCAATCAGCTGACTGGCAACCAGCACCGCAATGGTAGTGGCAGCCCCCACGTTTTGATAGCCGCTAATACTGGCGAAGACAAAGAACGACCCCAGCAAGCCGGGAATTAACGTCCACCAGCGCACGCTGGAGAACAGTTCGCCAAACCCCGCCACACCTTGCTTAAACCACAGAATGCTGACAAACAGCACAATTCCCACCAGCGAGTTGAGCAACATGGCAATCAGGATGGTTGAGGAGGTCTGGGTAATACGCACCATCAAGGTGTTCTGCACCACCAGGCCAATGCCGGCGGCAATCAGAAAGGAGAGGGTCAGCGTCTGGTTCATTCGCGCACGTCCGGATCGCGACGATCGTCCAGCTGCAGTTGCATAAAGGTCAGATCCAGCCAGCGGCCAAATTTCGTCCCGACCTGCGGCATTTGCGCGGTTAAGACAAAACCCAGCGTGCTGTGCAGGTGCAATGATGCCTGATTCTGCGACTCAATGCCCGCGACCATCACATGCTTACCGCACCTGCGGGCCTCATCAATCAACCGGCTGAGTAATGCGCGCCCCAGGCCTTTGCCTTGATGATCCGGATGCACATACACCGAATGCTCAACGGTATGACGAAAACCATCAAAATTACGCCAGTCGCCGAAAGACGCATACCCGGTGACCACGTCATTCTCTTCACTCACCAGCACCGGATACCCCAGTATTTGCCGGGCTTCGTACCAGGCAATACGGTTTTCGGCATCGACCGTTTGATCGTTCCAGATAGCCGCCGTATGCAGCACCGCGTGATTGTAGATTTCTGCAATAGCGGCGCAGTCATCTTTACTGGCAAAGCGGATAGACATGTTGAACCTCAGGTATTGTTCACTATAGTATTACAATATGAATACTATTGAAGACAGCATAAATCAACGGATCGGTGCAAGAATTCGCATAGAACGGGAATCTCGCGGCTGGTCGCTGACGGAACTTGCCGAGCGCGCGGGCGTGTCGCGGGCCATGATCCATAAAATTGAGCGTGGCGAGAGTAGTCCAACGGCAACGCTGCTGGGGCGGCTTTCCGGGGCATTTGGCATCAGCATGTCAACGCTGATGGCACGGGCTGAAATGCAGGAGGGCAAGCTGCTGCGCTTCGCCAACCAGCCAGTCTGGCACGATCCGCAAAGCCATTATCTGCGCCGCCACGTCTCCCCGCGCAGCGATCTGCCCATCGATCTGGTGCAGATAGAACTGCCAGCCGGGAGCGACATTCCCATGCCCGCTTCGTCCTACGTGCAGGCCAGACAGCTTATCTGGCTGCAGCAGGGGGAGTTAGTGTTTGTCGAAGGGGACACGCGCCACGAAATGAAGGCCGGTGATTGTCTGGAACTCGGCCCGCCGAATGACTGCCGATTTATTAATGAAACCGCACAACCCTGTGTTTATCTGGTTGTGCGGTTAAACGCCGTCGGCAATTAATGTGAAAGCATCGCCAGCGCGGGGCGTCTACTATTGATGGATTCATGCCAAAAGCAGAGGAGAACATCAATGAGTCAACAACTGCAACGCAATCGCCGCTGGGTACTGGCGTCACGCCCGCATGGCGCCCCGGTACTCAGTAATTTCCGTCTGGAAGAGGGTGCTGTCGCCACTCCTGGGGAAGGGCAAGTTTTACTGCGCAACGTGTATCTGTCACTCGATCCCTACATGCGCGGTCGCATGAGCGATGAGCCGTCATATTCTCCGCCGGTGGAGATTGGCGCGGTGATGGTCGGCGGTACCGTCAGCCGGGTGATGGCATCAAATCATCCTGATTATCACGTTGGTGAATGGGTGTTGAGCTACAGCGGCTGGCAGGATTTCGACATCTCCGATGGCAGCGGGCTGGTAAGATTAGGCGATAACCCTGAACATCCATCCTGGGCGTTAGGTCTGCTGGGCATGCCGGGCTTTACCGCGTATATGGGGCTGCTGGATATTGGCCAGCCTAAAGCCGGAGAGACGTTGGTGGTGGCAGCAGCCACCGGGCCGGTAGGTGCAACCGTCGGGCAAATTGGCAAACTCAAAGGATGTCGGGTGATCGGCGTGGCCGGTGGGCCGGAAAAATGCCGTCATGCCACCGAGGTACTTGGCTTCGATCTTTGCCTCGATCACCATGCGCAAGATTTTGCGCAGCAGCTGGCGCAGGCGTGTCCGCAGGGGATCGACATCTATTATGAAAACGTTGGCGGCAAAGTCTTCGACGCGGTGCTGCCGTTGCTCAACACCTCTGCGCGAATTCCCGTATGCGGCCTGGTCAGCGGTTATAACGCCACGGCGTTACCGGCAGGTCCCGACCGCTTACCGCTGCTGATGGCCACCATACTGAAAAAGCGCATCCGGATGCAGGGCTTTATTATTGGTCAGGATTACGGTCATCGCATTCATGAGTTCCAGCAGGAGATGGGACGCTGGGTCAAAGAAGGCAAAATCCAGTACCGGGAACAGATTACGGAGGGGCTGGAGAATGCTCCGGCAGCCTTTATTGGTCTGCTGACCGGGAAAAACTTTGGCAAGGTTGTGATCCGGCTCGCTGAAGATTAATCGCGAAAATCCGCTGTGCCGCTCTGTTTGTGAGCGGCACGTTAAGCATTTATGGAGAAAATAAGAAGGTTGTTGCCAGAAAGCGAATAAACACTCCACTTTGAGATAAATAATGATTACTATTCTCATTCTTAAAAAGGCAAAACCATGATTTTGCTGATTGAAGCATTGTGAAGCAGTAACAAATGAATTTATCAAAGGGAGTCGTCATGTCTTTACGTCATCTGTTTTCACCGCGTCTGCGTGGTTCTTTACTGTTAGGTTCACTGCTTGTTGCATCCTCTTTTAGTACGCAGGCTGCGGAAGAACTGCTGCGCAAAGCGGTAGGCAAAGGCGCCTACGAAATGGCGTACAGCCAACAGGAAAACGCGCTGTGGCTTGCCACCTCCCAGAGTCGTAAGCTGGATAAGGGTGGGGTGGTTTACCGTCTCGACCCGGTCACGCTGGAAGTGACTCAGGCGATTCATAACGATCTGAAACCGTTTGGCGCCACCATCAACAATGCAACGCAGACCCTGTGGTTTGGTAATACCGTCAACAGTGCGGTCACTGCAATGGACGCTAAAACCGGCGACGTAAAAGGTCGCCTGGTCCTGGATGCGCGTAAACGTTCGGAAGATGTTCGCCCGCTGCAGCCACGTCAGCTGGTTGCCGATGACGCTACCAACACGGTCTACATCAGCGGTATCGGTAAAGAGAGCGTGATCTGGGTGGTCGACGGTGAGACCATCAAACTGAAAACCACCATTGCCAATACCGGTAAAATGAGCACCGGTCTGGCCGTCGACAGCAAGGCTAAACGCCTGTACACCACCAATGCCGACGGTGAGTTCATTACCATTGATACCGCAGACAATAAAATTCTCAGCCGCAAAAAGCTGCTGGATGACGGCAAAGAGCATTTCTTTATCAACCTGAGCCTGGATACCGCTGGTAACCGCGCGTTTATTACCGATTCTAAAGCGGCAGAAGTGCTGGTGATTGATACCCGTGACGGAAAAGTACTGGCGAAAGTCGCCGCGCCGGAATCTCTGGCTGTGCTGTTCAACCCTGCGCGCAATGAAGCCTACGTGACGCATCGTCAGGCCGGTAAGGTCAGCGTGATTGACGCGAAAAGCTATAAAGTCGTCAAAACATTCGACACCCCGACGTTCCCGAACAGCCTGGCGCTCTCCGCTGATGGCAAAACCCTGTATGTTAGCGTGAAACAAAAATCTTCACGTGAGCAGGAAGCCACACAGCCGGATGATGTGATTCGCATCGCGCTGTAATTTACCCGGAGGGGGAAACCCCTCCTGTTATTTATCCATACCCCACGATACGCCTCGTTACACCCCATCGCTGGCCTGATAAACATCAGGGACTTACACTAGGTCCTTATCGGCTCATTGCATAACACAGGAATATCATGAAAAAGCCATTTATCTGCCTTTGCGCAGGCGTAATGCTGTTTACTCTGGCAGGTTGTTCAACGGATTACGTCATGACCACGAAAAGTGGGCAAACTATCGTCACCCAGGGCAAACCGCAGTTGGATAAAGACACCGGGATGACCAGCTATACCGATCAGGATGGCAACGCGCGGGAAATTAACAGCAATGATGTTGCGCAGTTAATCGAAGCCAACTAAGAAAGCAGGCCTGACGGGGATACGCTGTCAGGCCTGAATGCGATTACGGCGCGGTGCGCTGGATTTCCGCCACGCGTTTACGCACGCCAAACCATCCGGCAACCAGCAGAATAGCAATCAACGGTAACGACGCGATGGTGTAGGTGCCGTTCGGATAATCAAAGGCCATCAGCACCAGCACGCTTAGCAGGAACAGCAACGTTAACCATGAGGTAAACGGCGCGCCCGGGAGCTTGAAGCTGACATCTGCCGCTTTGCCGTCTTTAATGGCCTGACGCAAACGCATCTGGCACACCACGATAAATCCCCACGACGCAATAATTCCTAACGACGCGAAGTTCAGCACGATCTCAAACACCTGCGAAGGCACCAGATAGTTGAGGAAAACGCCGACCACATACACCACCAGTGTGGCGAGGATCCCAGCCCATGGGACCTGCTGACGGCTCATTTTCGCCATAAATTTGGGGGCTGAACCGCCCATCGACATCGAACGTAAAATTCGCCCGGTGCAATACAACCCCGAGTTGAGGCTGGAAAGGGCGGCGGTCAGCACCACAATGTTCATGATACTGCCGATATACGGCACGCCGAGTTTCGAGAAGAAGGTCACAAACGGACTTTGGCCCGCTTGATAGGCGTTCCATGGCAGCAGCAGCACCAGCAGTACGACTGAGCCAACGTAGAAAAGGCCAATGCGCCAAATCACGCTGTTGATCGCTTTTGGCACCATGGTTTGCGGATCTTTGCATTCTCCGGCGGCCGTACCCACCAGTTCAATAGAGGCAAAAGCAAAGACCACACCTTGTACCAGCACCAGCGCGGGTAACAGACCGTGCGGGAAGAAGCCACCGTTATCGGTGATCAGATGAAACCCGGTGGTGTTACCGTCCAGTGGTTGTCCGGTACCTAAAAAGACCGTACCAACCACCAGAAAAATCACGATTGCCAACACTTTGACCAGCGCAAACCAGAACTCCATTTCGGCGAACCATTTCACGCCAATCATGTTCATGGTACCAACAATCGCCAGCGCACCAAGGGCAAATACCCACTGTGGCACATCGCCAAACGCCCCCCAGTAGTGCATGTACAGCGCGACAGCGGTGATATCGACGATCCCGGTCATCGCCCAGTTGATAAAGTACATCCAGCCAGCCACGTAGGCCGCTTTCTCTCCCAGGAACTCACGGGCGTAGGAGACAAAACTGCCGCTGGAAGGGCGGTGCAGAACCAGTTCTCCGAGCGCACGAAGAATAAAGAATGAAAAAATACCGCATACCAGATACACCAGCGCTAAAGCGGGTCCAGCCATTTGTAAACGTGCCCCGGCCCCTAAAAACAACCCGGTACCAATCGCGCCGCCGATGGCGATCATCTGTACCTGTCGGTTGCCCATCGCTTTGTGATACCCCTCTTCGTGAGCATTCAGCCAGCGTCGTTTCGCCGCATGTTGTTCTGCGGCTTGCGTGTTGTGTGTGTTCATTGCGTTTCCTGTTGGCCTGACAAATTAACAAAATCCTTTTTGCCGCCGATGCAGCGGCGAAAACAGCGTTACCCATCATGGTGTTAGAGGGGAAAACTGTCGGCCGAGCATCCTACAGTCAATTAATCAGTGACGCAAAGCCTGGATTATGCCGACACGCCAAAGACCTGCACGGCCTGCTGCAGTCGTGAGGAACGCTGAGTTAAATCGGCGGTGGCATCAGTGACACGTTCCACCATCTCGGCGTTAGTGTGGGTCATGGTGCCGACGCGTGAAATCGAGTCATTGATCAGATCCAGCGCCTGGGTTTGTTCCCGCGTTGCGAGGCTGATGTCTTTAATCATCATCGACATCTGCAATACGTCACCGATCATGCCCGTGAGATGCGTTTCCGTCTGCTCCACCATTTTTACGCCGGAGTTGACGTTCGCGACGTTCTTCTCAATTAGCTGCTTGATCTCTTTGGCGGCCGAGGCGGAGTGCTGAGCCAGATTGCGGACTTCCGCCGCCACAACGGCAAAACCGCGCCCGGACTCCCCGGCGCGTGCGGCCTCGACGGCAGCATTCAGCGCCAGAATATTGGTCTGAAAGGCGATACTGTCGATAACACCGATGATATCGACGATCTGACTGTTATCACGCGAGATAGCCTGCATCATGCCGATGGTCTGTTTCATGATATCGCCGCCTTCCGTCGCGTTGACGCTGGTTTTATCGGCCATGGTCATCGTTTGTGCGGCGGTATCGGCGGTTTGTTGCACCGCGCTGCCAATTTCTTCAATGGCGGCAGCGGTTTGCTGCAGGTCAGCGGAGGTTTCTTCGGAACGTGTATGCAGTGCAACGCCTTCTTTTGATACCCGTTGACTGATTTCGCGGATCCCGGCGATTTGTGTACTGACATCATCCACCAGGGAGTTTAGATTCAGCCCGGATTGATTAACCAGTCGCATCAGCATCCCGATTTCATCTACGCGATTTAAATGACAGTTATCGGGTTTACGGCCGGAGACAACCTTTTTCATTTGACTGAGCAGCGTATTAACTGGCTGACAAATTTGGCACTTAAGGTAAATACCAAATAGCAGAAATAGCACGATCATTCCGCCAGCCTGAATAAATGAATTCACCGGTGCGAGGGTTAATAATACGCAGAGCAGGGCTACTACCCCTAAAGCATAATTGACGCGCTGACTTATGCTTAACCATTTAAACGCAGAGGTCCATGCCAGTATGCCACGACGAATAATAATGCCTTTAAAAAGTCGGAAACCTTTAAATTGCTGGCTATTTATTTTTTCATACAGCTGCTCACTCTGGGCTATTTCTTCTCGTGATGGAACGGTACGCACAGAGATGTAGCCGGTTAATTTTTCGCGGTGCCAGACGGGGGTGACATTGGCGCGAACCCAGTAATGGTCACCATTTTCCCGGCGATTTTTCACCATCCCGGTCCAGCTGTCACCCTGCTGGAGAGTGTGCCACATGTCGGCGAAGGCGGCAGAGGGCATATCGGGATGGCGAATAATATTGTGGGGTTCGCCCATGAGCTGGGTTTCATTAAAGCCGCTGGCTTCAATAAAAGCCGTGTTGGCATAGGTAATGTGGCTTTCTTTATCCGTCGTCGACAGCAGCGTCGCTTTCGCGTTAAGTGTGTGCTCAACTTGTGTAACGGGCATGTTACTTTTCATAGCGGTCCCTGGTGGTATGTTCAAGTCATACAAAAATCCCCGGAATAATACCAGTGGATATTAAAAAGCTGTTTTAAACCATTTTTAATAAGAAACGCTGCATTCTCTACTAATCATTAGCCTGACGAAAGTATTTCAAATAAAATTTTTGTTGTATGCAGTTTGTTAATGGTCATAAATATGAAACAATAAATACAAGTGTATAACCTAAAAAGATACTTCAGCTGACTTAAATTAAATTCAGCATAAATATAGTGCGCAAAAATAAAACTACCGCAAAATGATATTGTTGGGTTTCTGGCATAAACAGTAACCCTATTATATTTTGTAGGGTATGTTTTTTCTGCTTCTTATACCTGCCCAGGAGAGACCTTACCCGTAGTAGAAGTAAGGTTGGTTAGCGATTTTTTAGCTGAGTAAATGTGAATTAAATGTTTCTGAATGGTTGTTTGATAATTTAATAATGACGACATGTTAACAATCGTGAGCCTGTAACATGTCATATCGCCTGAGTATTCTCGATAAAAGCCCCGTAGGGGAAACCGAAACTGCTGCCATTGCGCTTGCCCGTACGCTACAGCTGGCACAGCAGGCAGAGGCGTGGGGATACCACCGCTTTTGGATAGCGGAGCATCACAATACGCCGCAGCTAGCCAGTCCGTCACCGGAGTTGGTGATCGCCTGGATCCTTGGCCAAACACAACGTATCCGCGTTGGCTCTGGTGGCGTTATGCTGCAACATTACAGCCCGTATAAAGTAGCGGAAAACTTCAATTTACTGGCATCACTGGCCCCAGGGCGCGTTGATCTCGGCGTGGGGAAAGCCCCAGGCGGTCTACCGCTGTCAACGCAGGCGCTCCAGCAAGGGCTACATCAGAGTGAAAAGGGCAGCTTTGCCGAGCAGCTTTCGCAGCTCGATGCCTGGCTGGCATTGACCGGGACGGAAACCGGGCACGCGGTATTTCCGACGCCGATCCCTCCCTCTCCGCCGCAAAGATTCGTGTTGGGGGCCAGCGTGCCAAGCGCACAGTTGGCGGCCGAGTCTGACTGGAATTTCATCTTTGCCGCGCACCTGAACGGTGATCCGGCGCTGCTACGCGATGTTCTGACTTACTGGCAAGCCAACAGTGTGCGCCCGACGATTGTCGCCGTGCAGGTGATTGTGGCGAACAATCCGGAGACTGCCGCGCAATTGGCGGAGAGCGTACAAATATGGGGCGTTGAGCTGGAAGATGGTCAACGCGTGACGGTGGCCAGTGAAGAGCAGGCGTTGGCATTCGCCGCACAGGCGGGCAGCGTGCCACGAAAAATTGCCCGTCGAGCGCAGGTGTTGTTGCATGGAACGGCCGAGGATGTGGTCGCAAAGCTGAACAGCCTGCACGCGCAGTACGGCATTGATGAATTTATTATCGATACCCCGCTAGCAGAAGGTCATGCGCGTCTGACATCGCTGTATTTGTTGGCGCAGGCCCATTCCGCAGTGGAGGTCGTCTGATGTCACTGGCCTCGACGCTTATCGGCTGGCGCCGTGAACTGCACCAGCACCCGGAGTTGTCCTTACAGGAGGTAGCGACTACGGCGCGTATTCGCGACTGGTTGCGTGCTGCCGACGTCAACATTTTGCCCTTTGAACTCAACACCGGTCTGGTGGCCGAGGTTGGGCGAGGAGATGATGTTATCGCCCTGCGGGCCGATATCGACGCCTTGCCGATAGAAGAGAATGCCGATGTGGCGTTTCGCTCCGTAACGCCGGGGGTCATGCACGCCTGCGGACACGACGTGCATACCAGCGTCATGCTCGGTGCGGCGCTGTTGTTGAAACAGCAAGAAAGCGCATTACCGGGGCGGGTTCGTATCCTGTTTCAGCCTGCGGAAGAAAACTTTGGTGGCGCGAAAGCGTTAATCCGCGCCGGGGCGCTACAAAACGTAGCGGCGATTTTCGGTATGCACAACGAGCCGGGGTTACCGGTGGGTGAGTTTGCCACGCGTGGCGGCGCATTTTATGCCAACGTTGATCGTGTCGTGCTGCGTATCCATGGCAAAGGCGCACATGCCGCTAGGCCACATGAAGGCAAAGATGTCATTCTGCTTGCCAGCCAACTGGTGACGGTGTTGCAAGGCGTGGCCAGCCGGGAGGTTAACACGCTGGATTCGGTGGTGCTGAGCGTGACCCGTATTCAGGGCGGCAACACGTGGAACGTGCTGCCAGAATCCGTTGAGCTGGAAGGGACGCTCAGAACCCATCGCACAGTCGTTCAGCAGCAGGTCAAATCACGGGTGAATGACATCGCTGCCGGATTTGCCCACGCCTTTGGCGTACAAATTGATGTTATCTGGCACGCAGGCCCCACAGCGTTGGTCAACGATTCGCGCTGGGCAGAGATCGCCACCGAGGTGGCAAAAACCTCCGGGTACACGACGCATTATGCCGATCTGCATATGGGGGGAGAGGATTTTGCCGTCTATCTGCAAAATACGCCCGGGGCATTTGTCAGTATTGGCAGCGCCAGCGAATACGGATTACACCATCCGGGATTTAATCCTGACGAACGATTAATTGAACCCGCCGCGCAGTACTTTACGCATTTAGCGAAAACGGCATTCACACACCTTTAATTTTACCTGTTGGGTAGGGGGTACTATGGCTAAAAAAAGGCAATTACGGTTGGGCACTATTCTGCATGGTGCCTCCGGGAATATGTCAGCATGGCGTCATCCGGCAGCACTTGCCGATGCCAGTATTAATTTTGAGTTTGTCAAAGACACTGCATTAATTGCCGAGCAAGGTAAACTGGATTTTATTTTTGTTGCCGATGGTTTGTATATCAATGAGAAATCTATCCCGCATTTTTTAAATCGCTTTGAACCGCTAACGGTATTGTCGGCACTGGCGAGCATCACCAACAATCTGGGACTGGTGGGTACAGTTTCAACGTCATACAGCGAGCCGTTTACCACCGCGCGGCAGTTTGCCAGCCTCGATCATCTCAGCCAGGGGCGCGCTGGATGGAATGTGGTGACATCGCCCCTGGAAGGTTCAGCAAAGAACTATTCTCGCGCACAGCATCCGGAACATGCTCAGCGCTACCGTATTGCCGATGAATATTTGCAGGTGGTCAAAGGGTTGTGGGATTCGTGGGAGGAGGATGCGTTTACCCGCAATAAAACGAGCGGTGAATTCTTTAATCCGCAGAAACTGCATACGCTCAATCATCATGGCGATTATTTCCAGGTTGCCGGCCCTTTAAATATTGCCCGTACACCACAAGGACGGCCGATTATATTTCAGGCTGGCGCTTCTGAGGATGGCAAGAAATTAGCAGCAACACACGCTGACGCCATTTTCACCCATCAGGAATCACTGGCAGAGGCCAAAGTTTTTTATCAGGATGTGAAAAGCCAGCTGGAAATAGCGGGGCGGGGTGACGATGATCTGCATATTTTCCAGGGCATCAGCGTCATTGTGGGTGACAACGAGCAGGATGCTGAACAGCAATATCAAACCACCGCAGCGCTGGTTTCCATTAACGACGCGCTGAATTACCTCGGCCGCTATTTTGAACATCACGATTTCGCGCAATATTCCCTTGATGCGCCGTTCCCGGAACTCGGCGATCTCGGGCAAAACAGTTTTCGCAGCACCACCGATGAAATCAAGCGCAATGCACGTGAGCGCGGGTTAACCCTGCGCCAGGCAGCGCTGGAAGCGGCCAGCCCACGCCCCCGCTTTAGCGGTACGCCGGAACAGGTGGCTGACGGCCTGCAGCAGTGGTTCGATGAGAGAGCCGCCGACGGATTTATCATTCAGGGCGGCACGCCGGACACCTTCCCACGCTTTGTTGAACAGGTGATCCCGTTACTTCAGGCGCGCGGTCTGTTCCGTCTTGACTACCCCGGCACGACTTTGCGTGCCAGCCTTGGCTTAGCGACACCTGCCAATCAATTCACACAATAAGAGACAAATACGATGCAGAAAAAATCATTACTTTTGGCGCTGTCCCTGGCTTTCAGCGCTTCCGTCTGGGCAAACGATGTCACCATCAACGGCACGGGCGTAAGCCTGGAGGCCAATAAAACGCCGATTAACACGGTGAAAAACGCCCAGGCGATCGCGCAGTTGCCCGCCAGGCTGCAGCTGGCCGTACCGGGTAAATTCACGGTGGCGATTGCCGGACTGAGCCAGCCGCCGCTGACGGTGTTTGCAGATGACAATAAAACGCTGATCGGCAGCGAGGCGGATATCGCCCGTCTGGTGGCCGACAGTCTGGGGCTGGAGTTGAACGTGGTGCCAACGTCATGGGAAGACTGGCCGTTGGGCGTAGCTTCCGGCAAATATGATGCTGCGATCAGCAATATTACCGTCACCAAAGCGCGCAAAGAAAAGTTCGACTTCGCCACGTATCGTAAAGATTCACTCGGTTTTTACGTCAAAACCGGCAGTAAGTTGAGCAAAATTGAACAGGCAAAAGATATCGCCGGGCTGCGCATTATTGTCGGCTCCGGGACCAACCAGGAAGCCATTCTTCTGGCATGGAATGAAGAGAACCTGAAGAAAGGGTTACCGGCGTTTACGCCAGTCTATACCAAGGATGATGCCGCCCAGACGCTGGCGCTACAGTCAGGCCGCGCCGATGCCTATTTTGGCCCTAACGTTATCGGCGCGTGGAAAGCAGCGCTCAATGGAAAAACGCAACTCGTGGGTAGCGTCGACGGTGGCTGGCCAAAGGCCGCGCATATCGCCGTAACGCTGAAAAAAGACAGCGGATTGGTACAGCCGGTGCAAACCGCGCTTAACGGTGTGATCGCCAACGGTGACTACGACAAAGTCTTGAATCGCTGGGGAGAGGGGGTAGAACGCATTCCACAATCTGAAATCAACCCGGCCGGTTTAGGCGACTAAGGAGGTAACGTGAGCGATCAATTCCGCGTGGTCTCGCCGGAGGCGGCAGAACTGCAGCCGATTCTGAACGGTCTGTTTGCTGAATATGCCGCGCGCTATGGCGATTATTTTTCCCGTGATGCTGAAGTTGAATTGACTGAATGGTATCTGGCGCCGCAGGGGATCTTTGTGGTGCTGGAGCGCGACGGCGAGATTATCGCCACCGGGGCCTACAAACCTTACGACAAAGACACGGCTGAGATTAAACGCATCTGGACCCAAAGCACCCTGCGTAAGCAGGGGCTGGCGGCGCGCGTGGTACAGGAACTGGAACGACGGGCGCTACTGGCGGGCTACAGCCGTATCTACCTGACGACAGGGTTTCGCCAACCGGAGGCCGTTCAGCTCTATTTGCGTCAGGGGTACGATCCACAATTTGATATTGCACGTAACCCGGAAGAGTACAGCCTGCCACCGTTTGACGGTCGGCTGCGCTTTACCAAACTGTTGACCATCGCAGGTCAGGCAAAAATTGCCTGAGGAGAAAAAATGAAAACGACGGAAACCATCAAAGTCGTCCCGGCACGCTATCCGATGCGCACGGCAGGTGCGATAGTCGCGCTGTTTGTGCTGGCGGTGATTATCCAGTCGGTGGCGTTTAATCCGCGTTGGGAGTGGGGCGTGTTTGCCCGCTGGTTCTTCGATCCGGTGATTTTGTCTGGTCTGGGGCAAACGCTGCTGCTGACCCTTATCGGCACATTGTTGAGTGTGGTGTTCGGTGGATTGCTGGCACTGGCACGTCTCTCATCATCGTGGCTGCTGAATAGCCTGGCCTGGGGATACATCTGGCTGTTTCGCTCGCTGCCGCTGATCGTGGTGCTGATAATCTTATACAACTTCTCGTATCTGTACGACACGCTGACGATTGGCATTCCTTTCACCCACGTTCAGTGGGGCAGCTTCGCGACCATCAATGTACTGGGTCAGTTTTCTACCGCGGTAGTGGGTTTGACGCTGGTGCAAAGCGCCTATACCGCCGAGATTATTCGTGGCGGATTTCTCGGTGTCGATCACGGCCAGTATGAGGCTGCGGCAGCGCTGGGTTTACCTGCCTGGCGACGCACGCTGCGCATTATCCTGCCGCAGGCGCTGCGCACCATTTTGCCTGCCGGCTTCAATGAAATTATTAGCCTGGCGAAAGGCACGGCGATGGTTTACGTGCTGGCGATGCCGGAGCTGTTTTACACCATCCAGATGATCTACAACCGTACCCAGGAGGTGATCCCGTTGCTGATGGTTGGGGCGGTGTGGTATCTGGCGATCACCAGCGTTCTGTCGCTGATTCAACACCTGGTTGAACGCGCGCTGGCCCGCAGCGAACGGCGCTCAGCCATCAATACCACCCGCGTCAGCCGCGCAGTTAAAGGTCGCCGTCAACTTACGCCTCAGGAGGTCGTCCATGTCCCACTCGCCTGAAGGCCATATTTCCATTACTGGCGTCAGCAAGTCCTTCGGCCG
Organism: Citrobacter sp. C348; assembly: GCF_047467975.1. Classification (NCBI taxonomy): domain Bacteria; kingdom Pseudomonadati; phylum Pseudomonadota; class Gammaproteobacteria; order Enterobacterales; family Enterobacteriaceae; genus Citrobacter; species Citrobacter sp. C348. Next base: position 220,930 of record NZ_JASJUJ010000008.1, on the reverse strand, counting down.
CCATAAAGCGCTGGATGACGTGTCGCTGGAGATCCCGCCTGGTACGGTAACGGTTATTCTCGGGCCATCGGGTTCGGGAAAATCCACGTTACTGCGGACCATCAACCATCTGGAGCGCGTCGATGAAGGCTTCATTCAGATCGACGGCGACTATATAGGTTATCGCCGACAGGGAGACAAACTGTATGAACTGAAAGAGGCGGATATTCTGCGCCAGCGCATTAACGTGGGCTATGTGTTTCAGAACTTTAATCTCTTCCCGCACTTAACGGTACTGGAGAACCTGATTGAAGCACCAGTGGCTCACGGACTCGCGTCACGGAAATCCGCTACCGAGCGGGCATTAACCCTGCTGGATGCGGTAGGCTTGCGGCATAAAGCCGATGCCTGGTCACGCCATTTATCTGGCGGGCAGCAGCAGCGTATCGCCATCGCTCGTGCGCTGGCGTTGAACCCGCGTGTGATGCTGTTTGATGAACCGACATCCGCGCTTGATCCTGAACTGGTGGGCGAAGTGCTGGATGTCATTAAAGGCCTGGCAAAGTCCGGTACCACGTTAGTGGTGGTGACGCACGAGATTGGTTTTGCCCGGGAGGTGGCGGATCAGGTGGTGTTTATGGTCGATGGTAAAATCGTCGAGCAGGGTAGCAGCGAGCAGGTACTCAATCATCCGCGTCATACGCGCACGCAGCAGTTTTTGTCGAAAGTTCTGTGAACCGGGGCGCGCTATGTGCCGCGGGAAAATGGCTAACCTCACTTACCTCGACGCAGCGTGTGCAGAGCAAATCGTTGGCGTAAAAAAACGCTGTTCCGCAGGAGTGCAAGTCCCGGAACAGCGGGCGAAATATCGCCATACGGTTAAATCACGCGACGGACGGCGTCAGGGTAATACGATCCAACGGTCCGACGACAAACAGATACGAACACAGCCCAATTAGCCCCATCGAGCCGACGTATAAAATGGCGTAATCAAACGACTGGGTATTGGCAAGGATGACGCCGATAACCAGTGGGGTGATGATACTGGCCATGTTGCCGCACATATTGAACACACCTCCGGCAATGCCCAACACTTCTTTTGGTGAGGTATCGCTGAGTACGCACCAGCCCAGATTGCCAAAACCTTTGGCGAAAAATGCCAGGCTCATGGCGGCAATCACCACAAATTCTGAAGAGGTGTAGTTGGCGATAACAATCACGCAGGAAAGCAGCATCCCGCAGATGACCGGCAGCTTGCGGGCAACCGTCAGACTGTAGCCGCGTTTCAATAACCAGTCAGAGAATACGCCACCTAACAATCCACCGATAAAACCGGCAATCGCAGGAATACTGGCGACAAACCCGACCTTGAGAATCGACATTCCCTTAGCCTGGTACAGATAAGTCGGAAACCAGGTCAGGAAGAACCAGGTAATGGATGTGACACAGAACTGCCCGATATAAACACCGATCATCATCCTGTTGACGCAAACGCTTTTAATCTGCGCAAAGGTGATTTTTTGTGGTTCTTTCTTATTTCCCAACGAGGGTTCGCCACCGCCATTACGAATATAATCAAGTTCCTGCTGGTTAACTTTCGGGTGATGCATCGGATCTCTGATCTTAACCAGCCAGAATATACCCAGAATAACGCCAATTGCCCCGATATAATAAAAGACAAAATGCCAGCTCAAATTATGCAATATGATGGTCATCAGCGGCGTAATAATGCCTAGCGAGATATATTGCGCTGCCTGATAAACTGAGGTGACAAACCCGCGCTCGTTATTAGGAAACCACTGTACACTCAGGCGACTGTTGGCGGGGAAGGCGGGGGCTTCGATAGCGCCCATCATCAGACGTAAGATAATCAATACGATCAGCGGACTGGCATACAGATAAATGGTGCCCTGAAACATGGTCACCAGCGACCAGCCGATCAGCGCGCAGCCGTACACCAGGCGAGAGCCGTAGCGGTCCAGTAACCAGCCGCCTGGCAATTGCATAATGACGTATGAAATACCAAATGCAGAAAAGGCCAGCCCCATTGCTTCAGGGTCAAAACCCAACTCTTTACTCATAATCGGTGCGACAACGGATAACGTTGCACGATCGGCATAATTAAATACGGTGGCCAGAAACAGAAATATCAAAATACTGTAACGCACTTTAGTGCGCTTTATTATTGTGTTCATCACCCACTCCTGTTATTAGGTTTGAGAGCGTTTCTGTAGGGAAAGAGGGCGGGTATTATTCCCCGCCAGATACGTTAAGGGCGCGTGCCAAATTCACAGCTTAACTGCGTCCAGCGGCGTGCCTGTTCGCTAATACTGAATCCCAGACCATGGCGATCTGAAACCCACATCCGACCATCGCGCAGTTCCAGTTGTTCATTGAATAACGGGTTCAGCCATTCAAAATGCTCCAGCCACGGTTCAAGTGGGTAAGCGGCGGACAGATGCAGGTGCACTTCCATGGCAAAGTGTGGAGCCAGCTTGCGCCCGTGTTTTGCCGCCAGGTCCATAATTTTAAGGAATGGAGAAATACCGCCCACGCGTGGGGCGTCGGGCTGCACAAAATCACTGGCGTTACCGAGGATCAACTGCTCGTGCTCGCGGAAACTGGTCAGCATTTCGCCGGTGGCAATCGGTGTATCAAGCGCAGCAGCCAGTTGAGCGTGGCCTTCAATGTCATAGGCATCCAGCGGCTCTTCAATCCAGATCAGATTGAACTGTTCCATTTTGCGGCCCATGCGAATGGCGGTTTCCCGATCCCACTGCTGATTGGCGTCAACCATCAGCGGGAAGTCATCGCCCAGCGCTTCACGCACCGCGGTTAAGCGACGAATATCTTCGGCGCAGTTTGGCTGACCGACTTTCAGTTTGATGCCGCCAATGCCGTTTTCGCGGGAGATAACCACGTTTTTCAGCACCTGATCCAGCGGCGTATGCAGGAATCCTCCGGAGGTGTTATAGCACTGAACGGAGTCGCGATGTGCGCCCAGCAGTTTTGCCAGCGGCAGGCCCGCGCGCTTGGCCTTCATATCCCACAGGGCGATGTCGAGAGGGGAGATGGCCTGGACCGCCATCCCGCTGCGGCCAACGGAAGCTCCAGCCCACAGCAATTTGGTGTAGATCTTGTCTATATCGTTCGGATCTTCGCCAAGCAGATTATCGGCGATCTCTTTGGCATGCGCATAAATACCCTGACCGCCTGCGCGCTTCGAGTAGCTAAATCCCACCCCTTCAAATCCGTCACGGCTACGGATCTCAGCGATGATAATAGCGACTTCAGTTAACGGTTTCTGGCGACCGGTGAGCACTTTAGCATCGCTGACTGGCGTTGCCAGCGGCAGAAAGGCCAAAGACAGTTTTACCCACTCAATACGGTCGCCTGTTTCAGCCGCTGTTTTTGCGTTGGCCGTTTTGGCATAAGTTACGGCATCGGAATTCGCACTTAGTGACATCTTGTTCTCTCCTGGTAACTATAAAATGATTGCGCTAACATTTTTAATGGTGGCGCAATCATTACGCCAGTAAATTGCTGCCGATTTGAACAATCGATCACAAATGTGGAGATAACAGGGGCTGTTTTTATAAACAGCATCACAATCCAATGCATTGTGTGAAAATGCACAAATCATTATGATGGCGCTAACATTTTACAAGGTGTTATTTCACTAAGCTGCTGTTTTCTCTGAGTTATGCACCAGGGATGCTGGCAATGGCCGAAATCATGATGAATAATGCACAAATCCATCGGCGATTTTTACAAAGGCATCAACCGTGAATAATTCCAGACCTCCGCGCGCACCAACGCTGGAAGATGTTGCCCGCACCGCGGGATTATCGCCAATGACCGTAAGCAGGGCGCTGAATACTCCGCAAATGGTGCGCCCGAAAACAGTAGAAAAGGTGATGCAGGCCGTTCGCGCCACTGGGTATATTCCCAACGCACTGGCGGGGGGGTTGGCCTCACGTCGCAGCAAACTGATTGCGGTAGTGGTCCCACAAATTAACAACAATATGTTTGTCGATACCATTCAGTCGTTGAGCGACGAACTGGCTGAACGTGGGTATCACATCTTGCTATGCGTGGCTGGGTATACGCAGCAAACCGAAGCCGAGCTGGTGGCGACGCTGCTTTCTCGTCGACCGGACGGCGTGGTGCTCACGGGTATCCACCACACCGTTGAGCTGAAAAAAGTGATCCTCAACGCCGCCATCCCGGTGGTGGAAATCTGGGATTTGACGCCAACCCCCATCGATATGCTGGTGGGGTTCTCGCACGAAAAAGTTGGGCAGGCGGTGGCTGACTATCTCCTTGCAAAAGGTTATCGTCGCCCGGGCCTGTTATGGACCGCCGATCGCCGCGCTGGTCAGCGTAAACACGGACTCTGTGATGTGTTGAGTCGCCATGGCATTACCACGGTGCCGCAGGTGGATGTGCCGCTTCCGGCTTCGCTGGCGTTGGGACGCAGTGGCTTGACGCAGCTTTTTGCCGACAGCGAACTTGATGTGATTGTCTGTAGCTCGGATACCCTCGCGCAGGGGGCAATTATGGAGGCGGAAAGCCGTGGTTTGGCGGTACCACACGATTTAGCGGTGGTGGGCTTTGGCGATCTTGATTTTGCCGCCAGCAATCGCCCGGCAATTACCACCGTCAGCGTAGACCGACGCGCCATTGGACAGCGGGCCGCCTCGCTGCTCGCCGACAGAATTGAGCATATTCCTCGTGAAGACGATATTATTGATGTCGGATTTCATCTTATCGTACGCGAGTCCGCGTAAAGACAATAATAAGGAACCTGCTATGCCGCACGTTGATATTAAATGTTTTCCCCGCGATTTGAATGACGAACAAAAATCCGCGCTGGCGGCGGAGATTACCGAGGTGATCGTTCGCCATCTGCAAAGCAAAGACAGCTCGGTAAGCGTTGCGCTGAATGAAATTGAGCCAGAGGCGTGGCAGGGCGTGTGGGATGCGGATATCGCACCGCACATGGATACGCTGATTAAAAAGCCGGGTTACAGTATGTGAGAAAAAACGGGCGGATAATCCGCCCGTTGTACGTTAGGTTTAAGGCGTAACGATATTGAACCAGAACTCGAATTTATCCATGTAGCCCAGCATAGAATCAAGTTTAGCGCCGTCACCGGTCACCTTCACATCGCCACTCTGTTCAGCTTGTTTCAGCGTCACTTCCTTAAGGATGATTTTGTTCAACGTGTCACGGTTGAGCGTGATAGTTGCGTCTGCGTCTTTGGCTTCAGAATTGGCGGTGTGGTTTAGCACGCCGTTTTCCAGCTCCAGCTTGTATTTACCGCCGTCGCTACCGAGGTCGATGTTGAATACCGATTTCGCGTCGCCCGCTTTTTGCCCGTTAATATGCACCGCCAGATAGTCAAAGAACATTTCTGGCGTCATCGCGCGGACGGTATCCGGGCTGGCGGTATTCGGGGTTGGCCCTTTGACCACGCCGTTACGCAACTCTTGTGCGCCGGTGAGGTAGAAGTTACGCCACGGTCCGGACTCAGCCTGGTAGCCTAATTGCTCCAGCGCATCGGCTTCCAGATTACGCGCGGCCTGGTTGTTCGGATCGGCAAACACCACTTTGCTCACAACCTGTGCGACCCAGCGGTAGTTACCCTGGTCATAGTCAGCCTTTGCTTTTTGCAAAATAGCATCGGCGCCGCCCATATAGTCGACGAATTTCTTCGCAGCTTCTTCTGGCGGCAGTTCATCCAGCGTGGCCGGGTTGCCGTCAAACCAGCCGAGATACAGCACGTAGGTGGCTTTCACATCGTGGCTAACAGATCCATAGTAACCCCGGTTGGCCCAGGTATGTGCCAGCGAGTCCGGCAGTTTGAAGTTCGCGGCGATCTCGTCACGGGTCAGACCTTCGTTGGCCATACGTAGCGTCTGATCGTTGATGTAACGATACAGATCACGCTGACTTTTCAGCAGCGTTACGACCTTGTCGTTACCCCAGGTCGGCCAGTGGTGCTGCGCCATCAGGATTTCTGCTTTATCCCCCCAGCGCACAATCGCTTCGTTAATGTATTTGGACCACGGCAGCGGTTCACGGATTTTGGCACCGCGCAGCGAGTAGGTGTTGTGCAGGGTATGGGTGACATCTTCGGCAGATTCAATCAGCTTTTTCTCTTCGATGTACCACAGCATTTCTGATGGTGCTTCTGAACCTGGTGCCAGCATGAAGTCATAGGTCAGACCGTCAATAACCTCTTTTTGCCCATCTTTCTCAATGATGTTGGTGGGCGCAATCAGAGTCACCGTGCCCGCAGAGGTGGTGGTGCCGAGCCCTGCGCCGACCTGGCCTTTGGCGTCCGGTTTTAGCAGGTTGCCGTACATATAGCTGGCGCGACGGCTCATGACGTTACCGGCCATAATGTTTTCAGCCACCGCGGCTTCCATAAATCCGGCTGGCGCATAAATCTTAACTTTGCCCGCTTTTACGTCGGCTTCATCAACAACGCCGCGCACGCCGCCGTAATGGTCAACGTGGCTGTGGGTGTAAATCACCGCCACAACCGGTTTGTTACCCCGGTTTTTAAAGTAAAGATCCATCCCTACTTTAGCTGTTTCAGCAGAGACCAGCGGATCAACCACGGTGATGCCTTCTTTACCTTCGATAATCGTCATGTTCGACAAATCGAGGTTACGGATCTGGTAAACGCCATCCGTCACCTCAAACAGTCCGCTGATGTTGATTAGCTGAGCCTGTCGCCACAGGCTTGGGTTAACCGAATCCGGTGATTTATCACCTTCTTTAATAAAGGCGTACTGTTGCGGGTTCCAGACCACGTTACCTTGCTCACCTTTAATCACCTCCTGAGGAATCGGGGCGATAAAGCCTTTATGGGCGTCAGTAAAGTCGGTGTTATCAGAGAAGGGCAGTTGATTGTATAGCGCATTGTTGGCCTGTTGCGTGGCGGCAGTGGCGTCTTTTGGCGCTTCAGCAGCCATAACAGGGACGGCAAACGATGTTAATAACCCAGCCAGGAGTAAACTTTGTGCGATTCTATTAAGTTGCATCGTAAATCCTCTCAGAGACTTCAGGACGTGCGGTGTCTACGGATAGCGTTTTGGTTAAATATTTGAATTAGAGCAAACTTAACTATAATTCACATGAATGAATCGGCAAGGTCACGGTGGCTGTTTTATCCAATTGTTTTTTTTGGAAGTTTTAAGAAAAAGTAGAATAAAAAAACGTGGATGACAGGGGGGCTGTCATCCGTTCCGATCACTCACCTGCAGTAATGCGTTTTCCGCTGGTGATAAAGGTGCCCGCACCGAGATGATGCAGGGTGTTGAGTTTGTCATCATCGAACTGCCAGCGTCCGTCGACAAAGACGCGATCGTCCGCTGCAGCGGAAACAACCTGGCCGAACAAGGTGTCATATTTCTCCTGCGCAGATGTCGCAGGCAGCAGGCGGCATTCCATCCACGCCAGGCATTTCGCTTCTATCAGCGGTAAGCCCAGCACCGGACCTTTGACTACCGGAATACCGTAGCAGTTGAATTTATCTTCCACCCGACCAGAAACGCTGCCCACCGCGTAGGTCCAGTTAGTTGCCGCCACGCCGGGAATGACAATGCCAAACATGCCGCTACGTTCAATGAGTTCACGCGACCAGGCGGTCTTATCCACCACAATGGCAATACGCGGCGGGTCAAACTCAACGGGCATGGACCACGCCGCCGCCATCACATTTCGCCGCTGGGTATTTTCATCACGACTGGTTATCAAGACCGTTGGACCGTGATTTAACAGTCGGCTGGCATGGTGTAATTCAACCGGACGGAAATGACTCATGGTGGATCCTCAGTTGAGTGGATTATGCGCACAATTAATATAGATATTAACGGGATTAGCGATTTTGTCGCCCGGCATACGGCGAGAGCGCACAAAATCGACGGCGGAAAATGAAAAATGCGTTATAAGTACAACATTCAACGCACAGGGATCCGGTATGACGCCTTTTTTAACCGCTTATTTTTCCCGTATTGGCTGGTCAGGTACGGCTAACGTCAACATTGACACTTTGCAGGCGCTGCATTTACTGCACAACGGTGCGATTCCGTTTGAAAATCTCGATGTGCTGCTGCCGCGAGAAATGCAGCTCGACGAGCAGTCGCTGGAAGAGAAACTGGTGGGCGCGCGTCGCGGCGGCTATTGCTTTGAGCAGAATGGGGTATTTGAGCGTGCGCTGCGGGAGATTGGCTTTACCGTGCGCAGTTTACTTGGGCGGGTGGTGCTGGCAAATCCGCCCAGCTTGCCGCCGCGCACGCATCGACTGTTACTGGTCGAATTGCAAGGTGAAGCGTGGATTGCCGATGTTGGTTTTGGCGGACAAACGCTAACCGCGCCGATTCGTCTGCAGGCCGACATTGAACAGCAGACACCGCACGGTGAATATCGGCTGATTCGGGAAGACGAGGACTGGATCCTGCAGTTCCGTCATCATGAGCACTGGCAATCGATGTACCACTTCGATCTGGTCACTCAGCATCAGAGCGATCATCTGATAGGTAACTTCTGGTCCGCGCATTGGCCACAGTCGCATTTTCGCCATCACCTGCTGATGTGTCGTCATCTGCCAGACGGCGGTAAGCTGACCCTGACCAACTTCCATTTTACGCACTATGAAGCGGGACATGCGGTAGAGCAGATTAACTTACCTGACGTCGCGAGCCTGTATGCCCTGTTACAGGACCGCTTTGGTCTGGGAGTTGATGATGCCAAACACGGCTTTACCGAGGCGGAACTGGCAACGGTGATGGCGGCGTTTGATACGCATCCGGAGGCGGGTAAATAGGGTGATGATTTGCCGGATAGCGACGCGATGCGTCTTATCCGGCCTACCGACTCAATTAAAATCTATCGCCCATTCGGCATGAAACAGGATCACCGCCGCACCGGTAATCGTCACTTTTTGCGGCTGATTGTCCTGGATTGCCACCGTCACCTCGACAATGCCGTCGCGTCCCAGCGCGCGGCCTTGATGCCCCTGAACATGCAAGATTTTTCCGTCATGCGCCATTAGGTTGTGGTGCACCAGCCATGCGCCCATTGGACCATTGGCATTGCCGGTGACCGGATCCTCCACAATGCCAATCGCCGGTGAAAACATCCGGCCATCGGTGGCATTTTCCCCTGGTCGAATCTGAAACGGGAAGAAGCCGTTGCAGCCAATGTGCTGGCTGATCGCGATTAATGCCGACAGGTCCGGGGACAGGGCGTCGAGGTCGACCTCCGGTTTCAACGGGATCATCACTTTCGAATGTCCGGTCGAGGCAATCTGGAGCGGCAGTCCCGGCAGTATATCGTCCTCATTCAGGTGCAGAGCGGCGATGATGGCCGCACGCGTGGCCCCTTCCAGCGGTGGCTCAAACGTCGGCATACCCTGTTCCAGGCTGATGCGATAGTCGTTATCTTCATCATGAATATCAACCCGATGACGACCCGCCAATGACGTTTGCCAGACGGTGGTAGCGCCCAGCCCAAGCACACAGGCGCGAACATAGTGTGCGGCGACGGTGGCGTGCCCACAGATAGGTACTTCGACCGTTGGCGTGAAGTAGCGAATACGCACGTCGCTGTCATTGCTGGTGAGCAGAAAGGCGGTTTCAGAATGACGCAGTTCACGCGCAATCAGCTGCATCTGCGCCTCGCTCAGCCCGTCCGCATTCAGCACGACGCCTGCGGAATTGCCGCGAAACGGGTGTGAAGTAAAGGCATCGACATGGTAAACCTGTGGTTTCATTGGCGTTCTCCCTGGAGTGGAGAAGCATCATAACGTGCAAAATGCCGGATGGCGATTCCGGCCTACGGAATATCCCTGTAGGCCGGATCCAGCAATGCAACGCGAATTTATCGGCGGGAACGCACAATCTGGTTGCGACGGGTAAAGTATTCGACCGGCGCGCTCCACACGTGGACCAGACGGGTGAACGGGAATAACAGGAAGATGGTCATCCCCAGTACCAGATGGACGCGGAAAATTAGCGCCACGCCGTCGAGATGCGCGGACGCGCCGCCCTGGAAGGTCACCACCGACTGCGCCCAGCCCACCAGTTTCAGCATTTCACTGCCGTCCGGATGCTGCGCTGAGAACGGAATGGTGGTCAGGCCGAGGATACACTGAACCAGCAGAACACACAGGATCAGAATATCAGCGGTAGAGGATGTCGCGCGAATTCGCGAATTCGTCAGACGACGAACCAGCAAACCCGCGCCGCCTACCAGCGTCAGCACGCCGCAAATCCCGCCCGCAATCATCGCCATTTGCTGCTTCACTGCGATAGGTAGGAACCAGGCGTACATCCAGTGCGGGGTTAACATGCCAAACAGATGGCCGAAGAAAATCCCCAAAATGCCGATGTGGAACAGGTTTGACCACAACACCATGCCGCGTTTGTCCAGCATCTGGCTGGAGGAGGCGCGCCAGGTGTACTGGCCGTAGTCGTAGCGTAGCCAGCTGCCGAGGATAAACACTGTCCCGCACAGATACGGGTAGATGTCGTAAAAAAAGACGTTCAGGTACTGTATCATTTCGGGCCTCCCGAGCTGACGTCAACATACTGTGGCGCCACGTCCTGGCTAAAGCGCCGTTGGTAGCTTTGCAACGGTGAACTGTCACAGGCGGTGGCGTTATCCTCAATGAACTTCACCTGTTCCTCTTCCCATACAGCGTCGAGCGCCTGGCGGGTATCGTCACGGGTTTCTGCGCCGACCTGCTTCGTGACACTGTCACTTGAAAGCGGACTGCCCGCCAGCATGAGAAGGGCGTCAAACAGCTGATACCATGGGGTATCACGCTGCTTTAAGCGCCCGCCAAGCAGCGCCAGGATCGGCGCGACATTTTGCAATCCCTCTTTAGCCTCTGCCTCCGGCAGCACGCTCAAATACTCCAGATACAGCGGCAGGTGATCCGGCAGCTCACGGCAGGCGAGCTGTAACCCGACCTTTTCGTACTGTGCCAGCAGGTCGACCATTGCCTGACCGCGATCGCGTGATTCTGCATGAACATGTTCAAACAGCAGCAGCGAGGTGGCGCGCCCCCGGTCAAACACCTCGCACCATTCGGCTTGCTTATCCAGCAGCGGGGCATTTAACAGTTCTCGGGTGAATTCGCTCAGCATCGGCGCGTCGCTGGCGACCAGCGCCAGCGCATCGTCCTTACATTCCCACAGCAATTCATCCGGATACTCCATCAACAGCCCGATAACCTTGAGGATCTGCATTATTCACCCTCCGCTTTATCGCGCACTTCGGTGATGTCGATAGCATCAATGCGGCTGCTGTTGAACAGGTTGAATTTGGTATCTGAACCGTGGCAGCCATCGCCGAAGGTAAAGCCGCAGCCGTTTTTCTCCGGGAAGGCATCACGGGCCATTTCGCGGTGGCTGGTCGGGATCACGAAGCGGTCTTCGTAGTTGGCAATCGCCAGATAGCGATACATCTCTTCGACCTGCTCCACGCTCAACCCGACTTCATCGATGGCGCGGGTATCGGTGACACCTTCAACGGTTTGCGAGCGCATGTAGTGACGCATCGCCATCATACGTTTCAGCGCGCGCAGCACCGGGCCGGTATCGCCCGCGCTGAGCATATTGGCAAGGTACTGGATTGGGATACGCAAGCTTTCGACGGCAGGCAGAATGCTGTCGGTCTGCGGCAGGCCGCCGGCATCGGCGTAAGACTGAATTGGTGACAACGGCGGCACATACCAGACCATCGGCAGGGTGCGATACTCCGGGTGCAGCGGCAGCGCCAGCTTCCAGTCCATCGCCATTTTATAGACCGGCGAGCGCTGGGCGGCGTCAATCACGTTTTGCGGAATACCCTGTTTCAGCGCTTCTTCAATGACCGCTGGATCGTTTGGGTTGAGGAACACGTCGCACTGGCGCTCGTAGAGATCGGTTTCATGCTCGGTGCTGGCCGCTTCTTCAATGCGGTCGGCGTCGTACAGCAGGACGCCGAGATAGCGAATGCGCCCGACGCAGGTTTCTGAACATACCGTCGGCTGGCCGGATTCAATACGCGGATAGCAGAAAATACATTTTTCCGACTTGCCGCTCTTCCAGTTAAAGTAGATTTTCTTATACGGACAACCACTGATACACAACCGCCAGCCGCGGCATTTATCCTGGTCGATCAACACAATGCCGTCTTCTTCACGCTTGTAGATGGCGCCGCTCGGGCAGGTGGCGACGCAGCTTGGGTTCAGGCAGTGTTCACACAGGCGCGGCAGATACATCATGAAGGTGTTTTCGAACTGGCCGTACATCTCCTTTTGCATCTTCTCGAAGTTACGGTCTCGCGCGCGTTTAGAAAACTCGCCGCCGAGCAGTTCTTCCCAGTTCGGCCCCCAGATAATCTTATCCATCCGCTTGCCATCAATCAGCGAACGCGGACGGGCGGTGGGCTGATGTTTACCTTCCGGCGCGCTATGCAGATGCTGGTAATCGTAGGTGAACGGCTCGTAGTAATCATCGATTTGCGGGATCACCGGGTTGGCAAAAATTTTGGTGATCACGCCCATCTTGCCGCCCAGTCGCGGTCTGATTTTGCCGTTAACGTCGCGAACCCAGCCACCTTGCCATTCTTCCTGATCTTCCCAGTTTTTGGGGTAACCAATCCCCGGTTTAGTCTCGACGTTGTTAAACCAGGCGTATTCCATACCTTCACGTCCGGTCCAGACGTTTTTACAGGTGACGGAGCAGGTGTGGCAGCCGATGCACTTATCCAGATTAAGAACCATGCCTACCTGTGAGCGTATTTTCATTTTTTCGCCTCCTGTACCTGATCGCGACCTTCATCATCCAGCCAGTCAATATTTTTCATTTTTCTAATCATGATGAACTCATCGCGGTTCGAGCCGACGGTACCGTAGTAGTTAAAGCTGTAGGCCAGCTGCGCATAACCGCCAATCATGTGGGTCGGTTTCGGACACACGCGGGTCACGGAGTTATGAATACCACCGCGCATACCGGTAACTTCAGAACCGGGGATATTCATGATTCGCTCCTGCGCGTGGTACATCATGGTCATTCCCGGCGGTACACGCTGGCTGACCACCGCACGGGCGGTCAGCGCGCCGTTGGCGTTGAAGGCTTCGATCCAGTCGTTATCCTCGATCCCCAGCTCTTTGGCGTCGGTTTCGCTGATCCAGACAATCGGTCCGCCGCGCGACAGCGTCAGCATCAGCAGGTTTTCGCTGTACGTGGAGTGAATGCCCCATTTCTGGTGCGGCGTCAGGAAGTTCAGCGCTTTTTCCGGGAAGCCGTTCGGTGGAACCTCACGCATTTCCGTCACGCTGCGGGTATCGATTGGCGGTCGATAGGCCACCAGGCTTTCGCCAAAGGCTCGCATCCACGCGTGATCCTGATACAGCTGCTGGCGACCGGACAGGGTGCGCCATGGGATCAGTTCGTGCACGTTGGTATAACCGGCGTTATAGGAGACATGCTCGCTTTCAAGACCCGACCAGGTTGGGCTGGAAATAATCTTGCGCGGCTGCGCCTGAATGTCGCGAAAACGAATCTTCTCGTCTTCTTTATTCAGGGCCAGATGCGTATGGTCACGACCGGTCATTGCCCCCAGAGCTTGCCAGGCTTTGACCGCTACCTGACCGTTGGTTTCCGGTGCCAGCGCGAGGATCACTTCAGAGGCGTCCAGCGCGGTGTCGATCAGCGGTCGGCCTTTCGCCGGGCCTTCGCGCTTGGTGTAGTTCAGCTTACCGAGGAAATCGACTTCAGCCTGGGTGTTCCACGAAATGCCTTTCCCACCGTTACCCAGTTTGTCCATTAGCGGACCGAGCGAGGTAAAGCGTTCGTAAGTGGCGGGGTAGTCGCGTTCCACAACGGTTATATTGGGGGCCGTTTTACCGGCAATGAGGTCACATTCACCCTTGCGCCAGTCCTGAATATCAAACGGCTGCGACAGTTCTGCCGGCGAGTCATGCTGGAGCGGTTGCAGCACCACATCGGTTTCCTGGCCCAGATGCCCCACGCAGACCTCGGAGAACACTTTGGCAATGCCCTTATAAATCTCCCAGTCGCTTTTGGATTCCCAGGCCGGGTCAACCGCCGCCGACAGGGGGTGAATAAACGGATGCATGTCCGAGGTATTCATGTCGTCTTTTTCATACCAGGTGGCAGTCGGCAGCACGATGTCGGAGAACAGGCAGGTGCTGGACATACGGAAATCAAGCGTGACCAGCAGGTCAAGCTTGCCTTCGATGGCCGCCGTTTGCCATTCCACCTCTTCAGGTTTAATGCCCTCGCTTTCGCCCAGCGCTTCACCCTGAATACCGCTTTCGGTACCCAGCAAATATTTGAGCATGTATTCATGCCCTTTGCCGGAGGAGCCAAGCAGGTTCGAACGCCAGACAAACAGGTTACGCGGGTGGTTACTGCCGTTGTCCGGTTGCTCACAGGCCATGCGGATATCACCGGACTTCAGCGCCTGCGCGGTGTATTCCGCTGGAGATAATCCCGCCTGTTCCGCTCGGGCTTTAACGGTTAATGGGTTGAGGTTGAGCTGTGGGGCAGAAGGCAGCCAGCCCATACGCTCGGCGCGGACGTTGAAATCAATCAGATGCCCGGTAAATTTCGACGCGTCCGCCAGCGGAGAGAGCAGCTCCTGAGCGGTCACTTTTTCATAGCGCCACTGGCTGGAGTGGTTGTAGAAAAACGAGGTGCTGTTCATCTGACGCGGGGGACGATTCCAGTCCAGTGCAAAGGCCAGCGGCAGCCAGCCGGTTTGTGGACGTAGTTTTTCCTGCCCGACATAGTGCGCCCAGCCGCCGCCGCTCTGACCAACACAGCCGCAGAACACCAGGATGTTAATCATCCCACGGTAGTTCATGTCCATGTGGTACCAGTGGTTGACGCCCGCGCCGAGGATGATCATCGAGCGACCATGGGTTTTGTGCGCGGTGTCGGCAAATTCACGGGCAATTTGTTCGATATGACGACGAGGTACACCAGTGATGTGTTCGCCCCAGGCCGGGGTGTAGGCTTTAATCTCACTGTAATCATGGGCCGCGAGGTCATCATCGAGTCCGCGATCGAGTCCGTAGTTCGCCAGCACTAAATCGTACACGCTGACCACCGGGCAACGACGACCGTCGGCGAGGGTCAGGTGCTTAACCGGTAGCTTACGCACCAGCACTGGCTCCTGCTTCACGCTGCGGAAATGCGGGTTTTCGTTACCGCCAAAATAGGGGAATGCCACCCCGGCTATTTCGTCATGCTGACCGAGTAATGACAGGGACAGTTCGGTTTCCGTGCCGTCTGCCAGCGACTCGAGGTTCCACTTGCCTTTTTCGCCCCAGCGAAAGCCGATAGAGCCGTTCGGCACCACCAGTTCACCGGCGCTGTTGAACGCGACGGTTTTCCATTCAGGATTGTTGCTTTCACCCAGTCCGTCGACGAGATCTGAGGCTCGCATCATCCGTCCTGGCTCGAAGCTGCCGTCATCGCGGGCATCCAGCAGCACCAGCATCGGCATATCAGTATAACGACGGCAATAGTTGATGAAGTAGTCGCTGGGCTTATCAAGGTGGAATTCTTTGAGAATTACGTGGCCCATAGCCATCGCCAGCGCGCTGTCGGTGCCTTGCTTCGGTGCCAGCCACTGGTCGCACAGTTTGGCGACCTCCGAGTAGTCCGGCGTAATGGCGATGGTCTTGGTGCCTTTGTAGCGGACTTCGGTAAAGAAGTGGGCATCCGGTGTACGAGTCTGCGGGACGTTAGAGCCCCAGGCGATGATGTAGCTGGAGTTATACCAGTCGGCGGATTCCGGCACGTCGGTCTGCTCGCCCCAGGTCATCGGTGAGGCCGGAGGCAGGTCGCAGTACCAGTCATAGAAGCTCAGGCAGGTGCCGCCAATCAGCGAGAGATAGCGTGTCCCCGCCGCGTAGGAAACCATCGACATGGCGGGGATGGGGGAGAATCCGGTTACGCGATCCGGGCCGTAGGTTTTCACCGTCCAGACGTTGGCGGCGGCGATCAGCTGATTTAACTCTTTCCAGTTGGAACGGATAAATCCGCCGCGTCCGCGAACCTGTTTGTAGCTCTGGCACTTTTGCGGATCGTGCATAATAGATTCCCACGCCAGCACCGGGTCGGGCTGACGGGAAAGGGCGTCGCGCCACAGTTCGATCAGGCGTTTACGCACCAGCGGGTATTTCAGGCGGTTGGCGCTGTAAAGATACCAGGAATAGCTGGCACCGCGCGGGCATCCGCGGGGTTCATGATTAGGCAGGTCCGGGCGGGTGCGCGGATAGTCAGTTTGCTGGGTTTCCCAGGTGACCAGGCCGTTTTTAACGTAGATTTTCCAGCTGCATGAGCCGGTACAGTTGACGCCGTGGGTCGAGCGGACAATTTTATCGAACTGCCAGCGCTGACGATAGCTGTCTTCCCAATCCCTATTGGTGTGCATGACTTGCCCGTGCCCGTCGGCAAACGTATCGCCCTTTTGTTTAAAGTAACGAAAGCGATCCAACAGTTTACTCATGACATTTCTCCTGCTCCTAATGGACGCTGCCTACGATCTGCAGGCCAAATAGTTGTTATTTTTTTTGCGATTTGCGGCCATAGACCAGCCAGGTCACCAGCACGCAGACGATGTAAAACACTAAAAATATTTTCATGGCGCCTACCGGGGAGCCAGTCATTGCCAGCGAGGTGCCGAAGGCTTTCGGGATAAAGAAACCACCTACTGCGCCAATGGCCGAGATAAAACCAAGGGCCGCTGCGGTGTCGGTTACCGCTTCGCGCTGGGCCTGTTCTTCTGTACCCCCGTGCAGCTTCACGCGGTAAATGGTGATTTTGCGAAAGATCACCGCAATCATCTGGAAGGTTGAGCCGCTGCCCAGACCGGCGGTCAGGAACAGCCCCATAAACACCAGGTAGAAGGCGGTGAAGTTTCCCGACCCCGAACCCGGCAAGGTGAGGAACAGCAGGCCGCTAAACAGCGCCATGAACATAAAGTTGATTAACGTTACGCGTACGCCACCAAACTTGTCGGAGATAACGCCGCCTGCAGAGCGCGCCAGTGCGCCGATAAACGGTCCGAAGAACGCCAGTTGCAGAATATTCACGTCAGGAAACTGGGTTTTGGCCAGCATGGCAAACCCGGCGGAAAAACCGATAAATGAACCGAAGGTGGCGAGATACAACAGGCTTAACAGCCACAGATGAAAACGCTTCAGTACCGGCAGCTGCGAGGCGATAGAGGCTTTGGAACTGGCGATATCGTTCATGCCGATGCCCGCTGCCAGAGTGGAGAGCAGCAGCAATGGCACCCAAATCCAGGCGGCGTTGGTCAATGACAGTAACGAACCATCAGGTTGCGGCACGCCCTGGACGCCGAGGAAGGTAAAAATAGGCAGAAAAATCACCAGCGGGGCGATCAATTGCATCACGCTGACGCCCAGATTGCCGAGACCGCCGTTAACGCCGAGCGCGCTGCCTTGCTTCGCTTTCGGGAAGAAGAAGCTGATATTGCCCATGCTGGAGGCAAAGTTGGCGCCAGCAAAACCACACATCAGCGCAATAACGATAAATACGCCAAACGGAGTAGACGTATTTTGCACCGCAAATCCGAGCCACAGGCACGGGATAACAAGAATTGCAGTGCTAAAAACCGTCCAGCGGCGGCCGCCAAATATAGGCACCATAAAGGAGTAGGGGACACGTAATATTGCACCAGAAAGGGACGGTAATGCGGTTAATAAAAAAAGTTGATCGGTGGTGAAATTAAAACCAATTTTATTTAAGTTTACTGCTACGGCGCTAAATAGCATCCAGACACAGAACGCAAGAAGGAGACAACTGACTGATATCCAGAGGTTTCTTCGGGCAATATGCTTACCTTTATTTTCCCAAAAGGCGGCATTTTCTGGTTTCCAGTCGGTTAAAAGATAACGATTATTTTTCTCATTTGAAGGTGACATATTATCCTCACATGCGCACGTCGTTCAAGAAATAAACGCATACAGAGCCGTACTGGCCCTGATTAGAAATTATTGAAAAGCGTTAAGAATATTGAATGAAAGGATAGATAAAAAAGCGCAATAGTGCGGAGTGAGTGGAGAATTAAGCGTTGCTTATGTGTTACTAATTGTAAATATAAAAGATACATTGTTAATGTATCAATAACATTAACTAAACAGCTCCAGACGAATCATTCGATCCAGATGCCGTGTAAAGGCCGGATCCGCCATTTCTGACATCCCCAGCGCATACATACCGTCGAGGCCACACACGAGACCGATCAAGCGCCAGGCGACGTCGGCGGCATCCGGTTCGGCCAAAAACTCACCTTCTTGCTGGCCGCGAAGAATGATCGCCGTTGTTTCTTCATGCCACATGCGCATGGTCAGTAGGTAGGCGCTTTTGATTTCGGGGTCTTTGTCAGCCAGGATCTGCGCTTCTCGCCAGAGTTTAATGTACGGCTCAAACCCGCCGTCATCACTGCCAAGCATAGCGTGGAGTTGCTCGCGGAAGGTCGCACCTTCGCTGACCTGTTCCGCATCAAGCAGGGTACGAATCAGACGAACAAACGCCTGAGACTTAAGCTCACCGGCTGACGTGAAATGGTGATGCAGTTGGCCGGTCGCCACTTTCGCCTCGGTGGCAATGCGTCGTACCGTCATGGCGCTAAACCCTTCTTCCAGCGCGACGCGCATGGCCGCCTGCAGGATCACTTCCCGACGTTCATCCCGATTCAAATAGCTCATACATCCCCCATCTACCCGTGTTGAAGGCAGTCTAACAAAAAGTTGGACATATGTTCAATTTTCCGTAGGATCGTCAAAGCTGGACATGTGTCCAGTTTGAGTTTTGTAGGGAGTTTTATGTTTCGTCAGTGGTTAACGTTAGTGATTATTGTGCTGGTCTACATCCCTGTTGCGATTGATGCAACGGTGCTGCACGTTGCCGCGCCCACGCTGAGTATGACGCTGGGTGCCAGTGGTAACGAGCTGCTGTGGATCATTGATATTTATTCCCTGGTGATGGCAGGGATGGTGCTGCCGATGGGGGCACTGGGCGATCGCATTGGCTTTAAACGCCTGCTGCTGCTGGGCGGAGGCCTGTTTGGTCTGGCCTCGCTGGCTGCAGCCTTTGCACATACCGCCGGATGGCTTATCGCCACGCGCGCCGTGTTGGCAATTGGTGCGGCAATGATCGTCCCGGCGACGCTGGCCGGTATTCGTGCGACCTTTGCTGAACAGCGCCACCGTAATATGGCGCTTGGCGTCTGGGCGGCGGTCGGTTCCGGCGGGGCAGCATTTGGTCCGCTGGTTGGCGGTATGCTGCTGGAGCACTTCTATTGGGGTTCTGTATTCTTAATCAATGTGCCGATTGTGTTAGTGGTGATGGCATTGACCGCGCGTTACGTTCCGCGCCAAACCGGTCGTCGCGATCAGTCATTAAATTTCGGTCATGCGATTATGCTGATTGTCGCCATTCTGCTGCTGGTGTATAGCGCGAAAACGGCGCTGAAGGGACACATCGCGACGGGCGTGATTGTGCTGACGCTGTTGGTAGGTGGTTTGTTGCTGGGGCAGTTCGTGCGCATCCAGCTTGCTGCATCGCGCCCGATGATCGATATGCGACTGTTTACCCATCGCATTATTTTAAGCGGCGTGGTGATGGCAATGACCGCGATGATAACCCTGGTGGGCTTTGAACTATTAATGGCTCAGGAGCTGCAGTTTGTGCACGGATTAACCCCGTATCAGGCGGGTCTGTTTATGCTGCCGGTGATGCTGGCGAGCGGATTCAGCGGACCGATTGCCGGGATGCTGGTGTCGCGTCTGGGACTACGCTGTGTGGCTACCGCAGGCATGGCGCTGAGCGCCGTCAGCTTCTACGGGCTGGCGATGACCGATTTTAGCACCCAGCAGATCCAGGCCTGGATATTAATGGCCCTGTTGGGCTTCAGTGCCGCCAGCGCGCTGTTAGCCTCCACGGCGGCCATTATGGCGGCAGCGCCCGCAGAAAAAGCCGCCGCTGCTGGGGCTATCGAAACCATGGCCTACGAGTTGGGTGCGGGTCTGGGGATCGCGATTTTCGGTTTACTGCTGAGCCGCAGTTTTTCCGCGTCAATTCTGCCGCCTGCAGGACTTAACCCACAGGAGCTTGAGCGCGCCTCATCATCGATGGGGGAAGCGGTACAGCTGGCGCACTCGCTTCCGCCCTCACTCAGTGAGGCGCTGTTGACGGCCGCCAGAGACGCCTTTACCTGGTCGCATAGCGTGGCATTGAGCAGCGCGGGCAGCATGCTGATCGTCCTGGCGGTAGGAATGTGGTTCAGTCTGGCAAAAGTGAAACAGCAATAACTAGTGGGCTAAATGGCAGGGGTAATCCATCTCTTCGACTTCCTTTCCACTCAGTCGAGCATATTGCCCCGTCAGTCGCCAGAACGCAGGCTGTGTTTCAGTGTAGATCTCTGCCGCTAAAATCAGGCGGCGGCGGTCTACTTCGTTCAGTTCCAGCAATGTCCACGGAATAAAGTAGCGTTCGCTGTCGGTCAGCGTAAACCACAGCGGGCATCCGCAACCGGAACAGAAGAAACGTTCACCACGATTTGAAGAAGGAAAGTGCGAAGGCTCCGCAGATTCTGGTGACATCAGCGGATGACCGCTGGCTTCCAGGTACATGGCGATGCCACCAGACCACTTCTGGCACAGCGTGCAGTGGCAGGCATAGACATCAAGCATGTCGACGTTAACGGTAAAATGACTTTGTCCGCAAAGACAACGACCTGTGAACGTCTGCACGGCATACTCCTTATGACCGAGTCTACTTCAAGAGAAAAAGCCAGCCCTGGATGGACTGGCTTTGTATTTCACTTACAACAAAATTAGAACTGGTAGTTCAGACCAACTGCCACGATGTTGTCAGTGCTAACACGTGCGTCAGAAGTGAATTTGTTGTCGTCCAGCAGGTTGATTTTGTAATCAACGAAGGTGGACATGTTTTTGTTGAAGTAGTAGGTCGCACCCAGATCTACGTATTCAACCAGGTCCTGGTCGCCGTAAACACCCAGATCTTTACCTTTGGATTTCAGGTAAGCGATGGACGGACGCAGACCGAAGTCGAACTGGTACTGAGCAACAGCTTCAAAGTTCTGAGCTTTGTTAGCGATACCGTCAACTTTACCGAACGTGGTCATGTTACGAGTTTCAGAGTAGGTGGTTGCCAGGTAGATGTTGTTCGCATCATATTTCAGGCCAGCAGCCCATACTTCTGCGTTTTTACCGGAAGCGTAGAATTCGTTATTGCCATTACGCATCTGGTCATCAGTACGGTCAGATTTCGCATAGGTTGCACCGATGCCGAAGCCTTCGTATTCATAAGTAGTAGACAGACCGAAACCGTCGCCATTTGCTTCAATGTCTGTGCTGCGATCGTTTTTGCCCTGATACTGAGCAGCAAAGTTCAGACCTTCAACCAGACCGAAGAAGTCGGTGTTACGGTAGGTTGCAACGCCGGTAGCACGCTGGGTCATGAACACGTCAGTCTGGGTCCAGGTATCACCGCCGAACTCAGGCAGAACGTCGGTCCATGCGCCGATGTCGTAGGCTACGCCGTAGTTACGGCCGTAGTCGAAAGAACCGTATTCAGCGAATTTCAGGCCAGCGAATGCCAGACGGGTTTTGTCTGCTTCGGCGCCCTGATCTTCAGAACGGTTACCTTTGAATTCATATTCCCACTGGCCATAACCAACCAGCTGGTCGTTGATCTGGGTTTCGCCTTTGAAGCCCATACGTGCGTAAGTTTTGTCGCCATCGCTGCTGGTGTCGTCAGAGAAGTGATGCTGAGCGTGAACTTTACCGTACAGATCCAGTTTGTTGCCGTCTTTGTTATATACCTCAGCTGCGTTTACCGCACCTGCTGCCAACAGGGAAGTCACTGCCACTGCAACTAATTTAAGTTTCATTCTTAATAATCCTTATAATTTTCTTCTTGGTGTGATTCCTAAACCATTGCTAAACGAAGGGGTTCGTCAATGGCGAACTATTTTTAAATGACCTTGTGGTATGAGTTCAATAATAAGTTTCATATTATTGCAGAATATTTGAAGTTGTGTGATCTAGATCTACTTAATACAACTGATTGTATTAGTCGTAATAGGTAACTTATCTGGATGGGTATATTTACGTAGGGGACTATTGTGGTGTCTATGGTTTAATTAGCGTTAATTTCGCTTGTATAATATATGCATTCGGAGGGTTATAGATAACCACGCAATATTTTCGGTGGTTAATCAATTACCAGATATTTAACATTTAATTAAACAAAATAAAACATAAAACGCAAGTAAAATGGGCAACATTTCGCCATTAATTTGACTCCAGTGTAGCCGGGTTTTGATTTTATGCTCAAACCCGGCTAATCATTCAGGCGCGGCGTGTTGCCAGCCAGCACAGCAACGAGCCGGCGCAGACCATCAGTGCACCTTGCCAGAACGAAAATGACAGCGGGGCGCTCAGCAGCACGGCGGCAAGTGCTGAAGAGAGGACCGGTGTGAAATAAGAGCCAACGGCCATAACCGTGACGTTCCCGTGCAGGATACCGATATTCCACGCTGCATAGGCAAATCCTAAGGTTAATGCGGCGGTAAACAGTTTAATGGTCACCGGTGTGCTGAACACCATCTCAGGTTGTGGCGTAATAAAATAATAAATCCACAAACTGGTGGCCGTCAGTAAAACGAACACGGTGATGCCGTTAAAGCCTTTTGCATATTTATTGGTCACCGTGCAATAGGTCGCCCAGATAAATGCGCCAAGAAAAGCGAGAAAATAACTGAGCGGGCTACTGGCAACGTTGCTGATAATTTCACTTAGGTTAAGTCCATTATCTCCACCTAATACCCAGCAAACGCCGGTCAATGCCACGATTAATCCGGGGATAACCAGCCAGGTTGTTTTTTGACCATTAAATAATATCGCAAACAATATGGTCAGGCTGGGCCAGAGATAATTAACCATACCGACCTCAATCGCCTGGTGGCGGGTGGCGGCATAGCCCAGCGCTAACGCTAAACATATTTCATAGCTAACGAACAGTACGCTGCCGGCGATTAAATAGCGAACGGGAAACTTACGGATATTCGGGAAGCCAGCGGTGAATATTAGTAGCAGACCGCTTAAAGAAAAGATCATGGCAGCGCCGCCCGCAGGCCCCAGTCCTTCGCTAACACCACGGATAAGCCCAACCATGGTGCTCCAGAGTATGATGGCGATAAGCCCAATCAACGTTGCTTTTTGTTTTGTCATTCGATTTGTCTGTCCATAGTACTGGCAAAAAAATGGAGCTGAAATGTATAGCACTTTTGGGGCGTAGCACGCTAACGAATTAGCTTTTGGCTAACCCCTTGTGGGTATGAGGGTTAAACAAACTGCACTATTTAGTAGCGGAACCGTTTCGTTATTG
Organism: Citrobacter sp. C348; assembly: GCF_047467975.1. Lineage (NCBI taxonomy): Bacteria > Pseudomonadati > Pseudomonadota > Gammaproteobacteria > Enterobacterales > Enterobacteriaceae > Citrobacter > Citrobacter sp. C348. Next base: position 197,467 of record NZ_JASJUJ010000008.1, on the reverse strand, counting down.
ATTTGACGCAAAAAATTTATGGATATAGCTGTTAGTTTCGTCGCGAAGTTGTACACATCACCTTTCAAGCTGCCGCTTTAGTGCAACGAGAAGGTGCCAGTGTACGCATCCCTGCAAAAAAGAGGAAAGCAATGGACGTCAGCCGCAGACAATTCTTTAAAATCTGCGCGGGCGGTATGGCGGGAACAACAGTAGCCGCACTGGGTTTTGCACCCAAGATGGCTCTGGCTCAGGCGCGAAATTACAAGCTGATACGCGCGAAAGAGATCCGAAACACCTGCACATACTGTTCCGTAGGTTGCGGGCTATTAATGTATAGCCTGGGTGATGGAGCAAAAAATGCCAAAGAATCGATTTACCATATCGAGGGGGATCCGGATCATCCGGTGAGCCGTGGGGCATTATGTCCGAAGGGCGCAGGATTACTGGACTACGTACACAGTGAAAACCGTTTACGTTATCCTGAATATCGCGCTCCGGGTTCCGATAAATGGCAGCGCATTAGCTGGGATGAAGCATTCACCCGCATTGCAAAATTAATGAAAGCCGACCGTGACGCCAACTTCATTGAGAAGAACGAGCAGGGCGTAACGGTAAACCGCTGGCTTTCAACCGGGATGCTGTGCGCATCTGCGGCAAGTAATGAAACCGGCATGCTGACGCAAAAATTTGTGCGCTCACTCGGCATGCTGGCGGTAGACAACCAGGCGCGCGTCTGACACGGACCAACGGTAGCAAGTCTTGCTCCAACATTTGGTCGCGGTGCAATGACCAACCACTGGGTTGATATCAAAAACGCTAACGTCGTGATGGTGATGGGCGGTAACGCCGCTGAAGCGCATCCGGTGGGATTCCGCTGGGCGATGGAAGCCAAGAACAACAATGATGCCACGCTGATTGTTGTCGATCCCCGTTTTACACGTACAGCCTCCGTCGCGGACATTTACGCGCCGATTCGTTCCGGTACGGACATTACGTTCCTTGCCGGTGTGCTGCTGTACCTGATTGAAAACAACAAAATTAACGCTGAATACGTTAAGCACTACACTAACGCCAGCTTGCTGGTGCGGGATGATTTTGCTTTTGAAGACGGTCTGTTCAGCGGCTACGACGCAGAAAAACGTCAATACGATAAATCGTCGTGGAACTACCAGTTCGATGAAAACGGCTACGCCAAACGCGATGAAACGCTGTCCCATCCGCGTTGTGTCTGGAACTTGCTGAAACAGCACGTTTCCCGCTATACGCCGGACGTGGTGGAAAACATCTGCGGTACGCCAAAAGCCGACTTCCTGAAAGTGTGCGAAGTGCTGGCCTCCACCAGCGCGGCCGACCGTACCACCACCTTCCTGTACGCACTGGGCTGGACTCAGCATACCGTCGGCGCGCAGAACATCCGTACCATGGCGATGATCCAGTTGCTGCTCGGTAACATGGGGATGGCCGGTGGCGGTGTGAATGCCTTGCGCGGTCACTCCAACATTCAGGGGTTAACCGACTTAGGTCTGCTGTCGACCAGCCTGCCGGGCTACCTGACGCTGCCGTCGGAGAAACAGACCGATCTGCAAACGTATCTGGCAGCGAATACGCCAAAAGCCACGCTGGCCGATCAGGTGAACTACTGGGGTAACTATCCTAAGTTCTTCGTTAGCCTGATGAAATCTTTCTACGGCGATGCGGCGCAGAAAGACAACGACTGGGGCTTTAACTGGCTGCCGAAGTGGGATCAGTCCTACGACGTCATTAAATACTTCAACATGATGGATAGCGGGAAAGTCACCGGCTACATCTGTCAGGGCTTTAACCCGGTTGCGTCCTTCCCGGACAAAAACAAAGTGGTGCAGTCTCTGAGCAAGCTGAAGTATCTGGTGGTTATCGATCCGCTGGTGACCGAAACCTCCACGTTCTGGCAAAACCACGGCGAATCGAACGATGTCGATCCATCGACTATCCAGACTGAAGTATTCCGTCTGCCATCAACCTGCTTTGCGGAAGAGGACGGCTCGATTGCCAACTCCGGACGCTGGCTGCAGTGGCACTGGAAAGGTCAGGATGCACCGGGCGAAGCGCGCAATGACGGCGAAATTTTGGCCGGTATTTACCATCGTCTGCGCAATATGTATCGCACCGAAGGCGGTAAAGGCGTAGAACCGGTACTGAAAATGAGCTGGAGCTACAAGCAGCCGGACGAACCGCATTCAGAAGAAGTGGCGAAAGAGAATAACGGCTATGCGCTGGAAGATCTCTATGATGCCAACGGCGTGCTGGTGGCGAAGAAAGGCCAGTTGCTGAACAGCTTTGCGCTGCTGCGTGATGACGGTACCACGGCATCCTCCTGCTGGATTTACACCGGTAGCTGGACCGAACAGGGCAACCAGATGGCTAACCGCGATAACTCTGATCCGTCGGGACTGGGGAATACGCTGGGTTGGGCCTGGGCATGGCCACTGAACCGCCGCGTGCTGTATAACCGCGCATCGGTCGATCCGCAGGGTAAACCGTGGGATCCGAAGCGCATGCTGATCAAGTGGAACGGAACGAAATGGACGGGTAACGATATCCCGGACTTCAACAACGCACCGCCGGGCAGCGCGACCAATCCGTTTATCATGCAACCGGAAGGTCTGGGTCGTCTGTTCGCCATCGACAAGCTGGCGGAAGGGCCGTTCCCGGAACACTACGAGCCGATGGAAACGCCGCTGGGCACCAACCCGCTGCACCCGAACGTCATCTCTAACCCGGCAGCACGTCTGTACGAAGCGGATGCGTTACGTATGGGGAACAAGAATGACTTCCCATATGTTGGTACGACCTATCGTCTGACCGAACATTTCCACACCTGGACCAAGCACGCGTTGTTGAATGCGATTGCCCAGCCAGAGCAGTTTGTGGAAATCAGCGAAACGCTGGCGGCGGCGAAAGGGATTGCCAACGGCGATCACGTGAAAGTCAGCAGCAAGCGCGGGTTCATTCGTGCGGTTGCGGTGGTGACGCGTCGTCTGCGCTCGCTGAACGTCAACGGTCAGCAGGTAGAGACGGTGGGGATCCCGATTCACTGGGGCTTTGAAGGAGTCGCGCGTAAAGGCTTTATCGCCAACACCCTGACGCCAAATGTCGGTGATGCAAACTCGCAAACGCCGGAATACAAAGCGTTTTTAGTTAACATCGAGAAGGCGTAAGGGAGGCGATCATATGTCTATGGAAACGCAGGACATCATCAAAAGGTCCGCTACCAACTCCATCACGCCGCCTCCTCAGGCACGTGATTACAAAGCAGAAGTCGCGAAGCTGATCGACGTTTCCACCTGTATTGGCTGTAAGGCCTGTCAGGTGGCGTGTTCAGAGTGGAACGATATCCGTGATGAAGTCGGCCATTGCGTCGGGGTGTACGACAACCCGGCCGATCTCAGCGCCAAATCCTGGACGGTGATGCGTTTTACCGAAACCGAACAGAATGGCAAGCTGGAATGGCTGATTCGTAAAGACGGCTGTATGCACTGTGAAGATCCGGGCTGCCTGAAGGCGTGCCCGTCTGCCGGAGCCATCATCCAGTACGCCAACGGGATTGTCGATTTCCAGTCTGAGCATTGCATTGGCTGCGGTTATTGTATTGCCGGGTGTCCATTTAATATTCCGCGCCTCAATAAAGAGGATAACCGCGTGTATAAATGTACGCTGTGTGTGGATCGCGTGAGCGTCGGGCAGGAACCTGCCTGCGTGAAAACGTGTCCGACCGGGGCGATACATTTCGGCACTAAGCAAGAGATGCTGGAAATGGCCGAGCAGCGCGTGGAGAAACTGAAATCGCGCGGCTACGAACATGCCGGTGTCTACAACCCGCAGGGTGTGGGTGGAACGCACGTTATGTACGTCCTGCATCACGCCAACCAGCCGGAGTTGTACCACGGTTTGCCAAAAGATCCGCAGATAGATACGTCTATCAATCTGTGGAAAGGGGCGCTGAAACCGCTGGCCGCCGCCGGATTTATCGCCACCTTCGCCGGGCTGATTTACCACTACATTGGTATTGGCCCGAACAAGGAAGTGGACGACGACGAGGAGGATCATCATGAGTAAGTCGAAAATGATTGTGCGCACGAAGTTTATCGATCGCGCCTGTCACTGGACGGTGGTGATCTGCTTCTTTCTGGTGTCGCTGTCGGGGATTTCGTTTTTCTTCCCGACGCTGCAATGGCTGACGCAGACCTTCGGTACACCGCAGATGGGGCGTATTTTGCACCCGTTCTTCGGACTGCTGATTTTCGTCGCGCTGATGTTTATGTTTGTGCGCTTTGTGCACCACAACATCCCAGATAAGAAAGATATTCCGTGGCTGAAAAACATTGTGGAAGTGCTGAAGGGTAATGAACACAAGGTAGCGGACGTCGGTAAGTACAACGCCGGACAAAAAATGATGTTCTGGTCGATCATGAGCATGATTTTTGTGCTGTTGATTACCGGGGTGATTATCTGGCGTCCGTACTTTGCGCAGTTCTTCCCAATGCAGGTTGTGCGTTACAGCCTGCTGATCCACGCTGCGGCAGGCATTATTTTGATGCACGCCATCCTCATCCATATGTACATGGCATTTTGGGTGAAAGGATCGATTAAAGGCATGGTCGAAGGGAAAGTCAGCCGCCGCTGGGCGAAGAAGCATCACCCACGCTGGTATCGCGAAGTCGAAAAAGCCGAAGCCAAAAAAGAGAACGAGCAAGGGCTGCAATAACCCATTGACGTTCTGCTGATAAAAATGGCGCTACATCGGTAGCGCCATTTTTTTGCCCATTAAGACCTGCCGGATGGCGTAAGCTTATTCGGCCTACAATACCCGTTACTGTGCTACCAGTTTGCGCAGACGTGAGATATCCACGCTTTTTTGCGCTTCTGCCAGACTCCAGGCATTCTGCAGATTCAGCCACATTTCGGGCGAACTGCCGATCACCACTGAAAGTTTGATCGCCATTTCCGGGGTTAATGCTGCCTTGCCCGTTAACAGTCGGCTCGCGGTTGAGGGGGCAATTTCCATTGCTCTGGCAAATTCGCGCAAACTGACGTTTAACTCATCCAGCGCTTCCTGAATAATATCCCCCGGACGGGGATGATTAGCCATTTTCATCAATGATAGTCCTCGTAATCCAGAATGTATGCATCGCCATTGACGAATTCAAACGTAATCCGCCAGTTGCCTGAAACAGAAATCGACCAAATGCCGTCACGATCGCCCGTTAACGCATGCAGTTTATAACCGGGCATATTGATATCTGTTACATGGCTTGCTGCATCAATAACGGCAAGTCGGTGCCGCAATCGCCGAACATGCTTCGCCGTCACGCCTGATGTTCGCCCATGAAGAAACAAGTCGCGCAACCCTTTATGTCTGAAGTTCATGATCATCCATACCGTCCTTGTTCCCTCAAGAGGAACACTATCATTAATGTTCCGCTGAGCGCAACATTAATCGCCGAATTTTGCCAAAGTGTGCAGCGAGTGCGGTAAAAGGAAAAGCGGGTAGGAGGATAAATGGAAAGGGGTACGCAAGATTCGCCGGATGGCGGCGTTACGCCGCCATCCGGCAACCGTTTTACTCCAGTAGTGAATTCAGATGCTCAATCTCCTTGCGCCATTGTGCCTGCAACTGCGGTTTTTGATGTTTGGTTTTGCGTGCCAGGTCATCAGACAGCCGCTGCTCCAGCTCGAGAAGTTTCTCCAGTATTTCGTCGCCATGACGATGCGGATCAGAAACAACCTCTGCCACCGTTTTGCTCGCCGCTAGCTCACCGGCGGTTTCCTGAATGCGGGCGTTAATCGCTTCCAGGTCGTGCCATTCGCTAAGTTCGCCATTGTCGATAAACCAAAAGCGATTACAGCTTTGGCGGATAAGCTGACGGTCATGACTGACCAGCAGCACGCCGCCGCTGAAGTGTTGCAGCGTGTGCGCCAACGCCTCTTTGCCTTCCATATCCAGATGGTTGGTCGGCTCATCAAGCATCAGCAGGCTATAGCGCGCCAGCGTCAGCCCAATAAACAGCAGGCGCGAACGCTCGCCGCCGCTTAAGGTGCTGACCCGTTGTGCGTGGCGGATCCACGGAAAACCCGCGCTAATCAGCGCCATCTTGCGCACGTCCGGCTGCGGGGCAAATGGCTCGAGGGCATCAAACAACGAATCGTCATCCGCAAGCTGGTTGAGCGACTGGTCGTAATACCCCAGCGTCACCCGCGGGTGCAGCACCAGCGATGTCGAGGTCATTTGCGTCTGATATTGCTGCCAGATACGCTTTAATAGCGATGATTTTCCACAGCCGTTACGCCCGACAATCGCCACGCGATCGCCGCTTTTGATGCGAATGCCCGCAATGGAAAACAGCGTTGCCGCATCTGCTGCCGGAGAAACGGAGAGGTCCGTCATTTCCAGCAAACGGTCGGCACGCAGGGCATCACCGTGCAATGTTAGTGACCACTGACTTCCCGCGGTGACGTCCGTCTGGTCATCCTTCAGGCGCAGCAGCTGTTTCTCCATCTGCTTGGCCTTGCGGGACAAATCTTCGTTGTCGTAGACCCGTCCCCAGATAGCCAGCCGTTTGGCGCTGGCGGTGATGCGATCGATTTCCTTTTGCTCTGCCTTATGGCGCAGGGCATCGCTGGCATCTCTGTCCACCAGCGCCTGACGCGCTTCGCTACAGGGAAGATCAAACGCATGCAGCGTGCGATCGCGCAGGATCCACGTTCCGTGCGTCACCGCATCCAGCAACTGCGGGTCGTGAGACACCACCACAAAACTGCCGGGCCAGCGCTGCAAAAACTGCTCCAGCCACAGCAATGTGGGCAAATCCAGATGGTTACCCGGTTCATCCAACAGCAACAGATCGGGATTGCGCATCAGCGCCCGAGCCAACAGCAGACGTGTGTGCTGTCCGCCGCTCAGCGTTTGTGCGGTGAGGTGCAAATTCTCCGGCGTAAAACCCATTTCAGCGAGCAGCGACTCAACCCGCCATTGCTGACCCGCGCGTTCATGCTCGGGAAGTTGCGCCAGTACGGCGTCCTGGAGCGTTAGCGGCAGGATGTCATCCGGTAAATGTTGCTCTACGCGAGCCAGGTGACAGTGATGTGCCTGGGCGATGGATCCGCTGGTGGGAGAAATCGTGCCATCGAGCAGCTTTAACAGCGTGCTTTTGCCACAGCCGTTGTAGCCGATAAGCCCAATGCGGTCGCCTTTTTTCAGGGTAAAAGTGAGATCGTCGAATAGCGTACCGAATGCCGTATCAACGTGTAAGGATTGTGCGGTTAGTAATGTGCTCATTGTTGCTTACTCAAGAGTTACAGACGTAAAAACGCCTCGTCAAACATCGCTGACGATAACCCGGTAAGCCCGAGAGAAGGGGATTTAGAAGTTAGCTTCGCTCAAGCAGAAGTTATCGCAGCACGATACCGATAACGCTTGAGCACTGGCGATCGCCAAAAGCATGTGAAACGATCAAACGTTCACAGTACAGCATAAGTATCCTCCTTAGTTTTTCCCGAATGTTAATCGATGGTGAAAGTGTAATCGCAAGCGGCTGGATTGTGCAAGTGTTGAACACCCGGCGGCAGGGCGCCGCCGGGTAAACCGTCAGATAGAGGTACGACGGTAGTCACGATATTCTGCTTGCCAGAAATTCTCGTCAATCGCCTGCTGCAGGGCTTCGGCGGAGGTTTTCACCGCCATACCTTGCTGCTGGGCCATTTTACCGACGGCAAAGGCAATGGCGCGGGAAACGGTCTGAATATCTTTCAGTTCCGGCAATACCAGCCCTTCGCCGTTCAGCACCAGCGGTGAATACTGTGCCAGCGTTTCGCTGGCTGACATCAGCATTTCATCGGTGATGCGCCTGGCGCCTGAGGCGATTACGCCAAGGCCGATACCCGGGAAAATATAGGCGTTGTTACACTGGGCAATCGGGTAGATTTTATCTTTCCAGGCGACCGGGGCGAACGGGCTACCGGTGGCCACCAGCGCATTGCCTTCAGTCCAGGCAATAATATCCTGCGGCGTGGCTTCCACGCGCGACGTCGGGTTAGACAGCGGCATGACGATTGGGCGCGGACAGTGCTTGTGCATCTCACGAATAATTTCTTCGGTAAACAGGCCCGTCTGGCCAGAAACACCGATCAGAATGTCCGGCTTAACGTTGCGAACCACGTCGAGCAGAGACAGCACATCTTCCTGCGTATCCCAGTGCTGCAGGTTTTCGCGTTTTTGCACCAGTTTGGTCTGGAACGACAGCAGGTTAGGCATTTTGTCGGTTAGCAGGCCAAAGCGGTCGACCATAAATACGCGCTGACGCGCGGCTTCTTCACTTAATCCTTCACGCTGAATTTGCGCGATGATCTGCTCGGCGATCCCACAACCGGCGGAGCCTGCACCGAGGAAGACAATTTTTTGTTCGCTCAACTGGCTGCCCGCCGCGCGGCTGGCCGCAATCAGGGTCCCGACGGTAACCGCCGCCGTGCCCTGAATGTCGTCATTAAACGAGCAAATTTCATCGCGATAGCGGGTCAGCAACGGCATGGCATTTTTCTGCGCGAAGTCTTCAAACTGCAGCAGCACTTCCGGCCAGCGATGTTTCACAGCCTGGATGAACTCATCAACAAATTCGTAGTACTCATCGTCGGTGATGCGCGGGTGACGCCACCCCATATACAGCGGATCGTTCAGCAACTGCTGATTGTTGGTACCGACATCCAGCACCACCGGCAGGGTGTAGGCCGGGCTGATACCGCCACAGGCGGTGTACAGCGACAGTTTGCCGATAGGAATACCCATCCCGCCGATCCCCTGGTCGCCAAGACCCAGAATTCGTTCACCGTCGGTCACGACAATGACTTTGATATTGTGATTCGGGACGTTTTGCAGGATATCGTCCATGTTATGGCGGTTCTGATAGGAGATAAACACGCCGCGCGCGCGACGGTAGATCTCGGAGAAACGCTCACAGGCAGCACCCACCGTCGGGGTATAGATAACCGGCATCATCTCATCAAGATGATTTTGCACCAGTCGGTAAAACAGGGTTTCGTTGGTATCCTGGATGTTGCGCAGGTAGATATGTTTGTCGATTTCCGTTTTGAATCCCTGATATTGGATCCAGGCGCGTTCGGCCTGCTCTTCAATCGTCTCGACCACTTCCGGCAGTAACCCCAGCAGGTTGAAGTTACGGCGTTCTTCCACACTGAAAGCACTCCCTTTGTTCAGTAAGGGAAATTCCAGCAGTACCGGGCCAGCGTAAGGGATGTAAAGGGAACGCAGTTTGTTAGTTTCGTTTTCCATGTCACTCACTCTTTTTTGAATAACCCTCCCTGGCACTGTTTATGATCGTAGGTTGCCTTCCGCCAGGGAAACGGCCGAAGTATAAAGCATTGTGAATGGGTTAAGGGGTTTTATAAGCAAAAACACCACTGCGGTGGCAATGGTGTCGGTCATCGTTATTCAGTATGGCGTACGGAGAACTACTTCGCGTCAGCGCGGCGTTTTCTTCCGGTAGGATTATTGACCACGCTGGTTTTGTCGCCTTCGGTCACGGCTTTACGTTGATTGGAGATTTTGTGGTCCAGTCCAAGAATATGACGGGCCTGACGGTTCGATTTCATTCTAACTCCTTAATCCTGTTACTGGTTTCAAGGGCGAGCCCGCGTAAGCGCGGACGAAATACAACCTGATTAACAGCCGATGTCTTCACTAACGGCTCTCTGGATGGTCGGTCATTTCATCTGAAAGGTCAATGCTTAAGCAGTTAATACAGAACTATCCAATATGCGTTATGCGTTTCCCTCAGCGTCCTATACTTGTTGTTCCGACGACAACACAGGAGAGCGGTAATGACTATCCATAAGAAAGGTCAGGCACACTGGGAAGGCGACATTAAACGCGGTAAAGGGACCGTGTCGACCGAAAGTGGCGTGTTGAACCAGCAGCCGTATGGGTTTAATACGCGATTTGAAGGGGCGAAGGGCACCAATCCTGAAGAGTTGATTGGCGCGGCTCATGCGGCATGCTTCTCGATGGCGCTTTCGTTAATGCTGGGTGAGGCGGGCTTCACGCCAGACGCCATTGATACCACTGCTGATGTTTCTCTGGATAAGGTGGATGCGGGTTTTGCCATCACCAAAGTGGCGCTGCACAGTGACGTTTCCGTGCCCGGCATTGATGCCGCAACCTTTGACGGTATTATCCAGAAAGCGAAAGCCGGATGTCCGGTGTCGCAGGTTCTGAACGCGGAAATTACGCTGGATTACCAGCTGAAGTCTTAACGATGGTGTGCCGGATGCGAACGCGCATCCGGCTGATAAAACTTACTGCGCCACCCAACCGCCGTCCATATTCCACGCCACACCGCGCACCTGCGCTGCACCGTCTGAACATAAGAACAGCGCCAGTTCTCCCAGTTGCTCCGGGGTGACAAACTCACGTGACGGCTGCTTCTCCGCGAGCAGAGCATCGCGCGCGACATCCGGCGCGGTACCCTCGGCAATGCGCTTGTCGATCTGCTGCTGTACCAGCGGCGTCAGTACCCAGCCGGGACACAGCGCGTTGCAGGTTATGCCGGTCTGCGCCGTCTCCAGCGCAGTAGTCTTGGTTAGCCCCACCACGCCGTGTTTAGCCGCGACATAGGCCGATTTTTCTTTTGACGCCACCAGCCCATGCACCGAGGCAATATTAATGATGCGGCCCCAGTTGCGCTGACGCATGCCGGGCAGCGCCAGACGGGTAGTGTGAAAAACGGAGGACAGATTAATCGCGATGATCGCATTCCATTTATCGACCGGGAACGTCTCCAGCGGTGAAACATGCTGGATCCCGGCGTTATTGACCAGAATATCCACGCCGCCGAGCTCGCTGTCGGCGTAGCGCATCATCTCGGTAATTTGCGCTGCATCGCTGAGATCCGCCCCATGATACCCCGGTGTTTTGCCATACTTCGCCACGGCATCTTTTGCCGCCTCAGCATCACCAAAGCCGTTAAGAATCAGTGTGGCGCCAGCTTTCGCCAGCACCTGCGCAATACCTAATCCAATGCCGCTGGTAGAGCCGGTAACCAGGGCCACTTTTCCCGTTAAGTTCATGATGATTCTCCTTAAACAATGCCGGTGGTGTAGAAGACGCCGATCACAAACAGAACGGCCAGACTTTTGATCACGGTAATGGCGAAGATCCCGCCGTACGCCTGACGGTGGCTGAGACCGGTGATGGCCAGCAGCGTGATAACCGCGCCGTTATGCGGCAGAGTATCCATGCCACCACTGGCCATCGAGGCCACGCGGTGAAAGACTTCCAGTGGAATGTTGGCGGCATGGGCGGCGGCGATAAAGGTGTCGGACATTGCCGCGAGTGCAATACTCATCCCGCCGGATGCTGAACCGGTGATCCCGGCCAGAGTGGTGATGCTGATGGCTTCGTTGAGCAACGGGTCGGGAATGGCCGCCAGCGCTTTTGACAGCACCAGGAAGCCCGGCAACGCGGCGATCACTGCGCCAAAACCGTATTCTGAAGCGGTATTCATTGCCGCGAGGATCGCACCGCCCACCGCCGTTCGGCTGCCTTCCGCCAGGCGACCTTTTATATTGCGAAAACCAAAAATCACCACCAGCAGGATCCCGGCAATCAGCGCGGCTTCCACTGCCCAGATAGCGGTAATTTTGCCGACTTCTGTGGTTATCGGTTTGGCAAGACCCGGCAACTCAAGTTGATGTGTTGATCCATAAAACACCGGGATCCAGCGGGTGAATAACAGGTTAAACACCCCCACCAGAATCAGCGGCGAAATCGCAATAATCGGGTTTGGCAGATTAATATTATCCGGCGTTTCCGGTTCGTTAAGCAGTTCGGTGCCATAGCCCTCGTTCTTTGCCTGCGCTTTTCGGCGCTGACGCTCAAGGTAAATCAGGCCGACAAAGATAATAAACAGCGAGCCTATCAGCCCCAGCCAGGGCGCGGCCCAGGCGTTGGTGCCAAAGAAGCTGGTCGGGATAATGTTCTGGATCTGCGGTGTACCGGGCAGTGCATCCATGGTGAAAGAGAAGGCGCCCAGCGCTACGGTTGCCGGGATCAGTCGCTTCGGAATGTTGCTCTGACGGAACAGCTCAGCGGCAAACGGATACACCGCAAACGCGACCACAAACAGTGACACACCGCCGTAAGTCAGCAGCGCGCACACCAGCACGATCACCGGAATGGCGTGACGCCGTCCTAGGATATTGATAGCGGCGGCGACGATTGAACGGGAAAAACCGGATAATTCGATTAACTTGCCAAACACTGCACCCAGTAAGAACACCGGGAAGTACAGCTTCACAAAACCGACCATTTTTTCCATAAACAGGCCGGTAAAGGCAGGACCTACGGCGCTGGGTTCAGTCAGCAAAACAGCACCTAATGCCGCGATGGGGGCAAACAGGATGACGCTGTATCCGCGATAGGCTGCCAGCATCAGCAGGCCCAGCGCGGCCAGGGCGATTAATACACTCATCATGACTCCTCAATATCATTGTTATAGTGGGGTACAGAAAGAGAAGTTACGGTTTCAGGGCAAAACGCAGCTGATGCTCTCTGCGTTGCTGGATGTATTCCTTGCGCGAATCATCCCAGTGATAAAACCCCTGACCACTGCGTAAACCGGTTTCACCGCGAGCAACCTTGTCGGCGACCAGCGACATCATGTCGCTGCCGGTGGCGAGTGTTGGAAGCAGATGGCGACAAATATCCTGCACGGTAGCAAGCCCGGTCATGTCCGCCGCTTCCAGCGGGCCGACCATCGCGTAACGGCGGCCCAGCGACGCACGCATCACCTGGTCTACCACCTCGGCGCTGGCAATACCGCTTTTGACGATATGCAGCGCTTCACGCAGCAGGGCAAACTGCAGGCGGTTGCCGACAAAGCCCGGTGCGGCGCGATCGAGCACCACCGCCTCAAGCTGCATCGCGACCAGCCATTGCTGCAATTCACTGAGATATTCAGGTTTGGTTGCTGTGCCCGGCACGATTTCAACCAGCGGAATAAAGTGCGGTGGATTCCAGAAATGTGCGATCAGCAACCGCTCCGGGTGCGCGAGTTTTTCCGCCAACGCATCCGGCGGCAGGCCACTGGTGTTGCTGGCGATAATCGCTTCGGGTGAGATAACGGCTTCCAGCTGTGCGTACAGCGCGTGCTTCAGCTCTAGCCGTTCCGGGATCGCTTCGATTAATAATCCAGACGCGGCGATATCCGCCAGCGAGGTTGTGCCGTGTAGTCGCGCGAGAACCGATGCTTTATCTGCGGCGGCAAACTGGTCGGTGGCAATCAGCTCGTCCAGAATACTGCTGGCGACAGCCGTTATCTCGGCAATACGGTTGCTTTCGGTATCAAACAACCAGACATCATGACCAAAACGGGCGAAGTGGGTCGCAATGCCAACCCCCATTAACCCGGCCCCCAGGACGCTAATGTGATTAGTCTGCATGGTGTGCTCCTGTCGGGCGTTCCACCGTCAGCGCCACACCATGTCCGCCACCCACGCACAGCGTGGCCAGCCCTTTAGCCACATTACGCTGCGCCATTTCATGCAGCAGGGTGACCAGAATGCGGCAACCGGAGGTCCCGATTGGGTGACCCAGCGCAATTGCACCGCCATTAACGTTAACCTTGCTGCTGTCCCAGTTCAGCGATTCGCCGACCGCCAGCGCCTGGGCGGCAAAGGCTTCGTTGGCTTCGATCAGGTCAACGTCATCCAGCGTCCACCCGGCGCGCTTCAGGCACTTCAGCGAGGCTTCCACCGGGCCGATCCCCATAATGGCCGGATCAACGCCCGAGACAGCGTATCCGGTGATTTTTGCCAGCACCGGAAGGTTTAATTCAGCGGCTTTGGCGGCACTCATCACCATTACCGCAGCAGCACCATCGTTTAAAGAAGAGGCATTACCCGCCGTCACCGTGCCGTTGCCGGGACGAAAGGCCGGTTTCAACTGCGCCAGTTTTTCTGCCTGGGTGTCCGGACGGGGTTGCTCATCGCAGTCCACCACGCGCGGTGCTTTTTTCCCCTGCGGGACGCTAACCGGGGTGATTTCTGCGCTAAACCGGCCGGCTTCGAGGGCCGCGGCCGCTTTTTGCTGGGAGTGCAGGGCGAAGGCATCCTGTTGCTCGCGACTGATGGCGAATTTATCCGCCAGATTCTCGGCGGTAATACCCATATGGTAATCGTTAAACGCATCCCATAGCCCGTCATGCACCACGCTGTCTTTCAGGCTGGCGTGGCCCAGACGTAATCCTGCGCGGGCGCCGTCGAGAAAATAGGGCGCATTGCTCATGCTTTCCTGACCTCCGGCAATCACGATCTCCGCATCGCCGCAGCGAATGACCTGCACCGCCTGATGAACCGCTTTTAGCCCTGAACCGCACAGTAAATTGAGGGTTATCGCCGGGGTGGTTACCGGCAAACCGGCACGAATTGCGGTCTGTCTGGCCGGATTCTGACCACAGCCGGTCGTCAGGACCTGGCCTAAAATTACCTCGTCTATCTGTTCTGGCTCGACGCCGGTCTTTTCCAGCAGAGCGCGGATGACCGTCGTGCCTAATTCAACAGCAGAAAGCGGGGCAAGGGCGCCATGAAAACTGCCAATTGGCGTGCGCGTTGCTGCGACAATAACAACATCCATCATGGTCAGATCCTTAGTTGAAGTGCATTTCGGGGACATAATCAGGAACGATCAGCTTGCCGGCTGTTCTGGCAACAATGTCGTCCACGCTGACGCCCGGTGCCCGTTCACGCAAAATGAACGCGCCGTCGGCGATTTCCAGCAGCGCCAGGTCGGTCAGCACGCGTTTGATACAGGCCACGCCGGTCAACGGCAGAGTGCAGGTGGGAAGCAGCTTGGACTCACCGCTTTTTGAGGCATGGGTCATCACCACAATGATGTTTTCAGCACCAGCGACCAGATCCATCGCGCCGCCCATACCTTTCACCATTTTCCCGGGGATCATCCACGAGGCGATATTGCCATGGGTATCCACCTCAAATGCGCCAAGCACCGTCAGGTCAACGTGGCCACCGCGGATCATGGCGAAGGATTGTGCGGAGTCGAAAATTGCCGCGCCTTTACGCGCCGTCACAGTTTGCTTGCCGGCGTTGATCATGTCGGCATCAATGTCGTCCTCGCTAGGGAACGGCCCCATACCAAGCAAGCCGTTCTCTGATTGCAGCATCACGTCCATGCCGTCGGGGATATAATTGGCCACCAGGGTCGGGATACCGATACCGAGGTTGACGTAATAACCGTCGCGCAGCTCGCGAGCGACACGCATCGCCATTTGTTCACGCGTTAACATGGTCAGGCTCCTTGATGGCGTAGGGTGCGTTGTTCAATACGTTTTTCGAACTGCCCCTGAATAATGCGATTGACGAAAATTCCGGGGGTGTGAATAGCGGCGGGATCCAGCTCGCCGGGAGGGACAATTTCTTCCACTTCGACTACCGTGATGCGTCCGGCTGCTGCCATCAGTGGGTTAAAGTTTTGTGCGGTATGGCGGTAGATGACGTTGCCGTACCAGTCGGCTTTCCAGCCTTTGACCAGCGCGAAATCACCGGTAATCGCCTGCTCCATGATATAAGGCCGACCGGCAAACTCGCGCACCTCTTTGCCTTCGGCGACGGGGGTACCGTACCCGGTGGCGGTGAAGAAGGCGGGAATGCCCGCACCACCGGCTCGTAGCTGCTCTGCCAGCGTGCCCTGCGGCGTCAGAATGGCTTCCAGCTCTCCGCTCAGCACCTGTTTTTCGAACAGGGCATTTTCACCAACATAGGACGCCACCACTTTGCGTACCTGGCGTGCTTCCAGCAGCACGCCGAGACCAAACCCGTCCACGCCGCAGTTGTTCGACACCACGGTCAGTCCCTGAACCTCCCGACGGCGCACTTCTGCAATCAGATTCTCAGGAATACCGCATAAGCCAAAACCGCCCGCCAGCAGCGTCATGTTATCGGTCAGTCCCTCCAGCGCCTGTTTATACGTGGCGACCCGTTTATCCAGTCCAGCCATACACTTGCCCCTCCAGTTGTTCCTGGCGACATCATTGGGGGTGAAAAATGATTTGTTAATTTTAAATTTGTGACTCACTCATTGGGTTTTTTTATCAATTTAATGTTAATTAAAGGTATTCAACAAGTTAAAGGAATGAGTAATGAGAATGAGCATCAAACAGTTACGCGCGTTTTTAGCGGTAGCTCACACTCTGAATTTTGCTCATGCCAGTGAACGGCTGAATATGTCGCAACCCGCCTTAAGCCTGGCAATCAAAGGGCTGGAAGAGTCGTTAGGAGGCGCTTTACTGTTGAGAACCACCCGCAAGGTGACCCTGACGCAGGAAGGCGAAACGCTGCTGACCATGGGGCGACAGCTGCTGGCCGACTGGGAAAATACCGAAGAAGCCATGCGTCAGCGCTTTACGCTGCAACGCGGCAAAATTTCGATTGCAGCGATGCCGTCATTCGCCGCGAACGTGCTGCCGCCGGTGCTCAAGACTTTTCGCGACAGCTATGCCGGTGTCAATGTCACGGTGCACGATGTGATTAACGAGCAGGTGATTGAAATGGTCAGCGAAGGGCGGGTCGAGATGGGGATTGCCTTTGAGCCGGACTACTCCGGACACCTGCATTTTACCCCGCTCGGGATGGATCGTTTTATCGCCATCGTCCCACCGACCAGTCGTCTGGCTGGCCGGGAGCGCATCGCATGGAAGGAGTTACTGACGCTGGATTTCATTACGCTGCAGCGACCATCGGCCGTACGTCTGATGCTGGAAGAACAGCTGGTACAAAGCGGCCATGCGCTGGAAGTGGCGCTGGAGAGTCACCAGTTGGTGACCATTGGACGCCTGGTGGCGAATGGTTTAGGCGGCAGTGCCGTGCCTGCATTGTGCCGCACCCAGATGACCGAACTTGGCGCAACCTGTATTGAGCTGGACGGCCCGGTTATCCAGCGTCGCATTGGGATCCTACGTTCCTCGCATCATAAGTTGTCGACTGCATCCGAAATGTTGGTGGATGCGCTGAAAAAGGCATATTGCGCCTGATACACCAGGTACACTATGCCCGTGTGGTCAGATTTCGCTAACTGCCCGCCAGCAGCGGACTTCACTCCCGGTCTCGTTTTTCAATAATGCCTGTTTCTTCTCACATCCCTGAGTCGCCAGCGGGCAGCGATCGCGGAAATAACATCCCTGCGGTAGGGTTCGATTCCCCGGCAACTCGGTTTTACGTAACACCAGATCTTCCGCCAGCGGTGCACCGGTTTTAGGGACCGAGTCCAGCAACAGACGTGTATAGGGGTGCGCGGGAGAGGTTAATACCTGCTGCGTGTCACCCAGTTCGACGATTTGCCCGAGGTACATTACCGCCACCCGGTCGCTCATATGCCGCACGACCGACACGTTATGTGAGATCAGCACATAGGTAAGGTTTCTGCGGGCCTGTAGCGCCACCAGCAGGTTGAGGATTTGCGCCTGTACGGAAATATCCAGCGCCGAGGTGGGTTCATCAAGCACAATCACATCCGGCTCAGAGGACAACGCGCGGGCAATGGCAATGCGCTGGCGCTGCCCGCCGGAAAACGCGTGCGGCAGGCGATCAAGGTATTCCGGGCGGATACCTACCTGTAACGCCAGTTCTTCTGCCAGCGCACGGCGGTGACGTTCGGCGCTGCGCTTTTGGATCCACACGGGTTCGGTAATGATCCGCCACACCGGTAAGCGCGGATCCAGCGATGAGAGCGGGTCCTGAAAGACCATTTGCATGCCGCTGTGTTTTTCTGCACTACGAGCGAATTGCCCCTGGCTAGGCCTGAGCATCCCCATCAGCAGCTGCGCCAGCGTACTTTTGCCGCAACCAGACTCACCAACGATACCCAGCGTTTCTCCCTGGCGGATCTGTAAATCTAACCCGTTGAGCGCATGCACACGCTCGGTGACCTTGCCAAGCCAGTTTTTCCGGGCCGTGAAGTTGACATGTACATCCTGAAGCGACAGCAAAATGTCAGTCATGACGAGTCTCCAGTTGGGGATACCAGCAGGCGGACTGCTGATCCGCATGCCCCTGACTACGTAATGCCGGGACCGCGTCACACTGTGTCCCGGCCGCATAACAGCGTTCGCGGAATGCACATCCGGCAGGTAATTGGGTTAAGTTCGGCACGGTACCCGGGATTGCGGGCAGCGTCGCGCGGGGCTCTCCGTGTTCCGGCGCGCATTTCAGCAAACCAATGGAGTAGGGATGCGTCGGGTGCTGAATCACCGTCTGCGTCGGGCCGCTTTCTATCACGCTTCCGGCATACATGACATACACCCGGTCGCACAGTTGCGAAACCACCGCCATATCATGGCTGATAAACAGCACCGCCGTGCCGCTGGCCCGCGCTTTATGCTTCAGCAAGCGCAGTACCTGCAGTTGCACCGTCACATCCAGCGCGGTCGTCGGTTCATCAGCAATAATCAGCTCCGGCTCGCAGGAAAAAGCCAGCGCGATCATCACCCGCTGGCGCATACCGCCGGAAAGCTCAAACGGGAAGCGCGACATGACTTCGGCGGCGTCCGGGATTTGCATCTCCTCCAGTAAGGCGATGGCTTTTTGTCGCGCATCCGTGCGGCTGAGTAATTGATGATGGCGGATCACCTCTACCATTTGCTGGCCAATGCGCCGGGTCGGGTTTAGGGCCGTCATCGGCTCCTGAAAAATCATTGCCACGCGCGCCCCGCGCCATTTGCGCATTTGCTTCTCGCTGGCGTTCAGCACATCTTCACCGAGCAGCGACACGCGCCCCTGGTGAATGCGATAACTGCCCTCCGGCAGCAGGCGCATGGCAAGCATGGCGGTAACGGATTTCCCGGAGCCGGACTCGCCGACCACGCCGACAATCTCACCCCGGTTGATGTGCAACGAGACATGGTTCAACGCATGCACGTCAGCTTTATAGCCGGGGAAGCTCAGGTGCAAATTTTCAATTTCCAGGACGGGTTGGCTCATGACTGTTTTCCTCCGGCTTTCGGGTCCAGCAGGTCACGAATACCGTCGCCAAAGAGATTGAAACCCACGGCGGTGATCAGAATGGCAGCACCGGGAAACGCACAGTACCACCACTGGTCAAGCACGTAGTTGCGGCCAATTGCCACCATGGCTCCCCATTCCGCGCTCGGTTGCTGCGCACCCAGCCCGATAAACCCCAGCGTGGCGGCCATCAGGATCGCACTGCCGATGTCCAGCGAGGCCTGCACGATCAGCGGCGGCAGCGAATTACGTAAGATATGCCAGCTAATCAGATGCCAGCGGGATGCGCCGTACGTACGGGCAGCCTGTACGTAGGTAAACTGGCGGACTACCAGGGTTTGTCCCCGGGCCAGGCGTACGTAGAAAGGAATGCGCACAATCGCAATGGCCAGCATGGCGTTAAACAGGCTGGGCCCCAGCGCGGCGGCCAGCGCCATGGTCAGCACCAGCGAGGGGATCGACAGCATCACGTCCATCACGCGCATAATAATCGCGTCCGCCCGTCCGCCCATCACGCCGGACAGGCAGCCCAACAGTGAACCAATCCCACCGGCGATACCCACTACCACCAGTCCTGCTACGATCGACTGCTGGCTGCCGACCAGTACACGGCTAAACAGATCGCGTCCCACTTCATCAGTACCAAACCAGTGAGTAGTTGACGGGGGGAGCAGACGTGCGGTGAGGTCGATCGCATTGGGATCGTAAGGCGTTATCCACGGTGACAGCACCATCATCAACAACATCAGCACGATGATCGCTCCGCCAATCAGCGTCAGCGGGCTGCTTTTCATCATCCAGAACAGTTTGGCCCAGTCGCGGCGACGGTGAGCGCTCGGCGAGGTGGCGGGCGTTTCTTGTGAGAGCATCATTGTGTACCTCCGCGTCCGATGCGCGGGTCAATCCACAGGTAGAGTAAATCCACCACCAGGTTGACCAGCACATAGGCAAATGACACCACCACGGCAAACCCCATGACGGCCGGGAAGTCGAGCGCCTGTATGGAGGTGACGACCCATGCCCCCATGCCTGGCCACGCGAATACAGTTTCGGTAAGTACCGCGCCGTAGAGCAGATCGCCCAGCGCCAGGCCGAGTACGGTAATGGAGGGGATCAGCGCGTTAGGTAGCGCATAACACAAAATGATGTACCAGCCCGGTAAGCCACTGGCGCGGGCGGTACGGATGTAATCCTCGCTAAGCTGTTCGAGCATGGCGGAGCGGATCTGGCGGGCGACAATGCCCAGATGCACAAAGGCCAGCGTCAGGGATGGTAAGATCAGATGCTGGAGCGCATTGAAAAACACCTCGCCATTGCCTTCCAGCAGCGCATCTATCAGGTAAAAACCGGTAACGTGCGTCGGCGGATCCAGCCAGTCGTCCAGGCGTCCGCCGCCGGGCAAGATTTGCCAATGGCCGTAAAATAGCACGATCACCCCGAGACCGAGCCAGAATGCTGGCGTCGAAATCCCGGTGATCGCCATCAGGCGCACAAGGTGGTCGAGCCAGCGATTACGCCAGACTGCGGATAAAATCCCCAGCGGGATCCCGATAATCAACGCCAGCAGCAGGGAGCAAAAGGCCAGCTCAAGCGTGGCGGGGAAGAACACGCGCAGCTCATCCATCACCGGACGTCCGGTACGAATCGAAGTGCCTAAATCGCCCTGAAACACATCGCTGACGTAGCGAAAAAATTGCACGTACAGCGGCTGATTAAGACCCAGCTGTTGGCGAATATTCTCAACAATTTCATCACTGGCGCGATCGCCCGCCAGCAGCCGCGCGGGGTCGCCCGGGATCAGGTGCGAAATAATAAAGGTGATGACGCAAACACCGGCCACCACCAGGATAAGTCCCCAGCAGCGCTGGCGTAAAATGCTCCAGAAAGTCATTGGCTTCCCCTTGCGGAGCCAATGCGGCTCCGCATAAACGTGGTGAGATTATTTACTCATGGTGGAGATGTTGAAGACCTGTTCCAGCATTGGGTTAAATACAAATCCTTTGACGTCTTTGTTCATCGCCAACTGGTAGTTTTTCTGGAATAAATAGACGTAGGCCGCTTCATCAATCACGATGGTTTGCGCCTGCTGGTAATCGTTGGTTCTGGCCACCGGGTCGGTGGTTGACAACGCGCTGCGCAGCAGCTTATCAACCTCACTGTTTTCATAGAATGAACGGTTGCCTGGTAAGCCTTTTTTATCCGACTCAAACCAGTAGTTCATAAACATGTACGGGTCGGCGAAGTCCGGGCTCCAGTTGCCGATGGCGATGTCGTAATCACCTTTACCGACGCGGTCACGCATGGTGGCATTGGCCAGTTTTTCCAGCTTGACCTTGATCCCCAGCTTGCCAAGACTGGCCTGGGTGGCGAGGGCAATCGGCTCCCAGTTCGGGTCGTTATCCGAGTACAGGAAGCTCAGGCTGTCTGGCTTGTTTGCGACTTTGTCCCACTCGGCTTTAGCTTTCGCTTCATCAAAACTGTATTGCATGGCTTTTTCATCAAAGCCCCACATGCCTTCG
Organism: Citrobacter sp. C348; assembly: GCF_047467975.1. NCBI lineage: Bacteria > Pseudomonadati > Pseudomonadota > Gammaproteobacteria > Enterobacterales > Enterobacteriaceae > Citrobacter > Citrobacter sp. C348. The sequence continues at coordinate 175,907 of NZ_JASJUJ010000008.1, read as the reverse complement.
GGGATCGGGCCGCGCATCTGCTTACCGTTGCCGCTGAGGATCCCGTTCACCATGCCCTTATAATCCGTTGACCACGAAATAGCGCGGCGTAAATCCACCTGATTGAGCGGCGCTTTACTGTTGTTCAGATACAGGTAGGTCACGCGCAGTGACGGGTAATCCGCTACTTTGACTTTGCCTTCCTGCTTTAAGGCGGCAAGCTGGTCGACGGGCAGCGCATCGGCAATGTCGATATCGCCGCGCGACAGCTGCAGACGGCGGGAGGCGCTTTCACCGATGATTTTCACCGATACCCGCTTAAACACCGGCTTGGTGCCCGCCCAATGCGGGTTCGGCACCAGAACCAGCTGCTGTCCTTTTTGCCAGCTCTTTAACATAAAGGGACCCGAGCCCGCCGTATTCTGGGCAAGGAAACCGCGCGCATCGTCGGCGGCATGTTCTTTTAACACCGCCGGGTTGATTATCGACGCCCCGTCATTCGCCAGCGTGTACAGGAAAGGCGCGAACGGCTGGCTGAGGGTAAATTTCACCGTACTGGCATCAATGGCCTCTACCTTCAAATCTTTCGGGAACGCTTCGGCAGGTCCCTGACCAATTTTGATCAGGCGTTCAAAAGATTGCTTCACCGCCTCAGCGGTTACCGGCGTGCCATCGGCAAATTTGGCCTCGCTTTTCAGGGTGAAGGTCCATTCTTTTTGATCGTCAGACGCCTTCCAGCCGCTGGCTAAATCGCCTTCTACTTCCGTGGAGCCTTTATCACCTTCAGTTTTGTACTGCACCAGACGCTGATAAGACGGATAGGTCACCGTCCAGTCGTTGTTATCAATTGTGACGGCAGGATCGAGCGTTTGTGGATCGGCGGCTTTACCGATTACCAACATATCTTTAGGTACAGCGGCCTGCGCTGCGGGCAGGGCTGCCGCTAATGCTAAAGCAATCAGAGCGGGGCGAAACAGCGATGTTAAGGTGTGTGTTGTCTTCATAACCAGGCTCCAGGAATTAAAGGGGGTGTGGTGTTGTTATTTGGGGTGCAGGAAAACACGCAATACAGTCATCAAGCAGGGGGTAACGAGCTGCGTCTGGTAATTCAAAATGCCACCATTCGCTGCTGATCCCGACAAAACCGCCACCGGACATAATGGCGTTCAGCATCAGTCGATTACGCTGCGCGGTTGGCGCAACGGAAGGATGCCAGGCGTGGGAACGATCGTGCATTTCATCAAAAGCAGCCCCCATATCGAGGACATTACCGCGTTCGTCCATCAGCGTGACGTCAATGGCCGTACCGCGGCTGTGATTGGAGCCAATCGCGACATCGACAACGTACTGCGGGTCCGGGCAGGCATTCCATAGCATCGCCTGCGCCTGCTGCGGACGATAAGCGTCGTACACCACCAGATTCAGGCCCGCCAGTTTCGCAATGCTGATGCTTTTGGCCAGTCCCGTGACCGCATCGGTGTGTAACAGGCAGCGCGCTTCCCGGTAGACAGGTGCGCCGGTAATGTTATCGCGGGTAGCGTATTTGAGATCGATATGCAGTGACGGAAAGATCACCGACAGATCGACCAGAACAGAGGTTTCTGGCATAGCACGATTCCTGTTTATTGTTCGAATTGACCAAACTGCTGTTGGAGTTGGCGATTGGTTTGCAGGCGCCCGGCGAGAGCGTCGCCCAGTTGCGCCACCACCGCGGAGAGTAATAAGTTGAACAGACAGCTGACGGGGGCAAGGGAGTCCCAGAAATGCCCGGTGTCGGTTTTCACCTGGAGTAAATCAATACCGTAGTCTCTGGCCCACGGACACCAGACATCGGTTATCAGCGCCAGCGGAATGTGGCGGTCGCGGGCGACCCGGCAATATTGTCGTGATGTTGCAGAGTAGGCGCGCATATCGGTTATCACCACATACGGCTGGTCAAACCCTGAATTCAGTGACTCAACCCAGCTTCCGGACAAGCCCTCGGAGTAACTGACTTTGGGTCGCAGGTATTCCAGATGGCTGAAAAAGGCGTTGGCAATCCCGCGGGTCGACTGAATGCCGAGGATATACACGGCCTCGGCGTGTGCCAGCTGTTGCGCAATGCGTAAAAATGTGTCGCTTTGCGCCAGTTGATAAACATGGGTAATGGCATCAATTTCCAGCAGCAGCGACTGCTGCGCCCGGTCCGGCAGACGTTGCTGCTGGTGCCAGGAATCAAGCCGTTCATTCATTCCCCACGGCTGATAGGGGATAACAGGCAGTTCGCGCAGGCTGGCTTTGGCGTCTTCCAGATTGCGAAAACCCAGTTTGCGCAGATAGCGTCCAACGGTAATACCGCTGGTTCCCGTGGCCTTAGCAATGCCGTCTGCGGTTTCAAACGGGATCTGTGCAGCGTGTGCTAACAGCCAACCGGCAACACGCTTTTCACTCGGCGTAAGCTGGCTGAAGGTATGTTCTACGCGGGCGAATAATTCAGGTTTTGATGTCATTACCGTCTCGCTGTTAGTTGTCTGTCAGATACCGTGTCGTTGTTACTGGATTAACAATGCAGGACGCGTGCCATGTCTGCGCCCCCGGTTTACTGGCTTTATTTGTTAAAATTCGCGCAATTTAATTAACTAATGATCAACATTTGTGCAGCGTAGTTCAGTTTTGGTGCAACGGTAGGGGAAGCGGGGTATGAATCGGTGGATTTCGTCGGGACGATCACATTGTGAGCGATATTTTCCCCACTGACATCAGGATTGGTAACCCGAAATATAAATTTCAGCCATATCAACGACCATCATCTTTATTCTTTTAATAGTAGGGGTATTATTTTCCCGAGCTACATTAACGGTTTAAAGCGCAAGTGTAGATATTATCTAGATTATAAATGGAGTACTACAATGAATAAATTCTCCCTTTCTACTGCAGGTATTCTGGTTGCCGCGTTGTTAACCAGTGTCAGCGTCAATGCAGCAACTGAGACCACAAAAACGGAAGTGACACCTAAAGGGATGAGCTGCCAGGAATTTATTGATTTGAACCCGCAAACTATGGCCCCGGTTGCCTTCTGGGTGCTGAACGAGGATGAAGACTTCAAAGGCGGTGACTTCGTAGACTATAACGAAACGATCACCACTGCGGTTCCCCTGACTATTGAAATGTGCAAAAAAAATCCGCAGAGTGCATTAAGCAAAATAAAAGCCGAGATCAAAAAAGAATTATCTAAATAAGATTAAACACTTATTAAAACCCAGCACTGTAGCTGGGTTTTGCTATACGTGACAGTGTCACATATATATTTTCAAATCATCTGAAAAATAATCATAAAGATATTAACGCCAGTGCCGATACTGCTTAAAAGTTAGCCTTTTGCAGAAGGAGTTTGTATGGCCTGGTATCCTACTCGTATTTCCACGCGTCTCACCATTGGCGGCATTCTGCTGCTTGCGGTCACCACCCTAGTGATTGTCGCGATTATGCTCTGGCGCGGTCAGCCTCGGGTCGTTGAGATCAATACCGCCCTGATAGAAGAGACGGGGCAAGGGTTAACCCGCCAACTGAGTACCGTGTTATCGCGTATTGAAGGCGAGACCGTCAGCCTGTCACGTCTGGCTGAAGTATTACCTAACGATGAATCTCTGTACCAAAGCGTAGTGCCGCATCTGATTGGCGAGGATAAGAATTCGATTATTACCGGCGGCGGGATCTGGCCGGAGCCAAATGCCTTCACTCCGGGCGTGGAGAAGCGCAGCTTTTTCTGGGCGCGTAACTCGGAGGGAAAACTGGATTTTTCCAACGATTATAACGCCGATGGTTCAAGTGGTTATCACAATGAAAGCTGGTATCAGCATGCCAAAGGGCATTCGCAGAACAGCTGTTTGTGGTCTGATGTTTATCAGGATGCCAGTTCTGGCGTCAATATGGTGACCTGCAGTATCCCATACCTGCACTCGGGCTCGTTCGCCGGGGTAGCGACCACCGATATTCGTCTGGATAACGTCGCCACCTTTATGCAGCAGCAGGGTAACAGCACCGGTGGCTATGCGTTTGTGGTCGATAAACAGGGACAAATCCTGTACTTCCCGCAGGCCGATAACGCAAAACAGAAAACATTTAGCGATCTGTCCCGCAGTGCGCAATGGCTGGCTCCGGTCGAAAATGGCCTGAAGTCGCTTCGCGTTGCCGACGGGGTGAAAACCATTACGCTGGAAAACGATGGCGTGCTGAATGCGCCGTCGCGAGTGATGCTGTTCCCGATGGCGGACACCGGCTGGGTGGTGGGCCTGGTCACGCCAGAATCACGCATTGTTGGCCTTGCAAAAGTGATGATGCAGGACGTCCTGGAAGTGTTGATCCCGATTATGACGGTTCTGCTGGCGGGCTCCTGGCTGGTAGTGCGCAGACTGATCTCGCGTCTGGACGATACACGTCGCGCTCTGGATGATATTGCGCAGGGCGAAGGTGATTTGACCCGTCGTCTCGATGTCCGCGGCAAAGATGAGATTTCAGCCATCGCGGAGGCGTTCAATCTGTTTGTCGATAAAATCGCGGCCATCCTGATTACCGTCAGAAGCAGCAGCGTGGTGGTCGCCAATAACGCGGTCAGCCTGGCAGACAGCAATATGGAGCTCTCTTCACGGGTGACGCAGCAGGCAGCGGCGCTGGAAGAAAGTTCAGCAGCAATGGAACAGTTAAATGCGACCGTTCATCAAAATGCGAGCAATACGCAGCTGGCAGATGAGTTATCCGATAATACCGCGCAAACGGCCAACCGCTGCGGCGATGTGATGCAGGGGGTGATCTCCACCATGGATAACGTCAGCGGCTCATCCGGTAGAATGGTAGAAATTGTCGCGGTGATCGACAGCATTGCCTTCCAGACCAATATTCTGGCCCTGAACGCTGCCGTTGAGGCCGCCCGCGCGGGCGATGCGGGGAGAGGATTTGCCGTTGTCGCCTCTGAAGTGCGTACGCTGGCACAGCGCAGCGCTACGGCCGCTCAGGAAATCAAAGCGTTGATTGATGAGTCGGTGTCTCATGTGGGCAGCAGCAGTCAGCAAATTCACACGGCCGGCGAACGGCTGGAAGAACTGGTCGGCAATGTGCGCCAGGTACGCCAGTTGATGGGCGAAATTCGCGTAGCGGGGGAAGAACAACGCAAAGGTGTTTCAGAAGTCACGTTGGCGGTAACTGAAATGGACAGCACCGTGCAGCAGAATGCGTCATTAATCGATGACGCTGCCGCACGTACCCAGGTGCTTAAAGAAGAGGCTGAGCAGTTAGCGCTGCTGGTTTCGACGTTCAAATTGCCTGAACCAGCAGCGGCCTGATTCCGCAAAACCGGTATCCGGGCGCAACGTCTGCGCCCGGATACGCCATTAGTGATCCAGATACAGGTAGTGCATCCAACTGGTCATACGCAACAGTATTTTTCGCAGCAACGACAAGGCTTCAAAATGGTGTGCGGAATAGACCGCAACCTGCGCGGCCACGCCATCTGGCAACTGCTGTTCTGCCTGATTCTCACCGACATCAATGCTCACTAGCACTTTGTTGCTTCCTGACGCCATATTCAGCGATTGTAACGTGCCCTGGGCGTAATAGGCTCCGGTAGGGATTACCGGAGCCACGTTCACCACTTTTCCTTCGATTACCTGTCCCGGCAACCCGTTAAAAACAATCTCTGCGTCGTCACCTACATTAAGACGTAAAATAGCGTTCTGACGGAAAGCCGCCACAATTTGATTCTTGTGGGCAGGAATAAATACCATCACGGGTTTAAAAGGGAGCCTCGAGGCATAGGTTCCGGGCCGCACCAGGAGTTGGCTGATATAACCGTCACCTGGAGCACGAACAATCGTTTGTTCATAATTGAATCGCGCCTCATCAATTTGTGCCTGTAAACTGGCAATCTGTGAATTTTGACCATTAATACTGCTGTCGAGTTCTTTTTGAATGCTGTTCAATTCAGCATGGGCGGCATCCATCGCCGCATCCTGCGCCAGATAATCCTGACGCGCGGTATCAATATCATTGGCAGTAAAGGGATTTACCTTAGCCCGACTTCCTTGCTGGTAGCGCTGATAATTTTTGTAATACTTATCACGCTCTGCTTTCGCCTGCTCAAACTGAAGACGCGCGCTGTTGCGTTTTTCTTCCAGCGCCATAACGTCATGTTTTTCCGTGACAATGTCCGCTTCCAGTTTTTCCAGTTTGGCTTTGTAGCGGGTAGGGTCAATTTTAAACAGAACCTCACCTTTTTTGATCGGTGTATTAATTTTATCCGTGACTTCAGACACCACGCCCGTAACCTGTGGGACAACAGGAATACCCACTACCAGCTTTTGCGCATCCTCGGTATAGGGATGGTTGTAATTCATGGTGAGAATTAATGCACCCAGCATGACTATCCCGCCGAGAACTGCTGTCGGCACGGTCCATTTATTTAATGGTACTTTAAATATTTTAAAAATAGCATAAACAATAGCGGTGTAACTTAATACTAATAATGTTTCCACGATCAATTCACCTTCGATTCCTGCACATTACCGGGTGCTATTTTTTCGAGTGTTTTCTCCAGTGATGCGATCCGCGCGGTAAGTTCCTGCGTGTCATTACGCGAGACATGACCATGCCAACCCTGTTTATCACTGTATAACGTTGCCCATATCCACAGAAATGGCCAGAGCGCATGTAGCGTAAACAGGCTTACCCAACCGGCTACATGGATCGCATCCAGATGTGGGTGATTTCTCTTTTTGGCAATTTCATAGGGAATGTCATGCAAAATCAGTACGCCATAAAAAATAACTAAGAACACGAAAATGAGCATCGCTAATGCAATATAATTGAGTACCATAAAAACTCCCGTTGTTAGCGATACATTATCGCCATATTTATAATGGCAAAGCGTGTTAATATGTTAAAAGTATAAAATAAGACTATCTCGCAAATTATCCGATATAAGCCAATCCAAAATTGGATTTTCCTCATTTGCTTTTTCCGTTTAGAAGGATAATTATTGAAGAGAGGCAATATAAATAATCTTGAGAACGCTATGACCAATCTCTCCGAACAATCTGGCCGCAGTGAAGAACTTCTGGCGATAAATATTTCCAGACTTTTCAATGCATTATTACCACTCTCCGAGCCACAATCTTTATATCGCAGTGGGTCTTTTATTATGGACTCGCAGGGAGAGAACGGAATTTGGCTGCTGACAGAGGGGAGAATCGTGATAAGACGTCGCAGTGATGGTCTTATTCTGGCAAGCCAGCAGGCGCCGATAATGCTGGGGATGGCCGAATTTTTTCTTCCTACCGGGCAAAATTTTTATGATATTGAGGCTATCAGTCCTTGTACGACACACGTTATCAAGAAAACAGATTTTATGACGGTCGTGAATCGCGACCAGTTATGGGAATCGGTAGCGGTAGTTGAAGCCTATATTATCCAGGTGATGAGCCAGCGCGATCGCCTTATCACCAGCCGGAGTGCCACAGATATGGTCTGGGGACACCTCGAGCTGCTGCAACAAGAACCAGAGGAGATCAGAAAAAGGATCTCTGCAGCACAATACATCCGGGAACGAACCGGACTTTCACGCAGCACGGTTATGGACACCCTTGCCAGGCTCAAACGGCAGGGGGTAATCCAGCTTCAGCGCGGTCATCTGGTGTGTATCTGTATAGACTAACGGCCCTGACGTAAATCCATGATAGCGGTTGTTATCTCGTGTAAGTGGCGTTAAATCCCTTTTAATGTGTCTTATGATATTTTGTATCTCGCATCATTTAACTCTATAATATTGTGTGTAAAGGTCAATTTTTCCTGATAAGGGCCAATATTATGGATTTATCCCTTCAAACACCTGCGGATATCGTCAAACAGCTCTGCGATCGGTTGCGTAAAGAGAGACTGGCACAGCAGATGACGCAAGCCGATGTGGCTGCCCGTTCCGGGATTGGTGTCAACACAGTATCTAATCTGGAAGCGGGTAAAAATGTAGGATTCGAGAATCTGGTAAAAGTGGCCATGGTGTTGGGGTATGGCGATGCGCTTGCGGCGTTGTTCAAACCTAAAATTGATACACTGGATGATATCTTGCGTTATGAGCGCAGCGCCGCGCGTCAGCGTGTGAAACGGAAAAATTCTGATGCCTGAGCAAGTCGATATTTTTTATGCAGGATGGGGTGAAAGGTGGTTGTGGGGAAGACTGGTTTCTTCTACCGCACTAACCGGGCGACCGTTGATCGCATTTGAATACAGCGAAGAAGCCATACGCAAAGGGCTGGAACTGTCCCGATTAACGTTACCGTTGAACGGCCCACGTTTACGCAGAGATTTTCCCTCCCATCAACTGGGGTTACCCGGTCCGATTTATGATGCATTACCCGATGGTTGGGGAATGCTGTTGATGGACCGCTTGTTTAAACGTCGCGGCGTAAATCCGGCACGTATTGGTCCTTTGGAACGGTTAACCTGGGTGGGTAACAGCGCAATGGGCGCCATGACGTTCCAGCCGGTACAACCTGATGCACAGCAAAACGTAAAAGAAGACGTTCCTCTCGAGAAACTGGCTGCTGAAGTTCAGGAAGTGCTCAGCGGCGAAGGTGGGGCATTTTTGCAAAAACTGCTGCAGATGGGCGGTTCACCTCAGGGGGCGAGGCCAAAGGCGTTATTATATCGTGACACTGTCACTAAATGTTTTACCACATCACCGTTCCCTGGGGCAGAGAGTTGGCTGATTAAATTTCCGGCCAGAGATGAACACGCTGAAGTGTGCGCAATCGAAGCCGTTTATGCCGAGTGCTTACGCCAGTGCGTAATCAGCACGCCGGATACGGCCTATTTTAGCCTGCCAGGTGGACAGGCCGCCTTTGCGTCCCGCAGGTTCGATCGTTCGCATGAGATGCGTATTCCCATGCAAAGTCTGGCGGCACTCACTGGTGCCAATTATCAGGTGCCGGGTGCGCTGGATTACCGGGACTTTTTGCGTGCGACGCAAATTTGCACCAATGATGTCAGAGAAAAAGCGAAGGCATTTGAGCGTGTTGTTTTTAATGTGGCCTTCAATAACCGGGATGACCATCCGAAAAACTTCGCCTACCTAATGTCGGCAGAAGGTCACTGGACCCTCGCGCCAGCTTATGATGTTACCTACTGCGACGGGCCTGGCGGGTATCATCAAATGGATGTGCTGGGAGAAGCGTTGGATATTGAAAGAAAACATCTTGCCGGACTGGGTGAGCTGGAAGCTGAATTATCTGCGGCTCTTGTCGCAGAGATAATCGAGAGAGTGTGCACCGTTGCGGCGAAATTCAGCCAGATAGCCCAAGACCGGTATCCTGAGCAAATTACGTCTGCCACGCTGAACGCGATACAGAAACAATTGAATGAAAATGTCCGCCGCTTGATGCCGTAGCGGCGGACAGTGGCAACATTACTGCCCCCAGCGGTTGCGGATATAGGTTACCGCATCCTGGGTTTGGGGTTGATTAAGGTAATCCTCTCTAAACAGGATCGTACCGTTGATGTGGGGTTCAGTCTCGTTCATATCGAGCTGTTTTTTCAGTTCCGGAACACCACCGTTAACCGCCCAGTCGGGCTCTTTTCTTGACGGCTCACCAACCTTATACAGCGCAACCCCGATATACAGACGCGTGTTGGTTGACTTGACCACGTTCGCCCACCATTTTGCCAGCACATCATAACGCGCGGCATCCCGGGCAAAAGGCCAGTAAAGCTGCGGGGCGATGTAATCCAGCAGACCCAGTTGTACCCAGCGCCGGGTATCGGCATAGGATTCATCATACGCCGCCGCACCGCGCGTGTCGGAACCCGCCGGGTCGTGCGAACGGTTACGCCATACGCCTGCCGGGCTGACGCCGAACTCCACTTCAGGATTCAGTTTCTTGATAGTCTGCGAGACCTGCGCAATGAGTTTTTCTGTGTTATGGCGTCGCCAGTCCGCTTTTGAGGCAAATCCCTGACCATATTTTCTGAAGGTCTGACTGTCGTTAAGCGCAGAACCTGGTGATTCGGTATAGAAGTAGTCATCAAACTGCACGCCGTCGACGGGATAATTCTCAACCACTTCCGCCACGATGCTGGTTACCCAGTCCCTGACTTCGGGAATGCCCGGGTCAAGGACAAAACGATCACCCGCCGTGCGGATCCAGTCCCGATGCAGAACGAAGACGCTCGATGTATTCTGGGTCAAGGTAGAATTTAATTCCGTTACCGTTCCGGGTTTGGTATTGACGGAAACGCGATACGGATTAAACCAGGCATGGACTCTCATCCCACGCTTATGGGCTTCGTCGAGCATAAACTGCAGCGGATCGTAACCCGGATCTTCACCAATTTTGCCCGTCAGGGTATCTGACCACGGCAAAATTTTGGATTGCCATAGCGCGGTGGCATCTGGCTTGACCTGGAAAAACACGGTGTTGATCCCGAGACGCTTAAGATTATCCAGCTTGTCCGTCAGCGCTTTTTTCTGCTGGCTAATGCGGATGGCGGATGAACTGATGTTAACCGAGGAGATCGGCGGCCAGTCCAGACGAGAAACCGTTGCCAGCCAGATACCACGCATCGGCTCCTGGCTACGCTGCGCTTTGGTCAACGGTGGCTGCGGAGATATTTTCGGCGCTGGCGGCTCGGAAGAGCAGCTACCAAGTAAGAGCATGCTGCCAACAAGCACGGCGAACCATTTCAGGTTGGTTATTGGCAGTATGTTGCGAGAACGGGCGACGAGATTCGTCAGCTTTTTCTGGTAATGACCTGAAATAAAACCGGGTGCAGACATCTGAAAGGGCTCTTATTTCTTATTAGCGCGACTATTAGCCCAGGGATCGAAGTCCGGTGATTCGGTATTTTCCGGGGCGTCATCATTCAGGGAATCAAGATACAACGCTTCTACTTCAGCGCGCGCCCAGGGCGTGCGGCGCAGAAATTTTAAACTGGATTTAACGCTGGGATCGTTTTTAAAACAGTTGATGTTGATGAGTTGGCTCAGCTCAGCCCAACCAAAGCGGTCAACCAGCGCAGTGACCTGCATTTCAAGCGTTACGCCGTGTAAAGGGTCTTTCGAAGTATGAGCATTCATATGAAGTCCAGTTCAGGGGTGCAAATTAATCATTCACGCACGCAGTAGGCTTGCGAAGAGGAAGGTTACAAGAAAGCAGGGCGACCAGCAATGGCATAAACAGCCCTGATGCTCGCGAATGAGCACCAGGGTTCCTGTCAGGGTAATGAATTGACGATCAGTATTCTTTAAACGCCAGTTCCAGACGGGCGAGTAAGGGTTTAAACAGGTAGCTTAAAAATGTCCGCTCGCCGGTTTTTATCGTTACGCTGGCGGGCATCCCGGCTTTAATCTTGTAATCACCCAGCAAGCGCGCACCTTCAGAGGAAACCTGCACTTCGGCGAGATAATAGGGCTGTTGGGTGGCTTCATCAATTAACCGGTCAGCGGAGACGGTTAATACATGCGCAGGTACTGACGGCAGCAACGCGTGGTTAAGGGCCGGGAACAGGACGTCCACAGTTAACCCTGGCGCCAGTTTATCAATGGCATGTACCGGTATTTTGGCATCGATTTGCATCGGTTGTCCGGCGGCAACAATATCCATCAGATGTTCGCCCGGCTGAATTACACCGCCAACGGTACTGACCTTAACGTCCAGCACCACACCGTTAATGGGGGAGCGAATTTCCGTGTTGTCCAGCTCATGGCGGGTAGATACCAGTTCATCTTCCAGCATGGCGACTTCTTTTTGGTTTTCGGTCAGTTCAGACTCTACCTCGCGCAGGTATTGGTGACGCGCCTGATACGCTTTGATTTTCAACTCATTTTGCTGAGATTTGAGTTTGGCAATATTCAGAATATCTTCTGAGACACTGCTGGAGATTTCAGCGGCCTCACGTTCAAGCACCAGTAATTGCGCTTTCGGGTAGTAGTTTTTTTCACTCAATGCACGAATTGCGCCGAGCTCGCGGTTAATCAGCGTGAACTGATGATCGCGATAACCTTTTATTTTGTTGAGATTTTCCGTCTGCCCTATTAGTCCATCGAGCGTTTCCTGAATCATCGACAATTCGTCCTGAATCGTTTTCCGCCGGGTATCAAAGAGTTTGGCCTGCAAGCTCCTGACCTCCGTCAGACGTTTATTCCCGGAAAATTGCTGAGTCAGCGCGCTATTGAAGGCAATCTCCTCCAGGCCGTCTCGCTCTGCCATCAACCGGTCTTCAATACTTTTTGCTGAAATATACTGCGCGTTTAAGGCACTGAAACGCATATCGAGCTGCATTTTATCCAGACGGACGAGTACCTGATTTTTTTTGACCTGGTCACCTTCTTTAACGAAGATATCCGTTACACGTCCGCCGCTCAGATGTTGAATTGTTTTCCGGTTGCTTGATACCGTCACCGTGCCATCCGCGACCACCCCGGCATCCAACGGCGCCTGTACCGCCCAGAGCAGAAAGCCGCCTACGCCGAGCACGATGACGACGATCCCCCGAACAATCGGCGCCCAGATATTGGTATCCACACCTGAAGAACCCGGGTTTCCAGAACCTTTTGTATTCTTTTTCATCTTCATGCCTCGCGTTTTTGTTCATTGTTGGATGAAGACGCTGTCGCCACTGGTTTTAATACATTGGCCTGGCGTAACGTGGTAAAGACCTGATCACGGGTACCAAACTCCTGGATAGCCCCTTCATTGAGCAGTAAAACCTTGTTCACCACACCAAGCAGCGTGGGGCGATGGGAGATGATCACGGTGGTTTGCCCCTGGGTTCTGAGGGTATTAATCGCCTTGATGAGGGCAAATTCACCGGCATCATCCAGGTTAGCATTTGGCTCATCAAGGACCAGAAATGCAGGGTTGTTATACACCGCGCGCGCCAGCCCGATACGCTGACGCTGACCACCTGATAGTTGATATCCACCTGAACCCAGTAAAGTGTCATACCCCTGCGGCAGGCGCAGGATCATCTCGTGCACACCCGCAAGCAGCGCGGCCGCCACGATAAGTTCACTGTCATTTTTCGTAAAGCGGGCGATATTTTGCGCGATGGTGCCGTCAAACAGTTCGACATCCTGCGGAAGGTAGCCGATGGACGGACCCAGCAGTTCTTTATCCCACTGACAAATATCCGCGCCGTCGAGCCTGACTTTACCCGATAACGGTTTCCACACGCCGACCAGTACTTTAGCCAACGACGTTTTGCCTGAGGCTGACGGGCCAATAATCCCCAGTACTTCGCCTTGTTCAAGCTGAAATGAAATATTGCGTAGCAGCGGAGTATGCTGACCGGGGGCGGCCGCAAAGACGGCTTCGACGCTGATATTGCCTTTGGGTTTTGGCAGGGTCAGGACATCTTTCGGTGCCGGGTACTCCTTCAGCAGGTTTGATAACTGGTGCCACGCGCTGCGAAATTGCACAAACTGCTTCCAGCTGCCGATCACCTGTTCAACCGGGTTCAGAACGCGCCCCAGAATAATCGAGGCGGCAATCATCAGGCCGGGGGTAATTTGTCCCCCGATCACCAGTAGCGCACCGGCGCCCAGCGCGATGGACTGCAATAACACTCGCACGAAGCGGCTCAGGCTGCTTAATCCTGCCGTTTTGTCGGCGATCTGCGTTTGTAATACCAGCACCTTGTCATGCTGGGTTTGCCAGTTGGACTTGAGGGTTGAGAGCATCCCCATCGCTTCAATGGCATCGGAGTTTTGCAACTGCTTATTGAGTTTGGTGGCATTGTTGATGGTTAACGCATGGGCTTGTTGAATAGGTCGTTTCGTCGATAATTCAGACACTATGGTGAGAATAAACAGTATGGATATCCCGCCGAGGGAGAGATATCCCAATAAAGGGTGGACAAGAAAGGCGATGAATAAATAAATGGGGGTCCACGGAATATCCAGCAGAGCAAACAGGCTATTGCCAGAAAGAAACTGACGAACTTGATCAAGTTCTGCTATTGACTGCGCGGGATTGTTCTCTCCGGTGGCAATCTTTCTTTTAAACGCCGAGTTAAAAATCAGCTGGCTTAACTTCACATCCAGCCGATTTCCCAGACGAACCATGACCTTAGCACGGGCTGATTCAATCATGGCAATGACAGTATATAAACCGACAATAAGTAAGGTTAACATTAACAGCGTGGTGGTGTTTTTACTCACCAGAACGCGGTCATAAACCTGTAGCATATAAATTGCCGGCGCCAGCATAAGCATATTAATCACACAACTAAAAAATAACAGGATAAGAAAAGTAGGTTTCGTTCCTTTTAATGCATCATTCAGTTCTGTTGGCGTATGCTGGCGCGACATAGTCTTCTCCTTATACGATCAATGAACCGTTGCCGTTATTACTGGCAAGGGTGTTCGGCGTTTCCAGATAAAAATCACCTATCGTGACGGTGCTTGAATTGACGCCAACCAACGTGATGTTGTCAGCCCCGATAGTGACGATGGTATTGCCGTTGCTGCCGGTGATAGACACGCTGCTGGCAAAATTCCCCGCATTAATGCCCAACTGAACCAGGTCAAGATAGTCCTGACCACCATTAGGATTACTGTCAAAACCGGTGATGCGGTCTCGCCCAAAGTTGGCGGCAAAGGCGAAGATGTCATTCCCGGTACCGCCATCCAGATTGTCATTGCCTTCCTGACCATTGAGGATGTCGTCACCGTTACCGCCAGTGAGGGTATCGACGCCCGCGCCACCAATCATGACGTCGTTGCCGTTGCCACCTTGCAGGTTATCATTGCCGTCTCCGCCATCCAGGAAGTCATTCCCGATCCCACCGAACAGCTGATCGTTGCCTCCCATACCAAACAGCTGATCGTTGCCCGCACCACCAGTAATGATGTTGGCAAGCCCATTACCGGTACCGATAAAGTTGCCGTTGCCGGTGAACACCAGTTCTTCAACGTTAGCGGTCAGGTCGTAGCTGCCAAGACTGGTGCGAACCACATCCGTCCCGCCGTTCAGACCTTCGATCACCACATCACCAACGTCATTCACGATGTAGGTATCATTGCCGACACCGCCGGTCATGCTATCTGCCCCTAAACCGCCGTCGAGGGTGTCATCGCCGGCATCGCCCTGCAGCGTGTCTTGTCCCGCGTCACCAGACAGGCTGTCGTTTCCGGCCCCTCCGACCAGCAGGTCATCACCCGCACCACCAAACAAATTGTCATTGCCGTTTTCACCGCGCAGAATGTCACTCCATGCGGTACCGTTCAGCGTGTTGTTTCCGTTGGTACCGACAATCAGATCACCCACTGGTTGGGTGGTGGTTGATGTCAGAACAACTGGGGGGTTGCCTTCGTCATCAACAACGGTGACCACCACCTGCAACGTGCGTCCTACAGCGGCCTGACCAGGCGTGTAGGTTGCTGATGTGGCACCCGCAATGTTGATGAACCCGGTTGGAGAACTCATTCGCCATTGGTAGCTGAAGTTGCCGCCACTCAGACCGTCAGCGTCGGCAATACCGGAGACCACTGCGGTCAGCGTCAGGCTTTCAGTCGGCGTCAGGTCGTTAATCACCGGTGCGCCGGTGGTCGCCTGATTGCGTGGCATAATGGCCTGGGTTTGTGCTGAGACTAAGGTTTCCGCATCGCCCATTTGGTCGTTAAAACTGGCGACCACGCGCAGCGGAGCGCCCTGAATAGAGCCCGGTACTCTGAACTCTACGCCGGTTGCCTGATCGCGCCATTGTCCGTTGACCAGAGCCTGCCAGGTCATGGTGATCACCGTATTTGCCGCGAGTCCGTTACCATCCAGCAAGTTGGCCACGTTAACGCGCAGCAAGTCACCGACCGAAGGCGTCGCGCTGCTAATGTTGACGTTACCCGTCGCTTTTTGTGCGGTGACCCACAGCTGTTGACCGTCGCCAAACTCCAGTTTTTCAATGTTGAGCAGGCGGTCAGTGCCGTCATCCAGGTTCAGGGCAGCATTCGGCGTTGCATGGTCAACCCGAAGGCTACCGTCCGCCATACGGGTAAAGGCATAGTTAGTGCTGATATCGCGATACACCGCAACGTCAGTTTCGGTGCCGTCACCTTCACGCAAGATCTCACGCACGATCGACAGCTGGTTCGGTTTCAGGGTGCCGGCCAGCATGTACGACTTCAGCTCAGCCATGCTCTCTGCGCTGGTGAGTCCGGCCATGCCGGTGACGGCAATACGCACGTTCAGCCAGGCATCGCCATCAATGATGTCGTTACCCGCTTTACCCATAATACGGTCGCTGCCGCCACCACCGAGGATGATGTCGCTGCCGTCATCCGGATTCAGCAACACCGCATTCGGGTTAGAGGAGCGCTCGACGCCGAGAATGGACTGTAGGCCGTTGATCCTGTCCGCACCTTCCTGCGTCAGGTTATTGGAGAGCGGGGTGCCCTGAACTGGCGCGGTACCGATCGGCTGTTCCGTGCCGGTCAAAATGTCGTTGTGCTTCCATCCTGAAAGCCCCTCGACCAGGTCAAAGCGGTCACGCAGAATGAATTCCTGCTGATTAACGAAAATCGGGATCCCGAGATCAGAGTTCGCACCGTTCGGGTCGCCTTTGTGGATTGCCCAGTCGAAACCGGCCATACCATTGTTGCGTTGAATACCCGCGCCCTGAACCATAATATCGTCGCCAGCTTCACCATCGTAGTCGGTATCGTTGCCCTGACCGTTCAGCACATCATGACCAATAATGGTACTGTTGAAGAACAGCTCAGAGTTATCACCGGCCAACGTATCGAACCCGTCGCCGCCTTCCAGCCAGTCGTCACCTTCGTTACCCATCAGGGTATCAGCACCCGATCCGCCCAGTGCAAAGTCGTTATCCTGCCCGCCGAAGACCTCCTGTGCATCTTCGCCAACCACCACGAAGTCGCTACCGCTGCCGCCAAAGACCAGGTCGTTACCGTTACCGGAGAAGATGACATCATGCCCGGCATCGCCGTGCAGGAAATCAGCATCGCCAACCGGTGTCCCGGTGTCGGTAATAATGTCATTGCCGTCACCACCGTGGACCACATCAGCTTCGTCGCCACCGTCCAGACGATCATCACCGCCGTCGCCCCACAGGCTATCAATACCTTTACCGCCAATTAACGTGTCGTTTCCGGCAGTGCCGCCGAGTACCACGTGTCCATCGCCGATGTATTTCAGGTAGCCGCCGTCGGCATGGTTATCACCATCAACATCATTCCCCGGAGCCCGTCGCACCAGTAGAGGTGTCAGCAGGTCTTTCAGCGGATTCCCCCATGTTGGATCACTTTCCATTTGCAACACGGTGTTGACTTCGAAGATATGATCCGGCGTCTGGAACAGGTTAGCGGGCAGGTGAGAGGAATTCGCTTCGCCAAGGTCGCTGTTACGCATCACCAGTGCGGAGAACGAGTTTGCCTCCAGTTCGTTGAGTAAGTTCAGCCCCTGAACACGGCTCAGATAGTAGAACCGGTCGCCGTCCTGCAGCATTTCCATCTGCGTTTCAAATACAAAGTTGAAGGTCGAACCCAGCATGCCGCCGAATTCGTTTTTACGCTCTGCCAGACCGCCAATCCAGAAGTCGACCATATTCAGGCCGGTTTCTTTGGTAGCCCATGCGCCGGTACTGTTGAAGAAATCGAGCGCATCAGCGGGTGGCGCATTGTTTTTATCGCCAAACAACAGGAAGTTAACCGCTGCGCGTTTACCTTCAAGCGTGGTGGCATTAAGAATCAGCTCATGCTGACCGTAGGCGGCCATAAAGTTAATAATGGACGCCGGGTTTTTCAGGTAGGTGGTGAAATCGGCCCAACTGGTATAGGGGCGCAACTGCGAATCACCGCTGAGTTCAAAGAACTGCTCGCGAGCCTGGTTCAGCGTCGGCATTGCGGTATCGCGACCGCGGGCAATATTAAGTGCACCCAGGTCCAGCGGCAACCCGATGAGGTTATTACGCAGCGCATCGGTAATAAACTCATCAATCTCGTTGCCGACCTGACGCGTCATGCCGCGGACAATCGCACCGATGGCCACATCATCAGAAACACCCACACCGTTGATTTGATTAAATGCCACCGGGTTGAGGAACGCAGTAATTAAATCGAGATCGCCGTTTTCTTTGTCGATATCGGTACGCGCTACGGTTTCTGTGAGCATCGAGTGGCCAAAGCGATAAACCACATGCGCAAACTCGGCAAAGATCAGCGGGTTAATATCCGCCGTGTTAGAGAAGACAAACGGGTCGACGGCAGGCTGCACTGTGCGGGCAAATTCCTCGAACACCAGGTGCTGGTACTGCATTTCCGTGGAGAAACGTCCTGCCTGGAATAAGTACTCTCCATTCCAGACCAGGGTACTGGTATCTGCTGGCAACTCAGTTATTTGATGGTTCGGCATCAACCACTGATTGATGAGGTCAACATCGCCGGTTTCCAGCAGGGTGGTTTTATATTGTTCCACCAGGCGGTTATGTTCACTGTGGAACACCGCATGGACGGCAGTCAGGCCAATGTTTTCATTACCGCGCCCGTCGCCGGTGATAAAGTGGCGATCGAGCAGTTCGTTGTCGTAAGTACCTGCTGGTTGCTCGGTTGCGTTACCGTTGCCAACGGCACCATCACTATCTGCAACCAGGCCCGCTTTTGGCGCAGCCGTGTGGGCAATGTCATCCAGAAAGGCGTGTCCGGTACGGAACGTGCCCTCAGGTAAGGGGCCTCCGTTAGCCTCGACTAATCCGCCGGTGGTAACAATTTGTACTTTGCCATTGTCACTTAATATCAAATTACCGTAACGGTCGGTCGCCAGCAGTGGAACATTAAAGACATCCTGATCGGTGAGTTTAATGCCAAGCAGCGTTTCAGCCTGATGTTTAACGTCAGACCAGGTTGCCAGACCGCCGTTAGCACCGCCCAACAAATTTCCGGTCGGCTCTGGTTTGCCGTCTATTAATACGTATTCACGGATGAAAATCTGGTGTGAAGGGTGGGAGGTATAGGTTTGGTTTTGATCAATGAAAGGCGTCGTTGTGTTGACCGTTTCACGGTTTTCATCAACCGTGGCCCGGGTTAAGATCATAAAATTAGTTTGTGATCCTTCCACATATAAAGGGTCATCGGGTTGCAAGGGAATAAAGACAATACCGTTTCCGCCTTTAGGGATAAGATCCAGACCGTGGTCAAAAAACTGACCAAAGAACGTCATCCAGCCGTTAAAAGCAGGGGAGAGCCCCACATCCGGTGACTGGTTTGGGATGGTTAAGGTATTGCCTTCCCCGGTGATGGTACCACCGCCTGGCACGCCTGATAATGCGTCAAACACCTCCTGCGCAGCTGGGTTAGAGGCGGTTTGATCGGATATTAAATTACTGATAATACGAGGGTCTGCATCAATAACCGTGCCACCGAGTTGAATGTAGCTGGTCATCGCGTCAGCATCCTGCCAATTCAATGCGGTTAACCTTGGCATTGTCTGGTCGGCAGAGCCGTATAACTCCTGGCCGGGCAAAAGGCTATTCCACGAACCATCTACCGTGCGTAGCCCATAGGGCAACAATGGGCTGGATACTAAATCCCTAAGGGCATCGCCATTGATCGAACCATCCGGATTAGTTGCTGCTTCAGATATTTTGATCTGCTTAAGAATAAAAGCGAGATCGTGGAGTGTGACAGTAAAGTCATATTGTGAGGCCATAACTAATTACCCCTATCTTTACTTTGGATTAGCTATCATCAGTCATATCTGTTACTAACCAAAACAGATATGAGAATGAGTCTTATTTGATTCTCGTGTGCTATTACGTGTACAGATTCCATTCTTCAAATAGTTAAAATACTGGCGTCATTATTAAAGTTATTCTCCTGGTTTGCGTGCTAATATATTCACCTCACTTATTGATCAGGTTTGAAAAAATGGAAGTATTTTTAACCCATTGAATCTAATCACATACTCAAGGCACACAGTTTTGCGAAGACGACGTCTTCGCAAGGGTTAAAAGTGGCGTTTTTATCTCACATGACATTTTTGTTATGATCATAACTATGGATTTTCCTGTGGCGACTTCACTCATACTTTATAATGAAAATATTAAATTTTCATTTCTTTACACTTGAGTTAATTATCACCGCGCGGTGCTGGCGCCCACCATTAAATAATGCTTCAGAGACCAATATGTATTGAGGAGTGGTAAGGTATGAGGACCTATGATTCTTTAAGCATTTTGGTCATTATTTAACAAACTAAGCCACTGAGGGTATGCAAACCCTGTGACGATCGTCAACGTAGTCTTATTCTTAATACTCTACGTAAAACAGATGATTTAAATGTGTTTTGTAATAGTGAAGTCGTAGTACTGAATTTGAAAATTTAATATTGGATCGATTTTGTCACGACACCACTCCAGTCCCCTGATTATGATGTTGCCGAAAACAATAAGACAATCTTTGCGAAACAGTGGGGTAACTCTATAGTTTTTAGAGAGACAGGCACGTTGTTAGCCATACTCCTTACACAAAAAGATTATCCATCAATGCAGGTAACCAAATGAAGAAAAAAATCATTCTCATCTCCGGGATGCTATTTTCAACGCTCAGTCATGCAAGTGCGCTCTATTTTTACGAAATAGGTACGGAAGATACCGCGCTAGCGGGAGCCGGGCAGGCCGCCCGGGCCCAGGATGCGTCAACGCTATTCACTAACCCCGCAGGCATGACTCGCTTACCTGACCACATGGTTACCACAGGATTGCAGGCAATGGGGGGAGATATTCCCTATTCGTTGAATAACGAATCGGCGGATCGACAAAGCCCCGGCAACGTCATGACAATTTTTCCTAATGCCAGTCTGTTTTATACACAGCAACTCAGTGATTCCGTTTCGGCGGGGATTGGATTATATGGCAACTATGGACTGGGTATCGATTTTGGCAACTGGGCAGGTGATCGGTTAATTAAAAAAAGTACGATGGTAGCAATGACCCTCAGCCCTGGGATGGCCTGGAAGTTGAATGATAAAGTCTCAGTGGGTGCGGCTGTGGGGCTAAACTATGGCTTTCTGTCGCTAACCCGAAATGTCGGGGGTAATGATGAGAAACAAAACGATCATGACTGGGCGACGAATTACCGTCTTGGCTTGCTAATGGATTTAACCGAACGCACTCGAGCAGGTATTACCTGGACCAGTAAGACCGATTATCATTTCAATATCGATGGAAAAGCGCGTTTCCCAAACCTGCCAAATGTTGAGTATGACCTGCCGATCTCCGCACAAGTTCGTGCACCTCAGCAGGTGATGTTGAGTCTGGTTCACGATATCAACACGCAGTGGTCGGTGATGGGCGATCTTGGCTGGCAGGACTGGAGTCAGTTTGGTAGCCCACAAGTAACCGTTAATGGTCAATCGAACGAACACGTCAATCGTATGAGAGATACATGGCATACCGCGTTAGGTGTACAGTATCGCCCTGATGAGCAGTGGCGAATTAATGCGGGAGTTGCGTTTGACAGCTCGCCGTACAAAACACAAAGTGATGTTTCTCTGTCGTTACCTACCGGCGACGAATGGCGATTTGGCACCGGGGCACAATACCAGATTACACCTGCCAGTAATATTGGGTTTGCCGTGGAGTACTTGCATATGCAGTCTTCTCAGGTTAAATCAGATACTTTTGCGGGCGAATATAAAAAACCGTGGCTTTGGTTTGCCAGCGTTAATTACAGCTATCAATTTTAGCGCAACATTTTAATAAACCCGGCTTTAGAATGATGCTAATAGTAACGGTTGTGGACTATTGAATTCACAACATCTGTTCCCGTGTCATACAGGGAGCGTGCAGCGGCATAATTAATCGTCTGTCGCTACCTGCTGGTGGCCTTTTCCATATGACATATCCTAATAAAAATAAATTTGTTCTTTTATTAATAGGAACCCTATGGCTGGAATATGGTCTATCTTCATTGAAGTTATCTTGGTTTACATCGTTAGCTCAATTGAAAGAGTACGGGTTTTATCATGCAAATTTTACCACCGGTACGTCCTGAACAAAGTATCCAACGCTTGACGCAAGCGCTTGAACCCATAGCCGAAAAACTCAATGTTGTGCCACGTCGGCGTATCCTTTGGATGCACAAAAATCAGCCTCAGTTGTATCTTTTTCTGCAAGGAGAGCTTTCTATTTTGCGTTCGTCGGATGGCCTACTGATCGTCACGGTCTATGAACCCCATCTGTTCGGTCTCGCGGAGATGCTCCAACCGATTCACGGTCATTTATTACGTGCAGAAACAGAGTCAACAATACTACGCGTCGATGCGCATAAAGCGCGAGAGCTGTTTCATAAAAATGGTTTATGGGAAGACGTTGCCTCCATAGTTTCCTACCATACAGGTTATCTCTTCTATCGTGATGATTTAGTGGTACAGCAGCGTACCTACTCAGTAATACGTAATCATCTGGAGGAGATGATGCTTTTACCCGAGGAAACACGCCAGCGAGTCGCTATTTTAGATTATATTCAAGAGCGTACGCACTTATCGCGTAGCAGCATTTTGAATGTCGTCTCCGCGTTAAAAAAAGGGGGTTATATTGATTTCGAACGCGGGGGGTATCTGACATCAATCAGCAGATTGCCTGAGAGGTTTTGAGTAAATCCAAAAATAAATAAAATATAGATTATCAACACAGCTTGAACATTCTATTGTGGGGGTACGTTATATTCGTCAAACATAGCTGTATTTCAACAATAGGTAAGATATGAAAAAGACAATTCTCACACTCATTATCGTTAACGCTTTTACCGCCACAACTGCTTTTGCAGCAGCCGATACAGGAACCTGGTATGCGGGTGGAAAATTCGGGTGGTCACACTATTTTGATAGCAGTACGACGCAACAGATGAATGACCATGGAAATAAATACGGTGATGTCGGCTTTGATAGCGATAATGTGGGAGGCGGTGTCTTTACCGGCTACCAAATTACGCCGTGGCTTGCTGTAGAAGGTGGTTACGATTATTTAGGCAATATGCAGTTTAATGGTAAAAACGGCGCATCAGGTTCCCAAATGAAAAGTCAGGGCATTCAATTGACCCTGAAAGCAAGTTATGGCCTGACCGACGCCTGGGATGTATATGGTCGGGCGGGGGCGATGGCGTATCGCGCGGAGTCTGATATTAAAGGCAATAACCGTTTTGACACCGGTGTGCGTCCGGTAGTCGCTGTCGGTACAGAGTATGCCTTCAATAAAAACTGGGCTGGACGACTTGAATATCAGTGGGTAAGCAACGTGGGCAACGAAAATCAGATTGGCGCCACCAGTGATATCAGTTCAGTCACCGCAGGGGTGTCATACCGTTTTGGTCAACATGACTGATATAGCGAATGCCTTTTTATTGCTATGGAGTTTAATGAAAGATAAATGAAAATTTATAATTGAACATCATTCTAATTAGGTCCCCTGGTTGCTGGTGTTAGTCTTTTATTATTGAACCATACAGGCTTACATTTTTACCCTTATACAACTTTTCTACATTCAAAAGAGTGGGGCGTTCCTGCTCATAAATTTTATTAGCCGAGGATTTATGCTACTTAATAAAATAGTGGGTTATATGATCATCGCAGGTGTGTGTTCCACATCATTAATGTCGCTGCCAGTTATGGCGCAAGAGGGAGCGAAAGATGCCACGGTACAAACGAAAAGTGCAAACGATGCGTTGTACGGGCAGTTACCTTTCAATGATAAAACTGATTTTTCTAATGCTCACAAAGGATTTATTGCTCCGCTTCCGGCTGACCTGATTAAAGGAAAACAAGGCAATATAGTCTGGAATCCGCAGCAGTATGCGTTTATTAAAGAAGGTGAAAAAGCGCCCGATACAGTGAACCCAAGCCTGTGGCGTCAGTCACAACTGATCAATATCGGTGGGCTTTTTGAAGTAACCGAAGGGGTTTATCAGATCCGAAATCTGGACCTTTCAAATATGACCATAATGGAAGGTAAAGAGGGTATTACGGTGGTTGATCCTCTGGTATCCGCTGAGACCGCAAAAGTGGGGATGGATCTCTATTATCAACATCGTGGAAAGAGACCCGTCGTGGCGGTCATTTATACTCACAGCCATGTTGACCATTATGGTGGTGTTCGCGGCGTCGTTGATGAATCCGACGTAAAATCCGGGAAAGTGAAGGTATATGCACCGGCTGGTTTTATGAAAGAAGCGGTATCAGAAAATATTATGGCAGGTAATGCCATGAGTCGCCGTGCCAGTTATATGTATGGCAACTTATTACAGCCCGATGCGAAAGGACAGGTTGGGGCGGGGCTTGGGACGACAACCTCCGCCGGGACGGTGACGCTGATTGAACCTACCAACTACATCACCCACACCGGGCAGAAAGAAGTTATCGACGGGCTGACCTACGATTTTATGATGGCTCCAGGTTCGGAAGCGCCATCAGAAATGCTGTGGTATGTAGAAGAGAAGGGCATGATTGAAGCGGCAGAAGATGTGACTCACACGCTGCACAATACCTATTCGTTACGCGGTGCGAAAATTCGCGATCCGTTGGCCTGGTCAAAATATATCAACGACGTGATTGGCCGCTGGGGTGGTAAAGCAAACATTATTATTGCTCAACACCACTGGCCAACATGGGGCAATGAAAATGTCGTAACGCTAATGAAGAGCCAGCGCGATATGTATCGCTACATTAATGATCAGACTTTACGCATGGCTAACCAGGGACTGACCCGTGATGAAATCGCGGCGAACTTCACGTTGCCGCCCGGTCTGGCAAAATCATGGGCCAGCCGTGGTTATTACGGTTCTGTCAGCCATGACGTGAAAGCAACCTATGTTTTTTACCTCGGCTGGTTCAACGGCAACCCGGCAACCCTCGATGAATTGCCACCCGTCGAAGCGGCAAAGAAATATGTTGATTACATGGGCGGCCCTGATGTCATTATGCAAAAAGCAAAAGCAGATTATGCCCAGGGCAATTATCGCTGGGTGGCGCAAGTTACGAACAATATCGTCTTTGCCGATCCTAACAACAAAGAGGCACGCAACCTCGAGGCCGATGCCCTGGAGCAAATGGGATATCAGGCTGAATCAGGTCCGTGGCGGAATTTTTATCTGACCGGTGCCCAGGAGTTACGCAACGGCGTGGTGAAAGGTGCGACACCAAATACGGCCAGCCCAGATACGGTTAAAGCTATGTCACCGGAGATGTTCTTTGATTATTTGGCGGTGCACATCAATGGCGAAAAGGCAGCAAATGCAAAAGCGGTCTTTAATGTCGATTTAGGCAATGACGGTGGCAACTATAAGCTGGAGCTGGAAAATGGCGTGCTTAATCATAGTGCTAACGTGCAGGCCAGTAACGCTGATGCTTCAATTGTATTGAACCGCGCGACCCTGAACAAAATCATCCTCAAAGAGGAGTCGCTAAAACAAGCAGAAGAAAAGGGCGAGTTACACGTCAGCGGTAATCACGCAAAACTTGACGAATTTCTCGGCTATTTAGACAGCTTCGACTTCTGGTTTAATATTGTAACACCTTGATTATGTAGAAGGTGAAGTTAAAACCCGCCGAATCAGGCGGGTGCAACTCAAGTTTCGTATAGCAATCTGCTACCAATTGGGCTAAGGTTTGTGTATAGCAATTTGTTACCATATGGAGAAACTCATGCAAACCAGCGCTCGTAAGCCAACTCGCGATAAACAAATTAATATCCGCGCGACTGATGAGGAACGCGCAGTGATTGATTATGCCGCAAGTTTGGTTAATAAAAACCGCACTGACTTTATCATTGAGAAGGCCGTGCATGAGGCCCAGAATATCATTCTGGATCAGCGTGTGTTCGTCCTGGACGATGCCCGATATCAGTCTTTCATTGAGCAGCTTGAAGCACCTGTACAAAATGTTGAGGGGCGTCAACGCCTGATGGATGTGAAGCCAGAATGGAAATAAACGTCACGGCGCCGGCGTTGCTGACCGAAGGGCATGAGCTCCAGCCATTCGATTGCGGTAATGAGGTGTTAAATGATTGGCTACGTCGCCGGGCGATTAAAAATCAGTACATCAACGCATCGCGCACATTCGTCATTTGTCTGGAGTCTACTCAGCGCGTAGTGGGTTACTATTCCATTGCAACTGGATCCGTGAGCCACGCTGACTTAGGGCGTAGCTTACGTCAGAATATGCCCGATCCTGTTCCGGTTGTTCTGTTGGGCCGTCTTGCTGTTGATGCTAGTACGCAAGGTCATAGTTTCGGAAAATGGCTGCTTAATGACGCTGTACTGCGCATTTCTAACTTAGCCGATCAAGTGGGTATCAAAGCCATCATGGTACATGCTATTGATGGCAAGGCCAGAGCGTTCTATGAATATTTTGGTTTCGTTCAGTCCCCAATAGCGGCAAATACGTTGTTCTACAAAATTTAAGCAACCGTATTGTTCCCGAATCGCCAGAATGCGTATTACTTGACCACTACAAATGAAAGTCCTGAAAGTCAAAACGGCAGGGTATAACCTCCTCTAAAATCTATGTTTGAAACTGGACTCATATCAGGGGAACTATCCCCCTCTGTACATTCAAATATACAGGCCTAAGCTGTCATGAGACTGACCGCTATTTGACAAAATTGTCAGGGTTGTAGATTGGTTGATTTTTTTGAATACAGGTTCAGCTCGTTAATAATGCACTCCGGTTCTTCCCTGAGAGGCATATTGTCTATGTCTAAAACCCCATCATTTTTATGTGGATCATCAGCCTGCAGGTCTGCAAACAGTGGCGTAAGATCCTGCTGTGCTTCGCCTCGTTCAGCCACCAACTCGAATGTTTTATTTTTTGCCTCGTCGTTGGTCAGGGCACTGACCAGGACCTGGGCGATTTGCTCTCGAGATATCACACCGTCTTCCGGCGTTCCCGCATGGCGACGATCTCCCTGGAACATCACGATTCTGTGCTCATCATCATTGTTGTAATCAAACCAGCCGGGCCTGACGATGGTATAGGGATGACCGCTGGCCCTGACCAGACGCTCGGCACGTCTTTTCCAGTCATGAACCTCAGTGCGCTGATTCCAGGTGCTGAGCCGTTCAGTCACGCCAATCGTGGTCATCAGGCAGATACGAACAGGTACACCCTTGAATATTCGTAAAATATTGCGTACTCCGCCGTAATCGATAGCGCGGGCACCAATTCGACCCTGACCATCAGAACCGAGTGTGAAGATGATGGCATCAATATCTTTCGGTAATTCGGTGAGTGTTTCAGGCATTGAAACATCGCCGTAAAAAATATCCGTTCCCCGAGGAAGCAATTTTACTTTGCGTTTATTTCTGACCAGCGCCATGGGCTGATGACCCATTTCAATAGCGGTATTGACGACATGAAGACCAATACTTCCTGTCGCCCCGGCAACGAGTATTTTCATGATAAACCTTCTGATAATGCAGACTTATTTTCGATACAGCCAGAATATCAATTATCATTATTGTCAGTAATAGGGCTAAAATGATTGTGTCTATGAACACCCTTCATGAGTGTGCGATGAAGGGAATGCCTCCATAAGGAAATCGCCTATGCTCAAAGAAAACTTCAACGAACTGCAAATCTTTCTTGTGGTAGCGAGGGAGCGAAGTTTTACCAAAGCAGCGGGTAAACTGGGCGTTTCTCAGTCTGCACTCAGCCACGCGATGAAGGCCCTGGAGGAAAGGCTGAATATCCGCCTTCTGACCCGCACGACTCGAAGCGTTGCCCCTACAGAGGCCGGTGAGAGAATTATTGCCTGCCTTGAACCGCGTATTGCCGATCTTGAACAGGAGCTGGAATCGCTGGTTCAACTGAACGGTACTGCCTCCGGCAATATCCGTTTATCTGCCGGGGAGCATGCCGCGCGAAGTCTGGTCTGGCCCAAGCTAAAACCCTTCCTCAGGGAATATCCGGAAATTAATCTCGAGCTGGTGGTTGATAACGGCTTTGTTGATATCGTCGAGGGGCGTTTTGATGCCGGGATCCGACTGGGTGAAAGCGTGGATAAGGACATGGTTGCGGTAAGAATTGGGCCGGACATGAGAATGGCCGTAGTGGGAGCCCCATCTTATTTCGCTACAAACCCTGCACCTGAAACGCCGCACGAGCTACAAAATCATCGGTGTATCAATATGCGCCTGCCGACAGCCGGTGGGCTTTACCACTGGGAGTTTGAGAAGGAAGGGAAACCGTTACGGGTCAGAGTGGAAGGGCAGGTCACATTTAATCTGCAGGCAGAAAGGATTGATGCGGCGTTATCCGGTTTTGGCATCGCCTGTATACCTGAAGACAGGGTGCAGGATTATATCAAGTCAGGAGAGCTTATTCAGGTTTTGCAGGACTGGTGCCCATCTTTCCCCGGATATTACCTCTACTACCCGAGCCGTAAGCAGCATCCGCCGGCTTTTGCGCTGTTGATCGATGCACTTCGCTATTCAGAGTAACGGGCCCGCATTTTGCTGTGGACCCGTTTGGGTATTAACGGCCTACGCGTACCTGGTGTTCAGGAGAATAACGTTCACCGACGATTTTAATCGTTTCAAGCGCCTGGGTTATCTGCCGTGAGTCATCCTGTGAAAGAACAATGTCGGCAGCCGCCAGGTTTTCTTCCAGCCGGTGTAGCTTGGTGGTACCAGGGATAGGAACAATCCACGGCTTTTGTGCCAGCAGCCATGCCAGCGCGATTTGTGCAGACGTCACACTTTTCTCTGCCGCCAGTTCACCCAGCAATGAGACCAGCTTTTCATTGGCTTAATCAAGGGGAGACGTTGCGATGAGGATAAAAACGCGGGTAAAACCAAAACAGTGAACGCGTTGATCGATTTTCTGATAGCCACAACGGTGTGATAAAAACCAGCAACCCACTGTTAAGTACAGAGCGGTGAATCTCGTGGACGTTTATGATGATCTCTGCGATTTATTAATTATGTTCATTATTGATATCACAATTGTGCTGTTGTGCGGAGAAAGTCGTTGTTGTTACCTTTATGAACGTTTTGACGAATAATCTTCGCATCAAAATGGCACCAATTCATTAATTGGCGCGTCTCTTGCCAGATAACTGCACGCGCTAACCAGAGGCTTTACTGATTCTGAAATTGAAAAAGGGCGTTGTTATTAACAATCGTTAACAGGCGATACGGCTTCATCTGTCATAATTATCTGATTGCATATTAAAACAACGCCATTTTTCCGTCACGATATGAGGTAGTTATGAAAACGGTTGGTTATGCAGCGCACACTGATGACGCGAAACTGGTTCCTTATCATTTTGAGCGTCGCGATTTACGTGAAAACGATGTCGCCATTGAAATACTTTACTGCGGCGTCTGTCACTCAGACTTGCATACGGTCAATGGGGACTGGGGCCCGCAGCCTTATCCTTTGATCCCGGGCCACGAAATTGTGGGTGTCGTCACGTCCGTGGGACCGCGCGTCAAAAAATATCATGTAGGCGACCATGTCGCCGTTGGCTGCATGGTGGATAGCTGTATGCACTGCGATCAGTGTGAGCATGGCGAAGAGCAATTCTGTCGTAACGGGATGACGCCTACCTATGGCGCACCGGACCGCTTGAGCGGTGAAATCACTCAGGGTGGATACGCCAAACATATTGTCGTCCGCGAAGAGTTTGTACTGCGCGTACCGGAAAATATGGACCTGGCAAAGACCGCACCGATCCTTTGCGCTGGTATCACCACCTTCTCTCCGCTGCGTACCTGGAACGTGGGTTTGGGAAGTCGCGTTGGCGTGATCGGATTAGGTGGCCTGGGTCATATGGCGGTTAAGCTGGCCGTGGCGATGGGAGCCGAGGTGACCGTCATCAGCCGCAATAAGAACAAAGAGGAAGAGGCAAAAGCACTGGGTGCGAAAGGAATTCTGCCTTCTTCTGATCCACAGTCATTGCAGGATTCAGCCTGCGCATTCGATTTAATTATTGATACTGCGCCCGTTAAGCATGACCTGAATATCTATACCCCATTATTAGATATTGATGGCTCGTTAGTCATTGTCGGCCAGGTTGGTCTGATGGATGAACCGCTCACGGTACCTCTGATCATGGGACGCCGTCGCGTTGCGGGTTCGCTGATCGGCGGCATTGCGGAAACTCAGGAAGTCCTGGATTTCTGCGCGAAGCATGATATCTATCCTGAGTGCGAAATGATTAGTATCGATCAGATAAACGATGCTTTCACCCGCCTTGCACAGGGAGACATGGCCCACCGTTTCGTCATTGATATGGCCTCGCTGAGCGCAGAGTAAGCAGATACTGCAGGGGAGGAGAAAATAAGTGACTTACCTTCCCGGTTGACCACCGAAGGTTCACCCGAAGGTTCACCCGAAGGAACGACAGCAAAAAAAGGGATATAACGATTTATGCCCCATGGGGAAATCTGGCTATTTTTTATAAATCCCATAGTTATGTGTCTGGCTTAATTAAACTGGGGCAATTAGATGAGCCTGACGCATTGCCCGTCCCCCCTGATGCCTACAGCGCCAGATTTGAACTGATGACAGAATAATCGTCACTCGGCGGGAGAACATGAATGATAAACAGGGCATTCCTGGCGATTGTTTCTCTGTTATTGATGAGCGGATGCGTTTCCCAAACCACGCAAAACAGGAGTTTGAAAATGACACCAGAAGATACACATGACGCTGTCGTTGAAGTCGCACCCGCTATGGCTGCGTATGCTGAACGATTTATTGAAAAGGATCTCTGGAAGCGTCCGGAGTTGTCGCGTCGCGACCGCAGCCTTGTCACAGTTGCTGCACTCATCAGCCGCAATGATACGGCTGAGCTTCCGCACTACCTTAATGTGGCGCTGGATAGCGGCGTTAAGCCTGCTGAAATCTCTGAAGTAATTACCCATCTGGCATTTTATGCTGGCTGGCCAAATGCCACCTCTGCGGCGCTGGTTGCCCGCAACGTCTTTGCGCAACGCCATATCGATACGGCGTCATTGTCAGGGGATAAAGTGGATTTCCTGCCTCTTGATAAAGCGTCGGAAAACCAACGTGCCACGATGGTTGAGTTAAACTTTGGCAAGGTATCACCAGGTGTAGTGAAATACACCACGGATGCGCTATTCCTTGACCTGTGGCTGCGGCCGGGTCTGGCACCACGGGACCGAAGCTTGATAACCGTCAGCGCACTGGTTACCGCCGGACAAGTGGCGCAAGTGCCGTATCATCTTAATCGGGCGATGGATAATGGTTTGACCCAGACTCAGGCCTCAGAGGTCTTGACACAGCTGGCCTTTGTGGCGGGCTGGCCAAACATTTTCTCGGCATTACCCGTATTTAAAGAGGTATTTACAGGCAGAAATCACGCCTGACGGATGACGATGAGCAAAAGCCAGGACCTGAACAGGTGCTGGCTTTTTTTGCGCAGAAAAGTGGGGCGTGAATCTGTCGGGGCCTATTCAGGGATGTTTGTAGTGGCGCAGCGCGTCAATAACGAGCTGGAAAGCTTTCGAGTGATTTCTGTTTTCCGGGTAGTAAATGTAATAACCATCCCAGTAAGGACACCAGTCTTCAAGGACGCTAATCAGTTCGCCGTGGGCGAGCTGTTTCTCAGCGATATCACGGGGAACATATGCCAGTCCGTATCCTTCTATGGCAGCCTGTAGATTCTGATAGATACGGCTAAACACAAGCTGACCGCTAACTTTGACGTTCAGGCTCTTACCCTCTTTTTCGAACTCCCAGACATACAAATTACCGTGAGTTGGAAACCGAAGGTTGATGCAGTTGTGATCAATAAGATCGTTAGGATGCTGCGGGTAAGGGTGACGGGAAAAATAGTCAGGAGAACCCACGACGGCAAAGCGTACATCCGGGCCGATACGCACTGAGATCATGCCATTAGATATTTGCTCTCCGAGCCGCGTTCCTGCATCAAAGCGGCCGGAGACAATATCCGTCAGCGCATAGTCATCAATCAGCTCCAGAGTAATATCCGGGTATTCCTTGAGTAGCGGCTCAAGCTTGGGCCAGATAACAGAGCCGATCGCATAATCTGACGTTGATATACGTACCGTACCGGCGGCTTTACTGTTGAGATCCTTCAGTGACTGTAATCGCCCCTGGATCCCATCGATATAAGGGCCGAGGTCATCCAACATGGATTGCCCTATATCGGTCAACGAAATACTGCGCGTGGTGCGGGTCAGAAGTTTCATCCCAAGACGGGATTCGAGGGTTCGAATGGTATGGCTGAGGGCTGATTGTGAAACGCCTAAATGCGCCGCTGCTTTGGTAAAGCTCTTTTCACGCGCGACGACTATAAACGCCATTAAATCATTAAGGTTTTCCCGTGCCAACCTGTGCCCCTTACTGCCAAAAGAGAGTGAAGGGGTAGTGTAGCGTAATGCATAGCGAAGGGGCACTTAATGGATGGGCAATTTACTGATTTTAACCGGGTTGGCTTCAGAGGGCGTAATTTATGAAAATCGTGCATAAGTCATATCAGATTTCGCGCCTTACTCATGTCTGTCTTTTTATTCTAGAATGATTGATTAGGTATAACAGAGGAATTCAATAGTGGATTATTCATTATTAAACAACAACCTGAAAATGCCGATGGCTGGCTTTGGTGTTTTTCAGGTAACAGATAAAGAAGAATGTAAACAGTCTGTATTGACTGCTATTCGTGCTGGCTATCGCCTTATCGATACCGCAGCAGTTTACGGTAATGAAGATGCCGTTGGTGACGCAGTGCGCGAGGCCATTGCCGAAGGGTTATGTAGCCGCGCAGAGCTATTTATTACCTCAAAACTGTGGGTACAGGACATGGCCAATTACGATATGGCCAAAGCAGGGATTGAAGCGTCGTTAGAAAAATCTGGGCTGGAATATTTTGACCTTTATTTACTGCATCAGGCCATGCGTGATTATTTCAGCGCGTGGCGTGCACTGGAAGATGCCTATGATGCCGGTAAGCTTAAGGCAATTGGGGTGTCCAATTTCTATGCTCATGTATTAGCAAACTTCTGCGAAACCGTCAGAATCAAGCCAATGGTGAATCAGGTTGAATTGCATCCTTACTTTGCTCAGCCTGCTGCACTTGAAACTATGAAGTATTACAACGTTCAGCCGGAAGCATGGGCGCCCTTAGGTGGCGGAAGACATAAGCCCTATGAGAATGAAATGCTGCAACAAATTGCCGATGCCCACAAAAAAACGGTTGCTCAGGTTGTCCTGCGCTGGAATGTACAGCGTGGTGTCACTGTCATCCCTAAATCCACCCGTCAGGAACGTATTGAAGAGAACTTTGCCATCTGGGATTTCTCATTGACTGAGAGCGAAATGGCGCAAATCAGCTCACTCGATTTAGGCTACGTTGGTGATGCTGTGAAACACTTTAATCCTGAATTTGTGCGTGGCTGTCTTGGTGTAAAAATTCACGATCGTTAATGCTGATATTAGTATTGAGCCTTCAATAATGAAGGCTCAATACGACTTCTTTCTATTGCAGATTTTTCTCTTTCAAAAACTGACTCACCAAATCAGCAATCTGCACATTATTTAAATCAGAGAACGGGAAGTGGGTATTCCCTTTGATTCCCACTTCTGGCAGATGCGTCACCGTCACATCCCCGCCATGTTTGTTCACCACGTCACGCCACTCGCGAGCCATTGCCAGACGTACGCGCCAACTGTCCTGCGCGGGCATGGCGACAGGTTTATCCGGTATGTTATCGCCGTAAATAATCAGAATCGGGATTTTGGTCAGTGCCATAAACTGCGCCATTGGCACAGGCTCACCCTTCAGCGTGTCGAATGCGCTTGGCATAGGGGCAGGGAGTTCTTTTTCCGGGAAGACAAAGCTGCTGCCTGGCTCGAAGGCGACAATGGCTTTGACCTTGTCATTTTTCATCGCCGTGTACCAGCCTGGTCCGCCACCCTGAGAGTGGGTGAAGAGGATAGCGGGGCCGGATTTATCCACGACGGCGGACATCGCATCAGTGATGACATTGATATCAAACGGCCCGGTATTTGGGGTCATCTGACGGAAATACTGATTCAGTGCTTCTTTGTCGTGAGAGAACTGAACGCCTTTAAAATACTCTGGCCACACGCCAACGCGGAACTGGTTGAACCACATCTGTTCATCCGGTTTTGGCGTAACAGTACCTTCTACAGTCGTGCGACCGGCGCTGCCCCGGCGTGGCTGATCGACAAGATAAGTTGAGAACCCGCGACGCAGGAAGATGTTCTGGAACCCTTCGCGACCATCCGGGGTACTTTCCCAGGTACGGGAGAACTGACCTGCGCCGTGCAGCATGACGATAGGGTATTTATGCGGATTTTCCGGAATTTGGTAGAACACAGAGGCATGATCGCCATGATAGGTTTGGCCAGCAGAATCCAGCGGCTTTTTCGCGTCAAATGTTCCAGGCGCGGTGATGATAGTGCCACCTGCAGAAAAGCTTCCCTGTTCCTGAATGACCAGCGGCTCGGCATAGACCGTCTGAGCCACAAGGCCACCCGCCATGATGCAGATGGCCAGCGTTTTTAAGATTGTCTTCAATATTACATCCTCTGTTATGTTTGCCGTTCAATCATATCTGAGTTGTCAGCGTTAATTATTTAGCACCCCTGATTGCCCTTATTTGGCAGACTCATGAATGCGGACGATTAGCTGCGTATCGTCTCTAACCAACTTAACTTATTTGCTATCGAGCGCCTGTTGCAGCGCCTTTTCAGCTCGCGTTGCTGCATCACTTTCGCCATGTTCACGCAGCACCTGTGCCAGTTGGCGCAACTGAGCTGCCGTCAGGCCGACCCGCATGCTGGCTCGCGTATGCGACAGCAGCTGTGATTCCACGCCTGGTGTGGCCGCTAATGCGCCAACCGTTGCCAGCTCGCGGCTTTGCCAGTCGAGGTTATCGCGGGCGAAAATATCGCCAAACAGATGCGTTTGCAGGAACTGGTTAATCACTGGGGCAAAATCAAACAGCGGGCCCTGGACGGGAGCGCCTGAGATTTTTGTCTGGTTTGCTGTACCGACACGGCGAAGTTCATCCCCGACAGGGATCGGGGCAACCGGTTCTTTACCCTCAACGTCTTTGATACCACGTTGTTTACGTGCTTCGACGACCTTCATCAGTTCATTAAGTGCATTCAGGCTGCGGGGGAAGCCCGTATAGGCATAAAGCTGGATGAGAATCTCTTTGGTTTCGTTTATCGTGAGTCCTGCGTCAAGACCCTGATTCAGGGCTGCATTCAGCTTATCCATCTGACTGCTGGCCATCGATGCCGCAATCAACGGGATGGCCTGTTGGCTGGCTGACAGCGTATCTGAAACCGTTTGTTCGTGGTTCATTTCTGAGGCTCCTTTGTTGCCGGGCGCAGCATGCGCTGCGAGACCAAAACCAAAGGTCAGCAGTACCGCTGCTGTTAATGCCTTAATGGGCGTGGTATTGTTCATCTGTCACTTTCTCCATCCAGTTAACGCTTTTGCCATCCACAATCCCGGTTATCGCCAGATGCGTCATCGCGCTGCCGGGTGCCGCCCCGTGCCAGTGTTTAACTCCCTCCGGGCAAGAGACAACATCACCGGCGCGGATAACCTGCACCGGCTGGCCTTCTTGTTGGGTGAGCCCCACACCAGAGGTCACAATCAGCCGCTGGCCTGCCGGATGCGTATGCCAGGCGGAACGCGCACCGGGTTCAAACGTGACATAAGCCCCGGAAACAGGGATGTCGTTATCCGGCTTGAAGAGAGGATCAACCCTGACGCGACCGGTAAAGTTATCGGCTGGCCCGAACACCGCATTCTGACTTCCTGCGGGGGCGATATGGACTGCGGGATTTTGCTCCGCTGCCCAGGATGAAAATGTGAAGAGGGGCAGTAACAGCCCGAGGTAACGTAAATGTCTAATCATACAAAGCGTCCTTATCAATGAAGAGGGGATTGCCTGCGATGATTTTATCGAGAGTATGATGACGTCAGACTGACGCCCCCCTGACAATTCTGTCAGTTAACCCTGGTCCCGGTTCAGCGTCGGATTGAGCATTGCCCGCCGCTTTATCCGCTTGTATCGCAAAGGTGAGGCCGAAAGTATTGATGCCACTTTCACTACGGGCAAAGGCATCTCCCCGGTGCATAATGGCGACGGCGCGTACAATTGACAGGCCCAGCCCATGATGGGTATCACTTCTGGGCCGGGAGGTGTCAACGCGATAAAAGCGCTCGAAAAGCCGGTTTAAGTGCTCTGGTGCTATCGGATCGCCTGGGTTTGAAACTTCAACACAGGCCTGATGACATTTTTCGCTTAAGCGCACCGTAACCGTGCTGTTGGAGGGGGAGTGTCTTGCGCTGTTTTCCAGTAAATTAGCCAGTGAGCGGTGGAACAGCCGCCGGTCGATATGCGCGGTGACGTCCCCCTCCACATCCAGAGAAAGCTGTTTTTCCGCAAATGAGGGTTCAACATACTCCGCTGTTTTCAGGGTTTCTTCTCGCAGAGACACCTGGGTAAGCTGGGAAGCATGTTCACCCGCGTGAGCATGAGACAGGAACAGCATGTCGTTAACGATAGACGTCATGCGTTCCAGTTCTTCCAGATTAGAGCCCAATAACTCTTCCAGTTCATCCTGCGAGCGTCGGCGTGATAGCCCTAACTGCGTCTGACCAATCAGATTAGTCAGTGGGGTACGGAGTTCATGTGCAACATCGGCATTAAAGCTTTCGAGCTGCCGCCAGGCGATTTCCTGACGCGCTAACACGCCATTAAATGATGATGCCAGTTGCTGTAGTTCTTCGGGCAATGCGCGGGTATTCAGGCGCTGACTATGGTCTCCCGGTGCGAGATGCTGGGCCTCTTTACTGAGTGCTTCAACGGGACGAAGACCTATCCTTGAAACGACGTATCCCAGTAAGGCGACAATCACGACGCCCAGTGCGGTAATGATTAGCAACGTCCGGGTGAAGGCATTCAGTGTGCCCATATATGGCGTGGAGTCGATTGCAACAATATAGCGCAGCTCAGGTCTGTCACCGTTGGCGGGGATCGTTTTCACTAACAGAAACAGTGAGCATGCGCCTTCCGATGCGCCCGGTACTTTATTAAAGCCCTCCTGCAAAGAAGACCACTGAACGCCCACCGGCGGTGTTCCCCCCATGCTAAAGCGCGGGTTATCGCTCACTATCCAGTAGCGAACGCGCTCACCTTCAGAATTGGTTAATACGCTAAATTTATTGGCAAGCGTTGACCAGCCGTCAGCCGACGTTCGTGCAGTGATCCACGGACTCATTAATGATTCGCGGAACAACAGTTCGTTGTGCATCTGCTTTTGCAAAGAGTCATGCAAGGAGCTTCTGAGCAGGATACCGATAACGGACACAATCAGCAGCGCGGATAAGGCAAACATCAGCGCTAGATGAACGGAGATGGAACGTTTAGGCATGCTTATCCCCTTCATTTATTCGGACCGGACTTCGAGGACATACCCCATGCCACGAACGGTATGTAATAGCTTGATATCGAACGGCGCATCCACTTTGGCTCGAAGTCGTTTAATGGCCACTTCAACCACGTTGGCGTCGCTGTCAAAATTCATGTCCCATATCTGCTCAGCTATCATCATCTTTGACAGAATCTCTCCTTGGTGTCGGGCAAGAAGGCTCAACAGGGAAAACTCTTTCGCGGTCAGCTCCAGCCGTGTTCCGGCGCGAAATACCCGGCGAGCCAGCAGGTCGAGATGCAGATCGTGAATTTGCAGTTGGGTAATGTCTGCGCCATCCGTAGCGCGACGACGCACCAGCGCCTGAATACGCGCCACCAGTTCAATAAGCGAAAAGGGCTTGGGCAGATAATCATCCGCGCCAAGACGAAGCCCTTTAACTCGCTCGTCGACCGAGCCGCGTGCCGAGAGCATCAGCACCGGCGTCTGTTTGGCTGCTCGCACACCCTCAAGTACCCGGTAGCCATCTATCCCCGGCAGCATCACATCCAGTATTATCGCGTCGTAGTCGAACTCTAGCGCGTAATGAAGACCTTCAGCGCCGTCTGCAGAGACATCTACCGTAAATCCGGACTCGCTCAACGCACGGTTGAGATAGGTTGACGTTTTTTCTTCATCTTCGACTAACAACAGGCGCATAACGGGACTTCCTCTTAACTTTTCATCGGTGCTTCAACATCGGAATAAACCTGCACGGCATCCGGCAGACGTTGCCCCTGGATAGTGATGGCGTCCAGTGAGCGGGTGAGTTCGGTCATTTCGGCGAGAGTCAGCGACACGCTGGTAGCCGCTGTGTTTTGCAGCATATGGTCTTTATTGGTGGTGCCAGGGATGGGAACAATCCAGGGTTTACGCGCCAGGAGCCATGCCAGCGCAATTTGTCCCGGGGCGGCATTTTTTCTTATTGCCCAGGATTTCAGTAGTTCAACCAGCTGTAAGTTGTGTGGCAGATTTTCAGTTTACGTTTGCTGGGTGGAGCAGGGCGTTGGCGGGTTTGTCTGGATGAATCTACCTGAGATGATTGGCTCGCCGCTGATACGTGCGGAATCAGCGAAGCGGCGGCAATGCCCGCTCCGGCGGCTAATAGCTTGCGTCGCTCTGGCATTGTTGGGTCATTCTGGCTTTTCATTGATCGCTCCTTTTCTCAGAAAATTGAACGTGAATCTCATTTAAGCGAGACCATTCTGCCTTCTGATTGCCAACATAAAGCTGACGGTTACCTGACAGCGCTGTCAGAAACATTTATCCATCCCAGTCCGTTTCCTGACAAAAATGTTATTTTCCTGTCACGATGCTGACAGCCCTCTCCACCTAATCTGAGCCTGCAAATTTGATTCCGCGAGCCTGAATAACCAGGCCGACACTCATCGGGAGAGACCATGAAATTCACGCTTATCAGTGCAATGCTACTCACGGCAATGGCTGGAGTGACCTCAGTCAATGCGGCTGATTACAAAAAAAATCCATTCACACTCGTTTATGACGGTGCCATTACTGAGAACATCAAAGGCAAGGTCAACATTCACCCCGTGAAATACGATCTGCACGGCATCCAGATTGCTGCGAATGTCTATACCCCAGCTAACTACGATCCCGCCAAAAAATACCCTGCCGTGGTGGTCGCGCATCCTAATGGCGGCGTAAAAGAACAGGTCGCCGGGTTGTATGCCCAGCGTCTCGCCGAGCAGGGTTACATCACAATTACCGCCGACGCGGCATATCAGGGCGCTAGCGGTGGGATGCCGCGCAGCGTGGATAAACCCGCTAATCGCATTGAGGATATCCACGGTATGGCTGACTACATCAGCCAGTATCCTGGTGTGGATACCGCCCGCCTTGGTCTGCTGGGTATTTGCGGAGGCGGCGGGTATTCACTTGTTGCGGCTGAAACTGACAAGCGGTTCAAATCGATAGCCACCATCAGCATGTTTAATTCAGGCCTTGTGCGCCGCAACGGTATGCAGGATTCACAGCTGGATACTATCCAGCAGCGTCTTCAGCAGGCTTCCGATGCACGTGCTCAGGAAGCTGCCGGAGGAGAAGTGCTTTACTCCGGCGATGCCAACCTGACTGATGAACAGATTGCTAAATTACCTTTTGCCTTGTATCGCCAGGGCTACGAGTACTACTGGAAAACCCACGCCCACCCAAACTCCACGTTTAAATACACCACCAGTAGTCTTCTGGATTTGATGAGCTTTGACGTCACGGACCATATCAATCTCATTAATAAACCGCTGCTGATGATTGCCGGTACAAAAGCGGATACGCTCTATATGACTGAAGATGCGTTCGCGAAAGCCACCGGTACGAAGGACAAAGAACTCTTCCTGATCGATGGCGCTACCCATATCGAGACGTATTGGGTGCCCAAATACGTTGACCAGGCAATGCAAAAGTTAGACGTCTTCTTCGATAAGAATATTTAGTTAGCCTCTAATGAAGCCCCAGCCTTGCAGGCTGGGGTGTGTCCATCAGCTGTAGCCACTTTCCGCTTGCGTGTTCACGCGATAGACCCAGATTAACGAAGTTGCGGTTAAAGATAATTACGCTGCTTAAATAGACGCTATGAATGGAATTCATAAGAGTGGTGGATGTGGGTTGGGGCGGCAGTGTGGCTTGTGTGTGAAGTGATAAGTGATTTCAAATCATAGATGGACGGGAACAGCGGGAGTATATTTTCTTCTATGTTCGGCAGCTACCTTTTAATCTGGCAGAAACAGCTGGCGCTGTGTCAGACTAAAAAAGCCCCGCGTCAATGCGGGGCTGATGTTTATTGCTTGTCTTTTTCTAATGCATTACAAATGCGGAACAGAAATTCGTTATTTTTAAACGAAATCATTATCAGTTCAAATGAAATGCGAGTAATAACTAAAACAAGAATACTTAAACCACAGGCGCTAAAATTACCGTTAAATGCAAATATAACAGCAGCGATAATATAAATAATAGTTAATACCCAGTAAACGGCGACGAGTATTTTGGGTGTTATTAAAGTACCAAACGTTGCAAACTCTTTAAAAGCCATAATCAATCCCTTTGAAATATTAAAAGTGCAGTCATCATACACCTACGCACACTACCTATAGCAAATGTTTTTTAAAGCATCATGTCTAGTATATAAACACATTTAAATTGATTCGTTAATTAAATATGACGGCAATCAGCAACGGCAGGTTAAACCCTCACAAAGTAACACTGCAATTATTGTCACCGAATCCGGACTTGCCATCACCTTTGATGCCAAGACGAGCGAGGGTTACGAGCTGTCGCGCGACGTGGCGGAAGCGGCACTGGAGACAGGTTATAAAATTGCTGACGGTATCGTAACGAATCAGCCTGAAATCAGTTTCGAGGGCATCGTCACAAGCGTTTATCAGACGGGGTTGTCAGGGCGTCGGGCGTGGGATTCTGTCGCCGCTGCAGCCGCCGTGGCGAATATGCAGGCGCGGGGGATTCTTTTCGGCGTACAATCAGTAAAAACAGTAACGTTTGCATATACAAAAAATGCGCCACCGGCGAAGAATAAATCCGGCGATGCAAGCGCGAGCGGGAAAGAATCATCGGGAAAAAAATCGACCGAAACTATTTTACCTACAGGCGGGATCGGTATTTATCCGACATTCACACATGTTGACGTCCGAAAGAGTCGCACGCGCTGGCAGGGTCACTGATGTTCAGTAAATATATCCTGGAAAAGTTACACTGTAACTTTTTGGGTTCTCGGCGGCGTCGTATACAAAAACAAACAGGTCAGGCGGCGGCACGGTTACACACGCGCAGGTCATGCCAGGTGCAACGCTAAAATACGAACCGATAACCGGTGAATTATGTCTGACTGCTGCCAGTGTAGGTGGCAAGTGTGAATGCAAAACGATTTCAGACGATAAATAATTTGCCTGCATTGCCATTCGGGTGTATCTGATGCAGGACGGCGACGAGATTGTCATTTTACTGTGTGCCGGTTTCAAGGACCGGCAAAATAACGACCTGGACGCCGCCGAAAAATATCGGGCTGATTATCTGAGGAGTAAAAAACATGGCCGCGCATGACATCGAAAAAATGTGGGAAAACCTGCTTAAAGAGGACATCGGGTCACGTGTTCAGATTATCCAGGAGATCCACGAGTTAATCCTGGCCGGTGAAATCGAAGTCGCAAAAGGAATGCTACGCACGCTGATTAAGGTCACGTGCGGTTATCCAGCGATTTCAGACGAGGTCGGCAGGAATTCAAAATCAATTATGCGCATGTTGTCGCCGGATGTGGATCCGGGTGTCAAAGCGTTTATGGCCGTTGTCAGAGCTGCAGAGCGTCAGTCTGAGAAAGCAGCGGCCTAGGCAAAAATACATTAAGTCAGAAACCGTCACGACGAACCGGCCACAATGGCCGGTTTTTTTATGTCTGCGGGGTGTGCTGCGTGAAATCGTGTGCAGGATTACTGGTGAAAATCTGCAGAATTCACGCAGCGTCACGACAGGGAAGGGAGCAAACGGACAGGCACGATTCAGACTGCATTAACACGCCATATTTACATGTTCTTTTTCATTTAACATAATATACATTATGCGCACCACCATAGGATTTGATAGAATCCGGTGCTTTGCAGTTATCCTTAGTCAGGTTGTTGATACAGTTCTATTCTCAATCATGGCTTGGCTGCTGAATTCGATACAGAACATGTTGAGAAAGTCGATGCTCTCTCGGTAATGCAGGATGCGGAAACACTTCCACTTTGTTCATGCCAAGCCGTTTCATTAAGCATTCTGACGGTTTGTTTAGAACCGATGTGAACGATACGACTTCATCCAGCGCCAGAACCCAAAAAGCATATTCCAGACAGGCTTCTGCAGCCTCCGTTGCTAATCCCTGGTGCCAGTATGATTTACTGAGACGCCAGCCAATTTCAGTACACGGCGAAAATGGAAATTTATCAGGCTGCGGATGTAGACCAACGCAACCGACAAATTCATGTGTTTCTTTGGACTCAACGGCCCAAAATCCCCAGCCGCGTTGTTCAATCCCTTCCCTGAACCTTTCTGCCAGGTTGTCGCTCTCCTGTCTGGAAAGCGGAGCTGGAAAGAAACGCATCACATCAGGGTCTGCATTCAGACAGGCAAAAGGCACCCTATCTTTCGCTTCCCACTGCCTTAAAATGAGTCTGGATGTCTCGAGCATAATTTTATTCCTTATCATCATGTTGGCATCATCACTCAATCCATAAGTTAAGCACTTTACCGCGCCCTTCTCACTTCAACAAATAAGCCGGTTTGCGAGCTACCGCGCAGAAATTTCCTCTCTGACATCATTTGTCAAAGGCCCGTGTGATCTGCGCAAATTTCATCCGGGCATATGCGTGAGAATTTCGCCATTGATTCGGACGAATGCACGAAGTCACCCTGCGTCACGGTTTTTATACTGCCATAAACCACATAACTCTTATGGGCTAATTAAACCCATAGTCAGGCAATAGAACGCTTTTTAGGTTCAAACGCTGTACCGAAAACAGGATTATTCCTCCTGCTCTCCTTAGCAGGAAACAGCTACAGGGATTGCATATGAATCGTTATCTGAAAGTCCTCATTTGTGCGATCGTCGCGGTCGCGATTTGGTTTACCCCCGTACCGGAAGGTCTCACAGAATTAACCTGGCATATCCTCGCTATCTTTATCACCACCGTAGTGGCATTCATTCTTCAGCCTTTGCCCGTAGGTGCTGTCGCATTAATCGCCATTAGTTTTATTATGCTCACTGGCATGATGACAACGTCCGAAGCGTTAAAAGGCTTCAGTAGCACCACGGTATGGCTAATTGTCGCCGCGTTTCTTTATGCAAAAGGCTTTATCAAAACCGGTCTTGGCCGACGTATTGCCTACTTACTCATTCGGGGCTTTGGCGGAAGTTCGTTACGCCTGGGATATACTCTTGCCTTAAGCGATATGATTATTACACCCGCTACGCCATCAAATACTGCACGAGCGGGCGGCATCTTATTTCCTATGTTCCGTGGTCAACGAAACGGACCTTATTCAGGCCCTGGAAAATAACGTCATTGCCGGTGCGGCACTGGATGTTTACGCCAACGAACCACATGTCCTTGCGGCATTACTGAAAATGGATAACGTGGTACTCACACCCCATATCGCCAGCGGCACGAGTGAAACTTTTAATGCGATGGCCGACCTGGTATTCGACAATCTACACGCTTTCTTCACCGGTAAACCCGTTATTACACCGGTTAAATAACTGACTCAATAATAAGGTTA
Source organism: Citrobacter sp. C348 (assembly GCF_047467975.1). Lineage (NCBI taxonomy): Bacteria > Pseudomonadati > Pseudomonadota > Gammaproteobacteria > Enterobacterales > Enterobacteriaceae > Citrobacter > Citrobacter sp. C348. Next base: position 132,170 of record NZ_JASJUJ010000008.1, on the reverse strand, counting down.
ACGATTATGATCTACGGTGACATTGCACTTATCAGCCCGTGCCAGACAGGCTCATTACACCCGGCGATTACGAAAGTGATCCACTATCTGAGTCAAAATGATTTGAGTCATTTCCCGGTGGGAGAAAAAATCTATATTCAGGATGACACCATTTTTTTTACCGTTGTTGAACCCATCACCAAACCCATAGGCGCCTGTCGACCAGAAGTACATCGTAAATACCTTGATGTTCATTTTCTCATCGCGGGTCAGGAGCGTATTTGCGTCAGTTTTGATGACGGCAAAAACGAAATTATCGAGAGCCATCCAGGTGAGCGCGACGTCACTTTCTACGCAGACGATCGTATCAACGATAACGTGCTTACCCTGACCCCCGGTCAGTTCGTGATTGTTTTCCCGGAAGAGGTTCACCGTGCCTGTTACATGGTTGATCAACCTGAAAAAATCAAAAAAAACCGTCGTAAAAATCGACATTAGCTTACTGTAAACGGAGCCTGGCATGACAAAAATTGCGCTCGTTACTGGAGGAAGTAAAGGCATCGGATTTGCCTCAGCGAAGGCATTATACGATATTGGCTATACAGTTATTGTTGCAGCGCGCAATGCAGAAACCTTACAGCAATGTGTGCAGGGCTTTGCAGCCGAACGCTTTATTCCGATGGTTGCTGACGTCACCAGTGAATCCGCCGTACAGTCACTGTTTGCGGCAATTAGGGATAGATTTGGTCGATTAGATCTTTTGTTTAATAATGCCGGTAATAACAGCCCAGCCAAAACGATTGAAGAGATCTCATTTGATGAGTGGTCTCGGGTATTCAGCGCGAACGTGCACTCTACGTTTCTGTGTGCCAAAGAGGCGATTAAAATCATGAAAGCCCAGACACCTATGGGTGGACGCATTATTAACAATGCATCTATTTCAGCGCTGACACCTCGATTGTATACCGCACCTTATACGGCATCAAAACATGCGGTAACCGGGCTGACCAAAGCCATTTCCCTGGATTGTCGTCAGTTCAATATTGCCTGTGGCCAGATTAACATCGGTAATGCTGAAACCACGCTGTCAAACCGTATGAAAAAAGGTGTTTATCAGGCTGACGGTTCAATTAAAGCCGAAGATATGATGAATGTGGACGATGTAGCCGCTGCTATTCAAATGATGGCGCAGTTGCCCATCACGACTAACGTGTTGGAAATCACGATTATGGCTAACAACATGCCGTATGTTGGTCGTGGATAATAACTCTTCCTCCCCCAGCGAAAAGCCCTCCCGTCCAGGGAGGGTGATAAATACCCTGCTCCACTGATTAACTATCCCAGAAATAAACAAAATCTGCCCATAATGTCGTACGCTTAACGTGAAGATTGAATACGACACAGGAGATAGCTACATGGCCGACTGGAACCCTGCACTTTATCTGCAATACGGCAGCGAACGCTCAAGACCCGCAGCAGAATTATTGAGCAGAGTAGCGTTAGAAAATGTTCGTTCAGTCGCCGATCTGGGGTGCGGTCCGGGAAATAGCACGTCATTACTGTATCAACGATGGCCTTCGGCCAACATAACAGGCGTGGACTCTTCGCCAAATATGCTCAACGAGGCGCGTGCAACCTTACCGAACTGTCATTTTGTTGAAACAGATATCAGCGAGTTCCGGGCGGAGCAACCTCTTGATCTGCTTTATGCGAATGCTTCATTACAGTGGGTACCCGATCACTACGAATTATTCCCATATCTTGTCTCGCAGTTACACCGTAACGGCGTACTTGCTGTGCAAATGCCGGATAATTGGCTGGAGCCGACACATATTTTAATGCGTGAAGTCGCCTATGAGCAGGATTATCCCGATCGCGGTCGATCGCCTCTTCCCGGCGTGCATGCTTATTATGATATTTTGACTGAAGCGGGATGTGACGTTGATATTTGGCGCACGACCTATTACCACATTATGGATTCACATCAGTCGATTATCGACTGGGTCAGTGCGACAGGCTTACGTCCCTGGTTGCAAGATCTGAGCGAAAGTGAGCAACGAAAGTATCTGGCTCGATACCATGAACTTCTGCAGGAGCAATATCCGCTGCAAGAAAACGGCAAAATCTTGCTGTCATTTCCACGTTTGTTTATTGTTGCCAGACGCGATTTTTAACCCCCTTATACCTGCATTGGCCTTTCATTGCAGAGGCTAATGTGGGTAAATAGAAATAGTATTTAGCTGGTATTATTTTATTTCGAAAGGTGATTATTCAACAATTACTCTTCGGTGGGTTTGATATTATTATCATAAATTGGGCACCCCGCTTTCCATGCTTCCAATTGTGTTGCATTATTACCAGCCGGCCTTGATAACATCCAACGGGCCATAAGCTGGTTCAGTTGATTGTTTTTTTTCACGTCCTTTCTGGTATTGCTGCTTTTTTCTGGTTTTTTTACCAATGTCGGGGACGTTGCTACCTTGAGAATTCGTACAGCAAGTTGACAACAACCGCCCTGTACTGGGATTTTACGTATTTCAAATGCGATATCATCATACTCATGTCGATGACAAATATAGTTAAGTATGCCACTGGAACGCCTCAAATCTATCTGAAACGCCAGGCTAACATCATCCCGAGTAAACTCAGTTTTACGCAGAAACCCCCACCAGGCTACCGCCCTGTAAAGCGACATATCACCAAGATGGCGGATCTCATCTGGAATATGAAAATGACCATCGTGCTTTTGTCGGGCTTGTTCACCTGCCCTATTTGAGTGATTTATCATAAAATTAACCTGTTTATTCACTATTCATAAAAAGAGGATAAGCAACGTCAAATGCTTTATTGTAAAAAACGGGAATGAAATATATCTCATGGGTTAATGCAGTGTTGATTTTAAGATGAACAATATAGAGATATTAGCGATTCGACGCGCTATTACTTTTTTACATGATAGTACGCAGGAGTTAATTGATCTTAAGCACTGTCTTTTTGTTAGATGAAATAACCTTGTAACACGCCTGTCGGTATATTTTCACAGCGTAATATTATTATGCGTTTTGTGAATTAACACTTTTAGTTAATACTTCTTCCGCGCGCGAATGATAGTGGCGACATAAACACCCCGCATCCTGATTTAGGATGCGGGTGTTGTCAGAATAACACCTTCACACCGAACATTGCCTGAGAATCACTGTAACCACTGTCGCCAATTTGTTGACCTACGTTTCCCCAAAGGTGCAGACGCGTATTTACTTTCGCTTCAACACCTGCTCTGAGTTCAACGATATTTTTTGCGCCATCAACGTCACCCTGTATTTCATTCATTGATATCGAAAAATTGCGGGAATTATGAAGCCAGTTAGTTTCAATAAATGGCTGAAAAAGCCGGTCGTTTCCTTCGTCACGTTGGTTATAGCCTCGCAAATACGCTTTAACCCCCAATCGGCTTTGCAGATTCCCTTTGCCTTTATCTCTGATCACGGTGCCGTTTGCCTCCTGATGATCGTCAGACGATACGTCCATCCAGGTCAACTGAGCCTGAGGTTGTAGCCAGTAACTCAGGCGTGCCGTCTCCTTCAACTTAAAGGCATATCCTGCTTCAAGCGAGGCGGTCACCCCTCGTGAGCGATATCTCTCTGTCGCCAGTTGTTCACCGCGAACGGTGTTATCAAACCAGTTATAAAGCATCCAGCTGTCAAGATACCCCCCGCTTTTCTGCACATTGTTGGCATACCAGGTTGCGTACAGTCCGGCGCTGTAACCTGATATCGAACCGTCAGCGCGGTAATGGCTGATGTCTGACCGCGTATTACTTTGACTGTTTGCGTAGCCGAACATGACGCCCAGATGCCAGCGATCAACCTCGTCTGAACTCCATTGTGCGACATCGCCGCCTATTTGCAGAACATAACGGCTACTTTGCGTCTTCAACTGCCCGCTGCTATCACGAAACCGGGTATGCCCACTGACGTTGCGTAACCACATGCTGGTCACGTCTGACTCACCTGTTATAGGGTCAATATAGTGACTTTCGCCCAGACGATCGTGCAAACGTGTCGTAAACAGCGTATTTCCCGCCGATTTATTCGCAAGGTAGGCGCCTAATTCAGGGCGTAAAACCGAATCGTGAGAAGCGGGTTCTTCTTGTTGGACTGGTAACTCTGGTGTGTCGGGATCAATAGCAGGCTCTTCTGGGTCACTTATCGGTTCTTCAGGAGGAGTCCAGGTATTGGTCAAATACCAGTGATTCGAATCAGGAATGAGTGCGGAATCATCCGTATTATTTCCCCGCAGTAGCGCGTAATCATAGGCGCCCGCGATCAAACGGCCAACTGCAACAAACTCACCACCTGATTCGCCGTCTACCCGCACTACCCGTGCACCATTGAGATTACTGACCGTCTGGCTGCCCAGGGCCTGCAAAGCGACACGGGTGGTCCCTGAAGTATTCCCCATCACATGAAGTTGATTCACCACCGCTTTTTGTTGCACGGCATCTTCTGTTGTATTGAGGATAAGAAGACCATTGTTGCTGCTGTAATTACCGCTAACGGTCAGGATGCTATTGGAACGTTTCAGTGCCTCGTCCGTTCCCGGCTGGCCAAAACTGAGCGTACCGTCGAGCGACAGCGAGCGGATAGTCTGATTAAAACCATTCAGATCGACTGTCGCCGTCTCATCCACAGTGAAATCTGAGTTGCGGCTAAAGGCATCCGTGCTGCCAGCCCGCAGCGTACCGTTGCGTAGCGACGTGGTGCCCGTGTAGGCGTTATTTCCCGATAATAATGTAGTTCCCGGACCATTATGATTGACCTGACCACGTCCGGTTATATCGGCTGCGAGTGAAAAATCGTCACTGTTATGATTAAAATTCAGTTGAACGGTGCTGGTATTGTCGGCAGTATCGCCAAGATAGATCCACGGAACGTTAATGACGCCAGCGCGCTGCGCGACGTCCCCCTCTTCAGACCCTACGTTGACAATGCCTGTACTTCCCTTACCGACGCCTAACCATAAATATTTTCCGGATTTTACTGTGCCACCATTACTCACGGTTAGCACGCCGCGTGCATCATTGTTGCCGGTTCCGTATCCCCCCAGCAAAATCGGCTTAGCGACGTCGAGCAATGAATCCTCACCATCAACCCTGACGGTACCGTTACCAAACAGGTTATTGCGGTCGGTTTTGCCGACATAGCCGATATTCATGTGTTCGGTCGCGACCAGTTGCCCACCATTAAGAATATCGAGCTTGCCGGTGTCCTGATCGCCCACCACGACCCAGTTCGTCTTAACGGTAGATTTCGCACCGTCAATAACGACGCTGCCGTAGGCACCGGCATAAAATTCGCCGATGCGGAGTTCATTAATTCCGCTTATTTGGCTGCCAAGCTCCACCAATAAGCGGCCACTGCCGCTGTTAGTCCCTAAAACAAGATTTCCCCCTCTCAGTAACCAGATTGCCCCATTGGTCAGGGTCACAATGCCGGCACTTCCCCGACCAATTGAACCGGTGAGCGAAGAAATCGTGCGACCATCAATGAGAAGTGTACCTGCGCTCTCTTTCCCGACGGTCAGGCCGCTGAAGTTTTCCCAAACGGCATCAGTATTTTCTGTTTTCGATAGCACAACATAGACGCCATTATTGATGATTGCGTCACTGGTGGTATTAGCCGGTATATATGGTTGAGCTGTCAGTAATGCACGGCCTTTATTTTCTGCGCATAAGGCTGCTGATTCGCGCTCACAAAGCCGTTCTTCAGCGAAGACATCTACCGGAACAATCAGCCCCGTTGACGCTAACAGTATTCCAGGAAGGACCGCCAATCGGCTCGGGCGCTTTGCGGAATTTCGGTGAAGGTTTTTCATAGATAATCCTCCTGATTATCGTGCGTATATCCTTTTAAAGCGTCAGCAGATTGATCTTCCTGACGACATGGATTTTTTATACGAACGCCATGAATAAACTTTCAATGGGTTTATGGGGTGAATTATCTATTTTGTGAATGTTATTCCGCCTCTGAGAGATAAATGAATCTACACATTGACAACCCCTGATTGTCGTTCATTTAATAATCTGTTTTCTCCGCATTATTCAATGTGTATGCGCGCCATCGCTTTTTTAAGATGTGCTTCTAGTGGCGAGGCTTGTCATCTGCTAGTGTCAGATAACGTTTCGCTGAAGAGAGTCGTCGTGTCTAAAATCTATTCTGGCGGTTGCCTGTGTGGTTCGGTACGCTTTACCGCAACGAATCCCAACAACTCACATTCCTGCTCCTGTGATATTTGCCGCAGACATACGGGTGCGCCCACCGTAGTGTGGATTGAATTTAACGCTGAAAACGTAGAATGGACGGGCATTGCGGGTCAACCTGCTACCTGGCGATCATCAGAAATATCCAGCCGAGCCTTTTGCCCACAGTGTGGTAGTTCCGTGGGCGCCATCGATGACGCCCCGATTATTGCCCTGTTAGCCGGGGGATTTGACGATCCCGATGATGAGAATCTGGCGCCACAGTTTCACTCTTTTTCCGATATGATGCCGGTATGGTGGCAAAAAGGACATGGCGAAAATTGATTCGGTTATGTCAGTTGATAGTGCTTATCGGGCATATGTTTAGCAGGTACAGTCGTTTCATCGTTCATTTGCAGCAAATCAATTTCAATCGCGTTACAAATCGCATCCAGCGGCAAGTCGTTATTCTCCGTGCCGAACGGGTCTTCAAGCTCTTCTGCCAACGTGTCGAGAGAAATAAACGTATATGAAATCAGCACGGAAATGAACGGCGTCATATAGTGCAGATCGACCACCAATGCGAATGGCAGCATGATACAAAACAGATAGACCGTGCGATGCAGGATCAAGGTATAGGCAAATGGCACCGGTGTATTAGCAATCCGCTCACAACCTGCAAGTACCGCCGACATATCATTTAATCTATTGTTTAAACTGTGAAATAATATGTCAGATAGCTCGCCATTACGCCTGCGTACGGCTAACCACTCCCCCATCAACAGCAGAATACGGTTGGCAGGTGATTGGCAGGCAAAGACAGTTTGCAAATCTGAGGCACTGAGATATTTCGCTAATGGTTCCGCCTGCGGGTTACGACGCAAGGTCATGCGTAAACAGTGGGCAAAGGCGATTTGCAGACGTACAAACTGCCCCAGTTCAGCGTCGTCCGGTAATGTATTTTTTACCTCACGCAGTAGCGAACGGGAGGCAATCATTAATTGTCCCCACAGGTGTCGAGCCTCAACGTAGCGCGAGTAACAGGCGTTGTTGCGAAAGCCTAAAAAGATAGCAATAGCAACGCCCAGGATGCTGAATGGCGCCAGGGTAAATTTGATACCCAGCATCGTATACCATGGCAGCATGATGATAACGGCAATGGAAAGCAGAAAATTCAGCAGCAGGCGCGAGAAAATCTTCGATAACACTGAACCATGCCAGACGAATATCAGACGCAGCCAGTGTTGTTGAGGTCGAACAATCATAGTTATCTTCGGAAAATGTGAAAGCCGCGCCATTAAACGTGATCGCGATCAATGTTGCAAGCACCTCACCGCACTAAATCCCGCCTTTTTACCTGTCTGAACAAATGAGGCGCTACAGTCTCAGACGGTAACTGTATTTAAGAAGCACACTGTATGTTGTAACTAATAAACAGGTATAAAAAACCCGGCCTAAACCGGGTAATTATGTGACTATTTTAGCACAGTGGCTTCACGGCTTCGCGCATACCGTTGGACAGAATGGCGTCCAGATCGGCAGAAACCTGTTCAACCAGACCGGGAACCTGCGTCAGATCCTGCTCCCAGTGCTCGTTGACCGCCAGTACCGAGTGGACCAACGCTTGCGTGCTTATTTGACGATCGTGGTGCTGACTCCATAGCAGCTGGAAACGCTCAATCCAGTGGGCATTATCCTGAACAGGATAAGACTCACCGTTACGCTCGCCGCGATAGAAAGCAATCAACGCCGCCAGCGCAAACGTCAGACGCGCCGGCAATTGACCATTGGCCTGCTGCCCTGCCAGCAACTGCGGCAAAATACGCGTGCGGAATTTAGTCATTCCGTTCAGGGCAATCGACAACAGCTGATGCTTGATGTACGGGTTGCAGAAACGTCCGGTCACCGCGCTGGCGAATGATGCCAGCTCATCACGCGGTAAATCGAGCACCGGAATGATCTCTTCGTAAATGGCTTTTTCGACAAAAGCGCAAATCTCTGCGTCATTCATCGCCTCACCCACCGTGTCTAGCCCTGCCTGGTAGGCTACCGGTACCAGCGCGGTGTGCGCACCGTTAAGGATGGCAACTTTACGCTCTTTGTACGGCTTAATATCATCAACAATCAGTACATTCAGCGGATATTTGTCCAGACGCAGTTCAGTCGCTAATGACTTCGGCCCCTGAATCACAAACAGGTAGAAGTGCTCTGCAGTATCGAGGAATGCATCGTGATAACCCAGCTCGGCTTCCAGCGTGGCCACTTCGTCACGCGGGTAACCGGTAACGATGCGGTCCACCAGCGTAGAACAAAATGCGTTAGCCTTGTCCAGCCACTGCACGAACGCGTCCGGCAACGCCCACTCCTGCGCATAACGCAGCACCAGTTCACGCAGCGCATCGCCGTTGTAATCAATCAGTTCGCAAGGAATGATTATCCAGCCTTTATCCAGCGCGCCGTCAAAATGGCTGTAACGCTCAAACAGCAGGCGGGTCAACTTGGCCGGATAGCTTACCGCAGGCGCATCGTCGAACTTGTCGCCCGCGTGATAACTGATCCCGGCTTCCGTTGTATTGGAGAAAACAAAACGCATATCAGGGTTATGCGCCAGTTTCAGGAACTCATCGTATTCGCTATAGACGCTGATTTCACGGTTAACCGAGCGAATTAAACGCGCGTCGCTGACGGCTTCGCCCTTTTCATTCAGACCACGAATGATGGTGGTATAGAGACCATCCTGCGTGCTCAGTGATGGCGGAAATGTACTTTCGATAGGACGAACAATGACCACACCAGAATTCAGATCGGTATGTTCATTCAGTAAATCAACTTGCCAGTCAACAAAGGCGCGCAGGAAGTTTCCTTCACCAAACTGAATGATGCGTTCAGGATAGTGAGCACCGGGAAAATCGCGACGATTTAGTGTTTGCACAATGGGTTCCCTTTTTGATTAGTCATACAACCTGATTGAATTGGTCCAATAGGTTAGCAAACTTTAATACCTTGAAACCCTGTTTTGATCAATCCCTGGTAACAAATTACAATGATTTATAGAAAAGTGTGGTGCCCGTCAGCGTTCCATCCGGCATTTGGGCGTAGTTGGGGATCATGCCCGCTTTTTGCCAGCCGCAATTGTGGTAGAACAACTCCGCAGCGCTACCGGTGGCCGTGTCGAGCACCAGCGTAGTTTTATGCTGTTGACGCGCACACGTTTCCAGCGCGTTCATCAATTCCCGGGCGATACCCGTTCGTCGTGCAGACGGATGCACCAGTAATTTGGCGACGTCGGCACGATGCGGTTGGTTTTCAGGTTGATCGACAATAAGCTGGACGGTTCCCACCAGGATACCCTGCGTGTTTTCAGCCGCCAGCACAATTCTCTCGCCACGAGCAACGCTTTGCGCAACGCCCGTCCAGAATGACAGTGACTTATCGCGATTGAAGGGGTGTATAAAACTTACAGATGCACCGTCATTCACGCACTGTTCAAGAACGTCACAAAGCTCGTCGATTCTCGACACAATCTGTTGTGCGCTCAGCACGATGCAGGGGGTACCAGTGGCCATTTTTTTCTCCTCAGATAGTCCCCATGATAGTGCGTTTAACTTTTTCGCAACACAAGGGGTCTTCTCATAGGATTATGTTATCTATGGCTGGTTCATTTGCCGCACTAACCAGTGATAAATTACCGTGACAACGTAACGTTGCTGTTCTGCACTTAGCGCCTGCCCTTGAGGAATATCATGCCATTTTGCCAGGCAGCCGCGACAGCAGGTTGCCGTCGCATGCTGGGCAATAAATACCGGATGCCCGCGCATCGGCGTCTGCTTACCGTCGTTGGCCGGGAATGCAGGCGCCAGGCGTTTGGCAATAAAATCGGCGGCATGTTGCTCAATCACCGGCGCGCCTTTCTCCATACAATAGCGTCGTTCTTTGTCACCAAGGCGAAACCGTGAACGAAAGGTCGATTTCGCCAGTCGGGAAAACAACGGTTCGAGCGAGTTCATCAGTAAACCGAACGCCCCATCTGTTGGGTTAACTGTTCCAGCACCGCAATACCTGCCAGTGAATTCCCTGCCGGATCCAGTTCCGGGCTCCAGACCGCTATCGCCATTTCATGCGGCACGATCGCCACGATACCACCCCCCACCCCGGATTTTGCCGGCAGCCCCACTCGCCACGCAAATTCACCGGCGTTCTGGTACATACCACTGGTCGCCATCAGCGCATTAATTTGTCGGGCCTGCATCGGCGTGACCACCGGTTCATTGAGATGAAAGGCATGCCCCTGATTAGCCAGAAAGACAAAGGTACGCGCCAGCTCCACGCAGCTCATTTTCAGCGCACAGTAGTGGAAATAGTTTTGCAGAACGGTGGCTACATCATGTTGAAAATTGCCAAAGGATTTCATCAGCCAGGCAATGGCCGCATTACGTGCCGAATGCTCAAACTCAGAGCGGGCAACTGTCGCATCATAGGCGATATCCGGCACACCGCTTAGCGCCCGTACGACTTCGAGCATGCGTTGACGTGGCGCACTCAGACGCCCCTGCAGCATGTCGCAAACCACCAGCGCCCCGGCATTAATAAACGGGTTGCGCGGTATTCCTTGCTCCATTTCCAGCTGTACCAGAGAGTTAAACGGATGTCCTGACGGATCTTTGCCTACTCGCTGCCAGATCTCATCTTCCTGATAATGACGCATCGCCACCACCAGACTGAGCACCTTCGAGATCGACTGAATTGAAAAACGTTCTTGCGCATCACCCGCCTGATAGTGCTGACCATCAACGGTACAAATGGCAATACCCAGTTTGGAACCATCAACGGAGGCTAATGCGGGGATGTAGTCAGCGACCTTCCCCTGACCAATCAGCGGGCGAACCTGCTGCACAATGGTTTCTAAGATTGAATTGTCCATGGCCCTGGCCACAACATGCTCCTTGCTCGCAGGTCTGAAAGGCCTGCGAGTATAACAGAGCTGAATGCACCGCGTCAGGATGCAGATGATATGCGTGGACGGGTGTCCCGTGTGGAGACACCCTGAAGATTAGATACGGTTTTTCCAGACGGTCTGCACGTTACAAAACTCATGCAGGCCAAAGTGCGAAAGCTCCCGACCAAAGCCGCTTTTCTTCACCCCGCCAAACGCAACGCGGGCATCACTGGCACTATAACCATTGATAAATACCCCGCCACATTCCAGGCGTGCAGCCATATTCTGCGCCAGCGTCTCATCAGCGGTGAAAATCGTTGCCGACAAGCCAAAATCACTCTCGTTCGCCAGTACTAACGCATGCTCTGCGTTCTTCGCAACGGTAATTGCTGCTACCGGGCCGAACAATTCCTGGCGGAAAGCGGTCATCTCAGGTGTCACGTCACCAAGAACCGTGATGGCATAGTAGTTACCTTTTCCGGCAATTTTTTCGCCACCGAGTAACAACGTCGCCCCTTGAGCCAGCGAAGCCTCAACCTGCTGATGCAGTTCATCACGCAGATCAACGCGTGCCATTGGGCCGAGATCGTTTTCCTCATTCAGAGGATCGCCCATTTTTAGCGCACTGGCCGCCGCCACAAAACGCTGAGTAAATTCTGCCGCAATCCCTTCCTCAACAATAAAACGTTTCGCTGCCGCACAAACCTGCCCGGTATTCTGATAACGACCGGCGACTGCCGCCTTCACGGCCAGATCGAGGTCAGCATCGTTAAGGACAATGAACGGATCGGATCCACCCAGTTCAAGCACGCATTTCTTCAGCGCCGCCCCCGCCTGAGCACCAATTGCCGCCCCGGCTCGCACACTTCCCGTTACCGTAACGGCGGCAATACGCGGATCGTTGATCATCTGGCTAACGCCCGAGTTATCGGCATTCACCCAGCCATATACCCCCTGCGGGATACCGGCATCAGCAAACGCCTGCGCAATAATACCGGCGCACCCGGTTACATTCGGTGCATGCTTTAACAGGTAACCATTCCCGGCCAATAAAATAGGCACTGCACCGCGCATGACCTGCCACAGCGGGAAGTTCCACGGCATAACGGCCAGAATAGTGCCCAGAGGACGATATTCGATCGCCGCCTGGTTATTCTCCACCTGTGTTGGTTCAGGATTAAGCATCAAAGGTCCATGCTCTGCATACCAGTCACACAGCGCCGCGGATTTCGCCACTTCTGCACGAGCCTGTTTTATCGGTTTCCCCATTTCCCGTGAGATACACTGCGCCATCTCTTCCGCACGCTGGCGCAGAGCGTGCCCAACCTTGCGCAGCATCTGCGCCCGATGCGCCACGGTGGTGTGTTTCCATTCATTAAATCCACTGGCGGCCAGATCAAGCTCATGGGCAATCTCATCCCGACTAGCCCACGGCATCGCCGTTAACCTTTCGCCGTTCACAGGATTGACGGAAATCGCATGTGTTGCTGATGTGATGGTCATAGCTGTCTCTCTTTTTGCAGGGTATGGTCATATCATGAGCGTATTTACTCTTTCTGAAAAATGAATAATATTAACTACACCATTCACGAATAGAGAAAAATAATGGATCTGACGCAACTGGAAATGTTCAATGCGGTGGCGGAAACCGGCAGCATTACGCAGGCCGCCGCGAAGGTACATCGTGTGCCGTCCAATCTCACCACGCGTATTCGCCAGCTTGAAGCCGACCTTGGCGTCGATCTGTTTATTCGTGAAAACCAGCGCCTGCGACTTTCCCCGTCCGGGCACAATTTTTTGCGCTATAGCCAGCGGATCCTTGCCCTGGTAGAGGAAGCACGCATGGTCGTTGCTGGCGATGAGCCGCAGGGACTGTTCTCTCTCGGTTCGCTGGAAAGCACCGCTGCCGTACGCATTCCCGCGACGCTGGCTGAATATAATCGACGCTACCCTAAAATCCAGTTTGCGTTGGCTACAGGGCCTTCAGGCACCATGCTGGACGGTGTACTGGAGGGGACGCTGAGCGCCGCCTTTGTCGACGGCCCGATCACCCACCCGGGACTGGAAGGCATGCCGGTCTACCTTGAGGAGATGATGATCGTTACCCCTCACGGACACGCCCCCATACAGCGGGCCAGCGACGTTAACGGCTGCAGTATTTATGCCTTTCGCGCGAACTGCTCTTACCGCCGCCATTTTGAAAGCTGGTTTCACGCCGATCGCGCAATGCCGGGCACCATCCATGAAATGGAGTCGTATCACGGCATGCTCGCCTGCGTGATTGCCGGGGCGGGAATTGCGCTGATTCCGCGATCGATGCTGGAAAGTATGCCGGGACACCATCAAGTTAACGCCTGGCCGTTGAGTGAAAACTGGCGTTGGCTCAATACATGGCTGGTCTGGCGTCGGGGAGCGATGACGCGACAACTGGAAGCATTTATTGAGGTGTTGACCCCCCAACTGGCGCAGAATGCAGATTAGCTGACGCCGGGTGGCGCAAGTTCACCCGGCCCTCCTTTCCAGGCATTAGGCATAAAAATGTGATTTGAATCACGAAATGATTGTATTTTCACCAGTAACCGTTTTAAGATCGTGACCTCACCTTTTCGCAGCTAATCCAATTTATTTGATATGACAACACACACTGTTTCCCGCAAGGTCGCGTGGCTACGGGTCGTTACGCTGGCTATTGCCGCTTTTATTTTCAATACCACGGAGTTTGTTCCCGTCGGTTTGCTCTCCGACATCGCGCAAAGCTTTAATATGCAAACAGCGCAGGTCGGGATCATGCTGACCATCTATGCCTGGGTCGTTGCCCTGATGTCACTGCCGTTTATGCTGCTTACCAGTCAGGTGGAGCGACGCAAACTTCTGATTTCCCTTTTCGCGCTGTTTATCGCCAGTCATGTGCTCTCTTTCCTGGCATGGAACTTTACCGTGCTGGTCATTAGCCGTATTGGTATTGCCTTCGCACACGCCATTTTCTGGTCGATTACCGCGTCATTAGCGATTCGCATGGCACCCGCCGGCAAACGTGCGCAGGCGTTGAGCCTGATTGCTACCGGGACCGCGCTGGCGATGGTGCTGGGTCTGCCTATTGGCCGTATCGTCGGCCAGTATTTTGGCTGGCGCACAACCTTCTTCGCTATCGGCGTCGCCGCATTAGTCACCTTGCTCTGTCTGATTAAACTGCTGCCAAAACTACCCAGTGAGCATTCAGGCTCGCTAAAAAGCCTGCCGCTGCTGTTTCGCCGCCCGGCGCTGATGAGCATTTATTTATTGACGGTCATTGTAGTCACCGCGCACTACACGGCTTACAGCTATATAGAACCCTTTGTTCAGACCGTTGCCGGACTGAGTGCCAATTTTGCGACCGTGTTGTTACTGGTTCTGGGTGCGGCGGGCATTATCGGCAGCCTCATCTTTGGCAAGCTGGGTAATCAGCATGCATCCGGGCTGATAAGTGCGGCTATCGCGTTACTGACGGTGTGCCTGGTGCTGCTGTTACCAGCCGCTGACAGCGAGATGCACCTCGCCATACTGAGTATTTTCTGGGGTGTGGCCATTATGGTGATAGGTCTGGGGATGCAGGTGAAAGTGCTTGCGCTGGCACCCGATGCCACCGACGTCGCCATGGCGCTGTTTTCCGGGATCTTTAATCTGGGTATCGGCGCGGGCGCACTGGTGGGAAATCAGGTCAGTTTGCACTGGTCGATGTCCACAATCGGTTACATCGGTGCGATACCCGCACTGGCTGCGCTGATATGGTCCGTGATTATCTTTCGCAAGTGGCCGGTCGCGCTGGAAGAACAGCCTAACTAGCCATAAAAAAGGGTCCGGTAGACTATACCGGACCCTTTTTTTAAGCGTAGGTTTTATGCGTAGGTTTTGATAATTTCCAGTACGCCATTAATAATAAACTGCACGCCCATACAAACCAGCAAAAAGCCCATCAGACGGGAAATCGCTTCAATGCCCCCTTTGCCGACCAGACGCATAATTCCGCCTGAACTGCGCAGGCAGCCCCACAGAATGACCCCGATCACCGCAAAAATGATCGGTGGAGCGACCATAATAACCCAGTCCGGAAACTCAGAGCCTTGACGTACGGTCGAGGCCGAACTGATGATCATCGCAATGGTACCCGGACCGGCAGTACTGGGCATTGCCAGCGGCACGAAGGCAATATTGGCCGTCGGTTCGTCTACAAGTTCTTCTGACTTACTTCTCGCTTCCGGAGAGTCGTGCGCCTTCTGCTGCGGGAACAGCATCCGAAAGCCGATAAACGCAACGATTAACCCACCCGCAATACGCAATCCGGGAATCGAAATCCCGAAGGTATTCATCACCACCTGCCCGGCATAGTACGCCACCATCATGATGGCAAACACGTAGACAGACGCCATTAATGACTGACGGTTACGCTCTGCGCTGTTCATATTGCCGGCAAGGCCGAGGAACAACGCCACGGTGGTTAACGGGTTCGCCAACGGTAACAGGACTACCAGTCCCAGACCTATGGCCTTAAACAAATCCATCATAATTCATCTTTCCTGTGCGTTAATCGTCAACGGCAAGTATACGGTGAAAACACCCGTTTAAGCCATTTTCGCGATGTAAGGATTCATTTTTCTCCTCTACGCATAAGCCTGTGAAATCAAAATATTGAAACGAACGTTCGGTTAGCCAGGTGCTGACGTTTTAGCAAAACGTGGCATTTGCCGACCCATTCATTTGACTTATATTTGCCTAAGCAATAATATCAGCCGTGACTAACTACTTGCCAGGGCAACCATTGTGAAAAACACCAGTGATCTGTTCAACGAAATCATCCCACTGGGCCGTTTGATCTATATGGTTAATCAGAAAAAAGATCGTTTGCTAAACGACTACCTGTCACCGCTGGATATCACGGCATCGCAGTTTAAGGTGCTTTGCTCCATCCGCTGCGCGGTGTGCATCACCCCTGTTGAATTGAAAAAAGTGCTGTCTGTCGATCTTGGTGCGCTGACGCGTATGCTCGACAGACTGGCCTGTAAAGGCTGGATTGAAAGACTTCCTAATCCACATGACAAACGCGGCGTGCTGGTGAAACTCACCGAGCATGGCGCGACAATTTGTGAGCAGTGCCATCAATTAGTCGGGCAAGACCTGCACCAGGAACTAACAAAAAACTTAACGGCGGACGAAGTGGCAACACTTGAGCATTTGCTTAAGAAAATCCTGCCGTAAACAGAAAGAGGTATGACGATGTCCAGACGCAATACTGACACAATCACTATTCATAGCATTTTGGACTGGATCGAGAATAACCTTGAATCACCGCTGTCACTGGAAAAGGTGTCAGAGCGTTCAGGTTACTCCAAATGGCACCTGCAACGGATGTTTAAAAAAGAAACCGGCCATTCATTGGGTCAATACATCCGCAGCCGCAAAATGACTGAAATAGCGCAAAAATTAAAAGAAAGTAACGAACCGATCCTCTACCTGGCGGAGCGTTATGGCTTTGAGTCTCAGCAAACGCTGACCCGGACCTTCAAAAACTATTTTGATGTGCCACCCCATAAGTACCGTATGACAAATATGCACGGCGAATCCCGGTATTTGCATCCGCTGAATCAATGTAACTGCTAATCGCCTGATAAAGACGTAACCGAGGAAATCATGAAACTTCTGTCATCTGCAATGCTGGCCCTGCTGCTTGTTGTTTCGGGCCAGAGCATGGCGGAACAAACCGCGCAGCCCATAACACCCAATAATCGCGACGCGATAATTATGCCTCCTACGCAGGAGCAGTCCCCGTTTGATTTTAATCATATGGGTGCCGGCAGCGACAAGTCCGACGAACTGGGTGTGCCTTATTACAACATGCGCAGTTTATAAGTCATGATGCCCCGCCACGGCGGGGCTACTGTTATCCCCTCGCCTGCGCAGTCCTGCGCAAACGAAAACCAAACACGTTGATGTACAGCCCCGCCATAATCAACAGCGCGCCGATAAGTTGCAGCCCACTTAGCGTTTCATCCAGTAACACTGCCGCACTCGCCAGCCCAACCACCGGCACGAGTAAAGACAACGGGGCCACGCGCCAGGTCTCATAGCGTCCCAGCAACGCACCCCATATGCCGTACCCCACAATCGTCGCCACAAATGCCAGATAGACCAGTGAGAGAATAGTCGTCATATCAATAGCAATAAGGCTGTGTACGATGAGACCTGGGCCATCAAGGACGAGCGATGCCAGAAAGAACGGTAAAATAGGGATCAAGGCACTCCACACCACCAGCGACATCACTGGCGGGCGGGATTCATGTTGCATAATTTTCTTGTTGAAGATATTGCCGCAGGCCCAACTCAGCGCTGCCGCCAGCGTCAGCATAAAACCGAGCATCGTCACGTGCTGTCCATTCAGGCTGGCTTCGATCAACACCAGCACGCCAAACACTGCCAGCGCGATGCCGACCCGTTGCTTGCCCTGTAAACGCTCACCAAAAGCGAATGCGCCCAGCACAATGGTGAAAAATGCCTGCGCCTGCAATACCAGTGACGCCAGTCCAGCGGGCATGCCAAATTTTATGGCGCTGAACAGAAACGCGAACTGGCCAAAGCTGATGGTCAGGCCATAACCGAGCAGCAATGAGAGAGGGATTTTCGGGCGGGCAACAAAGAAAATAGCCGGAAATGCCACCAGTAGGAAACGTAGCCCTGCCAGCATCAGCGGCGGCATATTGTGCAGGCCCACTTTGATGACGACAAAATTTAGCCCCCATACCACCACGACCAGTAGTGCTAACAACCCGTCTTTACGTGACATTCACCCGCCCCTGAAATTATTAAATTTTTGTAAACAAGTTAAAGTAGCGGAAATCGTTGCCGGGTAACAGATCATTAATACAGGTAGGTATAACTGGGCATTTTCAGACAACTTTTTGAGTGTACATCACACTTTTGCCGTGCTATTTCTGTCTGAAATTTAATAAAAACATAACAACATGCATTGTCGGGCAAGAAAATGAATACCACTCTGAGAAGATCCACCCTCGCTTTACTCGCCTCCTCACTATTACTGACGATTGGACGGGGTGCCACGCTCCCGTTTATGACCATCTATCTCAACCGACAGTACGGCCTGAGCGTCGATCTGATTGGTTACGCCATGACGGTCGCCCTGACTATTGGCGTTATCTTCAGCCTGGGCTTCGGTATTCTGGCCGATAAGTTCGATAAAAAACGCTATATGCTGCTGGCGATTACCGGTTTTGCATCTGGCTTTATCGCGATCCCTCTGGTGCATAATGTTATCGTAGTGGTGTTGCTTTTTGCCCTGATCAACTGCGCCTACTCCGTCTTTGCCACCGTGCTGAAAGCCTGGTTTGCCGATAACCTCTCTGCCACCAACAAGACCAAAATTTTCTCACTTAACTATACCGTACTCAACATTGGCTGGACCGTGGGTCCGCCGCTCGGCACGCTGCTGGTGATGCAAAGTATCAACCTGCCGTTCTGGCTGGCAGCGCTTTGCTCAGCCTTCCCGTTGGTATTTATCCAGACGTGGGTGAAACGTTCAGAAGTGCCATCCGAGGGACTGAACGTATCCGTCTGGTCCCCCTCGGTACTGCTGCGCGATAAAGCGTTATGCTGGTTTACCCTGTCAGCGTTTTTGGCCTCGTTTGTGGGCGGCGCATTTGCGTCCTGTATTTCTCAGTACGTGATGGTGGTTGCTGACGGTGATTTCGCAGAAAAAGTGGTGGCCGTGGTCCTGCCCGTCAACGCGGCAATGGTGGTTACATTGCAATATGTCGTCGGGCGCCGTCTTTCCAGCGCCAACATCCGCCCGTTAATGGCCGGCGGAACATTATTCTTTGTGCTGGGATTAGTGGGTTTTATTTTTTCCGGCAACAGTCTGCTAATGTGGGGCATTTCTGCAGCGTTTTTTACCATCGGCGAAATCATTTACGCACCGGGCGAATATATGCTTATCGACAACATTGCCCCCGCGGGGATGAAAGCGAGCTATTTCTCCGCCCAGTCACTGGGCTGGCTTGGCGCGGCATTTAACCCGTTAGTCAGCGGCGTTATTCTGACGACCCTGCCGTCATGGTCGCTGTTTGTGGTGCTGATGATTGCCATCATTCTGGCCTGGGCGCTGATGCTAAAAGGCATGCGAGCTAAACCCTGGGGCCAGCCTGTAGTCTGTTAATTTCTCTGGCGACAGAGCATGTGCTGCCCTGTCGCTTTTTCAGAAAACCCCGATATATTTTCCCTGCTCCGCATATTTTGACATCCTTATTTATTTTTCTCTGCCAATAACGCGATAACTTTACTATTCAGACGAAATAATTCACCTGGTTCAATCTTTGTTTAAGATTAAATTGCTAGTATAGTCCTTAACGAGGTGAAATTAAGGTAAGAGAGGAAACTCACAAATAAAGGAGCATAGACAATGCTGGGTAATATGAATGTTTTTATGGCCGTTCTGGGAATTATTTTATTTTCTGGTTTTCTGGCCGCCTACTTTAGCCACAGATGGGATGATTGATGAACGACGATAGTCCTGCACCGAACCGGCCCCTTGTAGCATCACTGCTCAAGGGGCCATTTTTTTGTCCTGAATGCCGACTACCTGAACGACAGGTAAAAAAAACCGCCGGATAAACCAGCGGTAAATGCTTGCATGGATAGATTTGTGTTTTGCTTTATACGCTATCAGGCAATTCCCTGCACAGATAGCGAATAGTCACCCAACATAGCATCGACAATCCCAATGAACGTTAAACGAAACCAAATCATCTCAACAAAACTCACGCTCAGGCGTGCGTCGTTACCCACTCTTTGGCACCCACCCGTGTGATCTGCTCATGTTCATCCATAAACATGCAGCGATTCCTGCCAGTCTGCTTCCCTTCATACATGGCTCGGTCAGCACGCCCGAGAGCCGTGTCCAGCGTTTCGCCCGAGCGAACTCGTGTGATCCCGGCCGTTACCGTAATATCAATCTCCCCCTGCGGGTAACAGATCTTTTTTTGTTCAATGAGATGACACAGGCGCAAGCCCGCGAGAGATGCCTGCTCATCCGTTTTTGTTCTGATCAGAATGATGAACTCTTCGCCACCGTAGCGATACGCGATCTCATCATAACGAGTCCATGACAATAAATTTGATGCCAGATTGCGCAGTACGACGTCACCAACCAGATGGCCGTAGGTATCATTGACGTATTTAAAACGGTCGATATCCAGCAATAATAAATATAAATTAAGCGGTTGCGCGTCAAGTAACTGCTGGTCAAAAGACTCATCCAGCATTCTTCGGCCAGGTAAACCGGTTAATACATCGATATTACTGCGGATAGTCAGTAAATGTATTTTATAATCCATCACCGCCGACGTAAAAGCCAGAAGCGCATCCTGAAAACTGTCGAAATGCCATGACTGACTGCGTTCTTCTACTATTACCGATAGCAAGTCCTTACCTAATAAATGCATTTTTTCATGGGCCGCATTTATCTTACTCAAATAACTATAATCTGCGTCATCCTTGACCAGACGCGGGGTAAGCCACTGTCCGAATTGACAGGCACAGTGCGAATTCTTACCTGAAATATCCGCCTGAGTGACATCAGATAACACCACGCAGTGAAACATTTTGACTAGCCATTTATAGTGCGCATCAATCGAGTGATTCAACTCCATCAAGATTGAATCTATTTCTGCCGTTTCTCTCATCATCACGAATCCTTTCCCTGTGTGAGTATTGCTGATAGACAATAGTTTAGCGGCTATAAAGAAAATTTATGTAAATTTATTAATAGTAATTAATATGCCGCAGTCTCGGCCACCGATAATACGGTCAGATTGTAAGCTGACCGTATTATCCCGGCTACTGTTCTAATCCCCGGTTGCGCAGCATTGCATTAATTCCGGGTTCACGCCCACGCCATGCGGGATACAGACCATGCAAATCTGCACTATTACCGCGAGAGAGGATTGCCTCACGAAAATACTGGCCGTTTTCACGGGTTAATCCACCGTTTTCGACAAACCACTGATAGCCATCGTCGGCCAACATTTGCGTCCATAAATAGGCGTAATATCCCGCGGCATAGCCACCACCAAAAACATGAGCAAAATAAGTGCTGCGATAACGCGGCGGCACAGCAGAAATATTCAGCCCTTCCGCAGTCAGCGCACACTGCTCAAACTCCGCTACTGACAATATCCTCTCGCCGTTTTCCAACGTGTGCCAGTGCATATCCAGTAATGCGGCACTGAGCAACTCGGTCATATCGTAGCCCTTGTTAAACAAGCTGGCCCGCTGCATCTTATCCTGCAGCGATTCTGGCATTCTTTCCCCGGTTTCAACATGGCGCGCGTAGCGGGCAAAGACCAGTGGATGACTCGCCCAGTGTTCATTAATTTGCGAAGGAAATTCAACGAAATCACGCGGGGTATTGGTTCCTGAGAGTGTGGCATAACGTTGACTGGCAAACAGGCCGTGCAGCGTGTGTCCAAACTCATGGAACAGCGTAATGACGTCATCCCACAGCAGCAAGGCGCGCTGACCCTGGGCAGGTTTTTGGTAGTTACAGACGTTGTAAATCACCGGTCTGGTTTCGTTAAGCATCGATTGCTCAACAAAATTCCCCATCCATGCGCCACCGCTTTTTGATTCCCGGGCAAAGAAATCACCGTAGAACAACGCCAGCCCCGTGCCGTCGTGGTCAAAAATTTCCCATACCCGTACATCCGGGTGATATACAGGGATGTCGAAACGCTCGATAAACGTAATGCCATAGAGCTGGTTTGCCGTCCAGAACACACCATCGTTCAGCACCGTATCTAACGCAAAATAGGGTTTCAGCTGTGCCTCATCAAGAGCATATTTTTCACGGCGAACCTGTTCGGCATAATAGGCCCAGTCCCAGGCCTGCACGCTAAAATCGCCCTGCTCTTTATCTATGGCATTTTGGATTTCAGCCAGTTCATCATGGACTCTCCGACGCGCAGCCGGAACGATAGCGCGCATAAAAGTGAGCGCTGCTTCCGACGTTTTTGCCATTTGGTCGGCAATTTTCCACGCTGCATAATGAGCAAAACCAAGTAACTTCGCCTGCTGCATTCGGATTTCCGCCAGCCGCTGAACGATGGCGCGCGTATCGTTGGCATCATTATTTTCAGCCCGCGTCCATGCACGGGTAAACAGCGTCTCACGGGTCTGCCTGTCATGTAACGCGGCAAGCACAGGCTGTTGTGTCGTGTTCAACAGCGGGATAACCCAATGGTCCTGAAGCCCTTTCTCCCTGGCAATTGCAGCAGCCATGGCTTTCTCTTCAGGGCTTAATCCATCCAGTTGATGGACATTATCCACCACCAGGGCACCTGATTTATTCGCCGCCAGAAGGCGCTGATTGAACTGGCTTGTCAGCGTGGCTGATTCGGTGTTCAGCAATTTGAGACGCGCTTTGTCTTCTTCATTCAATTGGGCACCAGCCAGTACAAAACGCTGATAGACAATCTCCAACAACCGTAAGGACTCTGCATCCAGTCCCAACACGGCACGCTGTCGCCAGACGGCCTCTACGCGCGCAAAAAGTGCCGCGTTAAGATAAATATCATTCGCCAGCGCCGCCAGCTCAGCGGAAAACGCTTCATCAAGACGCTGTAATTCATCGTTGGTATGCGCTGCCGTCATGGCAAAGAACACGCTGGTGACGCGCGTTAACAGTGCCCCGCTCTGCTCAAGTGCCAGCAGCGTATTAGCAAAATTTGCGGGCTGTGAATTTTGCACAATGGCGTCGATTTCGGCACGCTTTTGCCGAACACCTTCGTCAAACGCGGGACGGTAATGATGCACGTCTATGTGATCAAATGGCGGAGCCTGATAAGGCAAAGTGCTTTGACGTAAAAAAGGATTCGTTAACGACATCTTTCACTCCTGAAAACGATTTATTGACGTGGTATGGTAATAGCACATAAAAAGCGTTGAGGAACAGTGAGATGATCGTTTTAGTAACCGGAGCAACCGCAGGTTTTGGTGAGTGCATTACGCGTCGTTTTATTGAGAATGGGCATAAAGTTATTGCCACCGGACGCCGCCATGAGCGTCTGCAAGAGCTGAAAGACGAGCTGGGCGATAACCTGTATACCGCACAACTTGACGTACGTAACCGTGCCGCAATTGAAGAGATGCTGGCCGCCCTACCAGCCGAATGGCGCAACATAGATATTCTGGTCAACAACGCCGGTCTGGCGCTGGGTCTTGAACCGGCCCATAAGGCTAACGTTGACGACTGGGAAACCATGATCGACACCAACAACAAAGGGTTGATTTATATGACCCGTGCCGTACTGCCGGGTATGGTCGAACGTAATCGTGGTCATATTATCAATATCGGTTCAACCGCCGGCAGCTGGCCCTATGCCGGAGGTAACGTGTATGGCGCAACAAAAGCGTTTGTTCGCCAGTTTAGCCTGAACTTACGTACCGACCTGCATGGCACTGCCGTGCGCGTGACCGATATTGAACCGGGCCTGGTTGGCGGTACGGAGTTCTCTAACGTGCGTTTCAAAGGCGACGATGATAAAGCCGTCAAAGCCTACGAAAACACCACCGCGCTGACGCCGGAAGATGTCACTGAAGCCGTGTGGTGGGTGGCGTCATTACCTGCGCATGTCAACATTAACACCCTTGAAATGATGCCTGTTGCACAGTCTTTTGCAGGCTTGAGCGTCCACCGGGGTTAATTTTTATACCCGGCCTTGTGCCGGGTATAGATACCACCGAATAAGTGATAAAGTATTCGGGTTAACTCTCTAAAAAGTAAGAATGAATGACCGTAGAAACGCAACTCAACCCTACACAGCCGGTAAATCAGCAGATTTATCGTATTCTTCGTCGCGACATCGTGCAGTGTCTGATTGCGCCCGGTACGCCGCTTTCAGAGAAAGAGGTTTCCGTCCGCTTTAATGTATCACGCCAGCCAGTACGCGAAGCATTCATCAAACTGGCTGAGAACGGCCTGATTCAGATCCGTCCTCAGCGTGGCAGTTACGTGAACAAGATTTCGCTGTCGCAGGTGCAAAATGGGTGTTTTGTTCGCCAGGCAATTGAATGCGCGGTTGCCCGTCGCGCCGCGTCGATGATCACTGACAACCAGTGTTATCAGCTCGAGCAGAATCTGCATCAGCAGCGCATCGCTATTGATCGTAAACAGCTTAACGATTTTTTCCTGCTGGACGATGAGTTTCATCAGAAGCTGGCGTTAATAGCGGATTGTCAGCTCGCCTGGGACACAGTGGAAAACATCAAGGCAACCATCGATCGCGTTCGCTATATGAGCCTCGATCACGTCTCCCCGCCGGAAATGCTCCTGCGTCAGCATCACGACATTTTTGCCGCGCTGGAAAAGCATGACAGCGATGCCGTTGAGCGCGCGATGATGTTGCACCTGCAGGAAATCGGTGAATCTGTTCAGCTGATTCGTCAGGAAAATAGCGACTGGTTTAGCGAAGATTAATCACTCCCTCACCTCGTTCCGGGGTGAGTTTATGCATCCCTTTATCTCCCCCTCTGAACCGCCAAAAAAAAGCTGTGATTTTGATCGAAAACAAAAAAATTCTTTAACGAGAAGCGTATTTATATTGCGCCCGTTACGTGGGTCTAAAAGCCCACGGGCTTTGACGGTAAGTTGGAGAGGAGAAACCACCATGAAAACATACGATCGTAACCGTAACGCAATCACCACCGGCAGCCGCGTCATGATCAGTGACACTGGCATTACTGGCCGCATCAAGGCTATTGATTCCGATGGCCTGACCGCAGAGCAAATTCGCCGCGGGAAAACAGTGGAAATCGAGGGTTGTGAAGGTAAATACGCCCCTCTGGAATTGATTCGTCTGGGTATGAACTGATTGGTGTGAGTGCCAGCAAATAACGCGCCATCTGGCTGGAGTATAAGCCGGATGGCGACATCAACGTTTTACGTCGTTACTTCAATTTCGCGGCATACTTCGCCACCGTCACCTTCGCCCCTTCCGCCAGTAACGCCAGATACGCTTCGGTAACGCGGGTTCTGAACAACTCAACCTGCGGCAGCTCACGACCAAAGATAGCATCGATTGCCAGCAGCGCCTGAACACGTTCTTCGCCCTCTTTACTGCTCTGCACCGCATTCTGGATAACCGGCAGTAACGGATCGCTAATCTCAATCGCGTCGCCCTGTTCATCCACGCCACCTACGTAGCGCATCCAACCCGCCACACCCAGCGCCAGCAGGTCGAAACGGCTGCCGTGCACAAGATGCCAGCGTACGGAATCGAGCATACGCTGCGGAAGTTTTTGGCTGCCGTCCATTGCTATCTGCCAGGTACGGTGACGCAGTGCCGGGTTGCTGTAACGTTCAATCAAACGATCGGCATACTGCTGTAAATCAACGCCTTTCACTTTCAGCGTCGGGGCCTGCTCCTGCAACATCAGCGCACGGGCGACAACACGATAATTGTCGTCCCCCATACAGTCGTTAATGTGTTGGTATCCCGCCAGATAGCCGAGATAGGCGAGGAAAGAGTGGCTGCCGTTAAGCATACGCAGCTTCATCTCTTCGAACGGGATAACATCGGCCACCAGCTCAGCTCCTGCTTTTTCCCATTGTGGACGACCGGCAACAAAGTTGTCTTCAATCACCCACTGACGGAACGGTTCACACGCCACGCCCGCCGGATCGCGCACGCCGGTAAGCTGTTCAATTTTATCCAGCGTATCGGGCGTTACGGCAGGAACAATACGGTCAACCATGGTCGACGGGAACGTCACATGCTGTTCGATCCAGTCTGCCAGCCCGGCGTCCACCGCACGCGCGTACGCAGTAACCACGTTACGCATGACATGACCGTTTTCAGGCATGTTATCGCAGGACATCACGGTAAATGCGGCCAGACCGGCAGCTTTGCGGCGAGCAAGCGCTTCAACAATGACGCCCGGCGCAGATTTGGGCTGATGCGGATTTTGCAGATCGGCGGCGATCAGCGGGTTTTCCAGCATCAGTTGTCCAGTTGCCGGGGAGTGGCAGTATCCTTTCTCGGTAATAGTGAGAGAAACGATAGCCACCTGCGGTTCGCACAGGGCGGCAAAAACAGCCTCAAGACCATCAACCTGCGCATGCAGCGCGTTTTTGACAACGCCAACCACTCTCGCCGTCCAGGCATCGGCCGACATTTCCGCGACGGTATACAGATTATCCTGCTGTTTCAGGTCGGCAATCTGCTGCTCGCCGCCGATCAGGTTAACTTCGCAATATCCCCAGTCACTGTTGTGCTCGGCCGCCAGGATATCCGCGTAAACGCCCTGATGCGCACGGTGAAACGCACCAAACCCCAGATGAACAATACGTGGGACCAGTTTGCTACGATTGTAGTCAGGAAGTGCAGCCTTAGCTGCCAACAGTTTGTTTTGCATGGTATGACCTACTTATCAATGAAATCAGGACTGTCTCAGAGTAACGCCTGTATGGTTGTATGTTTTGATTTGCATTAAACTTTTTACTATTGGTATGACATCATTTGAAGTTATGTGACAGCATGGCCGAATTCCCGACCATGCTGATTAGCGCATCAACTGACCTGAGTCGCACCGGCACGGATCTTCTCGGTTTTACTCACCTCAGCCGCATCTTCCAGAACACTCAGGTCACGATCTTTAACTTCAGGCATCAGGAGTGCTGAAACTAAACCGATCAGTGAGTAGATAATGACCATCACTAAAATAGGCCACCAGGACTGGGTCATGTTACAGAAAATACCGGCTAACACGGGACCAAAACCAACGGCCACTAATCCGCCAGCCTCTTTTGAAATGGCCATGCGCGTAAATCGATTACGAGCACCGAACATTTCAGCCATGGTGATATTTTCGAGGGCAAATAACCCCAATACGGCAAAGTTATGGATAACAATCAGCGCGGTCATGATGACGCCAGGACTATACGAATTATCAACCACAATAGACAACATTGGATAAGCCAGAATGATGGCTGATATATTCAGGATGATATAAGGCAAACGACGACCATATTTATCAGACAACCACCCCAGAAGCGGTATAGTAATAAATCCAATAACAGAACTTATCATCAACGCATCGGTGGGTATTGATTTATTAAATAACAACGTCTGTACCAGATAACCGGCAAGAAAGGTCTGAATTAAACCTGAGTTACCCGCCTGACCAAAGCGTAATCCGGTTGCCAACCAGAAAGATTTACTGCTGAACATCGCACCCAGCGAACTCTCTGAAGGGTCATTCAATGCAGGTGCATTTTCCCCATCATTTACTTTCTCAAATACCGGGCTTTCTTTGAGATTCATACGTAACCAGATGGCGAAAATCATCACCACCACACTAGCCAGGAACGGAATACGCCAGCCCCAGGCTAACAACTCTTCGCGATCAAGCGCGAAGAACATCACCGCCCAGATGGCCGTGGCGCTGAGCGTCCCGCAGTTTGTTCCCATCGCAACAAGGGAGGAAATAATGCCGCGTTTTCCTTTTGGCGCATACTCTGCAAGCATGGTTCCCGCGCCAGAAATTTCAGCACCTGCACCCAATCCCTGCACAATACGCAGCGTCACCAGCAACACTGGCGCAAAGATACCAATCTGCGCATAGGTCGGCAGCACGCCAATTAGCGTGGTACAAATCCCCATCATGGTGATGGTAATGAACAGCACCTTTTTACGCCCGATGCTGTCCCCCATCTTTCCAAATATAAATGCCCCAACGATACGAGCAATATAACCAGCTCCGTACGTGCCCATCGCTAAAATGAGCGCCATGGCGGCTGATTGTTCCGGGAAAAATATCTCATGGAATACCAGTGCGGCACCCAAAGAATATAACTGAAAATCCATAAATTCGAGAGCCGTGCCTAACCATCCTGAAACGGCGGCTCTCACCAGATCTTTCGTTGATCTTTCGTGTTTTTCTTGATTCATATTGGCTATCTCTAAGAGGTAAGATGCGTACCACTTACTCGCAGTAATTAATATTATTCAGCGAATGTGAGTAAAACTTTGCAGCAGTGCTGCTGGTCTTTCTCAAACAATTCGATTGCGTCTGTAACGTGGTGATAGTCAAAAGTGTGGGTAATCAATTTATTCGGGTCGATAAGCCCTTTAACCAGCCAATCAATAACCACCGGGAATTTATTCGCGTTTAACCGTGATGAATAAATGGAAAGTTCTTTCCCGGTAATGCCCTGCTGTACAATCTGGCAAGGTTCGCTGGAGAATCCCATCAACACAATCCGTGCCGCCGGCGACGCCAGCGTAATAGCCTCCTGTAAAATAGATGGATGACAAGCTGCATCCACGATGATTGTGGGTTTTAACCTTTTTTCAGCCAGAAAATCCTGTAACGATTGCTGACCATTATTTATGGTCCAGTCAGCACCACACTGTTTAGCCATTGCCAGACGCTCTTCAATCCTGTCGGCAATCACTACCGTTTTTACGTTATAGACACGTTTAAGTGCCTGAACAGTCGTCAGCCCCATCGGCCCCGCACCGTAAATCAGCGCGATGTCGTTTTC
Organism: Citrobacter sp. C348; assembly: GCF_047467975.1. Lineage (NCBI taxonomy): Bacteria > Pseudomonadati > Pseudomonadota > Gammaproteobacteria > Enterobacterales > Enterobacteriaceae > Citrobacter > Citrobacter sp. C348. The sequence continues at coordinate 103,433 of NZ_JASJUJ010000008.1, read as the reverse complement.
TGTGGGTTTAACTTGTCCGGTCACGTTTGCCGCAATAGTAAAAGGCTCAACCATAACGGCATGCTCATCTTTCACTGAGTCCGGGATCGGCCAGGCATTTTTTGCCGGTACAACAGCAAATTCACTGAAACCGCCATCACGATGGACGCCCAGCACCACCAACGACGTGCAGACGTTCGGTTTACCTATTGAGCAGGGGTAACAGTGTCCACAGCTGATCACGGGATCAACAGATACTCGCTCGCCTAAACGCGAACGATCAACACCCTCGCCTACCGCATCAATAATGCCAAAAAACTCGTGGCCGATGACGCGTGGATATTTTGCGAAGGGATTATGCCCACGATAGATATGACTATCGGAGCCACAAATTCCTGCCAGCTTAATCTTGACCCTGACTTCGCCCGACGCTGGAGTAGGAATTGCTCTTTCTTCAATCACCAGCGTATTCGCTTTTTCAATCACAATACTTTTCATAGCAAACCACTCCTTACCAGTTCCACAAAGTGCCATCTTCCAGGCGCGCGACGGGCAAATAGGCCGGATCGTACGGATATTTCGCCGCGAGTTTTTCGTCGAATTCAATACCCAGACCCGGTTTGTCACCAGGGTGCATATAGCCGTTATCGAACGTCCAGTTATGCGGGAAGACCTCCAGCATCTGCTCGGAATAACCCATATATTCTTGTACGCCGAAATTTGGCACCCACAGGTCAAAGTGCAGCGCAGCAGCCATGCAGACAGGTGACAAATCAGAAGGTCCGTGAGAGCCGGTGCGCACCTGGTACAGCGACGCAAAATCCGCAATGCGACGCATGCCGGTGATGCCGCCCGCATGGGTAATAGTGGTGCGGATGTAGTCGATCAGCTGTTCTTCGATTAGCTGTTTGCAATCCCAGATACTGTTGAAGACTTCCCCTACCGCAATCGGCGTCACCGTGTGCTGGCGAATTAGTCGGAAACATTCCTGGTTTTCAGCTGGCGTCGGATCTTCCATCCAGAACAAACGATACTGCTCAATGCTTTTGCCAAACCGCGCGGCTTCAATCGGCGTCAGGCGATGGTGCATGTCGTGCAGCAGGTGTTCGTTGAAGCCGAATTTATTACGCACGGCGTCAAATAATTGAGGGGTAAAATCAAGGTACTTTTCCGTCGACCACAACTGCTCTTCCGGCCACTGCCCTTTGGTCGCTGGCTCATAGGCCAGGCCTTTGCCTTTTGACATACCGTAGGTGGTTTTCATACCCGGCACGCCGCACTGGACGCGAATCGCTTTAAAGCCCATCTCCTGATGGCGCGCATAATCTTCCAGCACATCATCAATGGTACGGCCAGTGGTATGGCAGTAAACCATCACGCCTTCGCGGGATGCGCCACCCAGCAGCTGATACAGCGGCATATTCGCGGCTTTCGCTTTGATATCCCACAGCGCCATATCAACGGCAGATATCGCCGACATCGTGACCGGACCACGACGCCAGTACGCGCCTTTGTAGAAGAACTGCCAGATGTCTTCAATGCGGTGCGCGTCGCGGCCAATAAGTTGCGGACACACATGGTCCTTCAGATAGGACGCAACGGATAACTCACGTCCGTTCAGCGTGGCATCACCTAACCCCGTGATCCCGTCCTCAGTGGTAATTTTCAGCGTGACGAAATTACGCCCTGGACAGGTGACAAAAACTTCAGCCCCTACAATCTTCATTCTCTATTCCTTACATCGCTGTGTCTGATGCAGGAAATCTACTCAACTGAGCTACTACCATACAAGTATGATGATCGTAAAATCGCTAGCTGATCACAAAAAAGGCGCTATGCGCGCCCCCATCCAGCCACGATGATCAACATTCCGCACAGCGCGATCAGCGCGCCAGACCAGTCGTACAGGCTCAGTTTTACACCATCGACAATGCGCAGCCACATCAGTGCGGTCACCACATACACGCCGCCATACGCCGCGTATACGCGCCCGCTCGCGGTCGGGTGCAGCGTCAACAACCAGACAAACAAGGCCAGTGACACCCCGGCCGGAAGAAGCAACCAGGCCGTTGCGCCTCGCTTTAACCAGAGCCAGGGTAAAAAGCAGCCGATAATTTCGCACAGCGCGGTGATGAAAAAAAGTAATGTCGTTGTAAGCATGGACAGTATTCAGTGACGTTTGGTTTAAACATGATACGACAGAATGCGGGCAGTTTATCCATATCCGCCAGGCGGGTATGACCCGGAACAGGAATGGTGTAGAATTTAACCCTGTTTTATCGTTTTTTGCCTTTCTCATTAAAGGAATTCACCATGAACAACACACTGAGCAAACGCCTGTGCCTGACGGCCATGTTGACGCTGGCGGCGGTGGTATACACCTCCTCTGCCTTTGCTGAAACCAGCAAACTGGTCATTGAGTCCGGGGACAGCGCACAAAGCCGTCAACAGGCGGCAATGGAAAAGGAACAGTGGAACGATACGCGTCAGTTACGCCAGAAGGTGAATACGCGTGCCGAGAAAGAGTGGGATAAAGCCGACGTGGCCTTTGACAGTCGCGATAAATGCGAGCAAAGCGCCAACATTAATGCCTACTGGGAACCGAACACCCTGCGCTGCCTTGACCGCCGCACCGGCCGTACCGTCGCGCCATAATTTTTATGCCCAATAAAGGAAATGGAAAGGATACGTTATGACAAGCGCCCTCAGTGTTAAGTTGCGCCCGCTGGAGCGTGAAGATTTACGATTTGTCCATCAGCTTGATAACAATGCCAGCGTGATGCGTTACTGGTTCGAAGAACCGTACGAAGCGTTCGTTGAGCTGTCGGACCTGTATGACAAGCATATTCATGACCAAAGCGAACGCCGCTTTGTGGTGGAGTGCAACGGTGAAAAAGCCGGTCTGGTGGAACTGGTGGAAATTAACCATGTACACCGCCGTGCCGAATTCCAGATCATTATTTCGCCAGATTTCCAGGGCAAAGGTCTCGCCACACGCGCGGCAAAACTGGCGATGGATTACGGTTTCACCGTACTCAATTTATATAAGCTGTATCTGATCGTTGATAAAGAGAATGAAAAAGCCATTCACATCTACCGCAAACTTGGTTTTATGGTGGAAGGAGAGTTGATTCACGAGTTCTTTATTAACGGACAGTACCGTAACACCATCCGCATGTGTATCTTCCAGCATCAGTATCTGGCGGAACATAAAACACCCGGTTCCAACCTGTTGCAGGCTACTGCACAGTAACGCGGTTAGTAGTAATCAATGGTGTTTTTAATCGTGTAATGGTGTTCAACTGCCGGCTTCACGCTATCATCAACGATGACAAGCTGGCAGTTGAGCGGATTCGCATGATCATCGTATTCACACGTTTGCGTGACGTTTCCCAAAGAACGATCGTTCAATAGACTCTCTGCCGTATAATCCAGTTTTTTCAGCGGATCGGCTGACGGTTTCGCATTAACACGTAACGTGTTGTCTTTACTGATGGTGGTTTTTCCCAGCGGATAGCCCTCCGCGTCGTACCGGTACTGCACCTGCATTTCTTTCCCCGTTCCTGAAACAACGAAGCCGTTATCATCGGTGTCCCACACCACGCCGGCAGCAGGTAATTCCGCCAACTGGCATTTCCCCTGTAAACGGATCTTTTTTTCCAGCGTCTCAGCGTCCAGGTAATAGTTAGCATCCAGCACTAACGCCATGCCGCTGTTGCTCTCAATATCGTGCAATTCCAGCGTATCAAAACAGCCTTCCTGCGAGAGAGTGCCACGCACACGCTTGGCCACTTCACCTTTCTCATTCAGCAGTGTCTGACTGAAATCTTTTACCGGACCACGCAGCGGATCAAACTCGAATTCATTGGAAAAACTGGCCATTTCCGGCGTGAAGGAAACCAACTCCTTGCCGTTATCACAGCCGATCAACACGACGCACAGGAAACCTAACAAGGTCTGTTTCTTCACATTTTTCACCGGCATAAAGAGATTATTCTCAATCATATTAGCAAATACAGTTATTTACACCAGAAATGCTAATCTTAATGAATGTCTGTCATGAAAGGAGTTGATGATGAAATTCTCTACAGGAATTGTCGCAGGTTTGCTTATCCTCGCCTCCCCGCAGGTTCTGGCAGCGCCTGAATCGTGCGAGAGAGTGAGGAGCGATATTGAGCAGCGTATTATTAATAATGGCGTTGCACAAGACAGCTTCACCTTAAGTATCGTGCCAAACGACCAGGCCGATCGACCGGATTCTCTGGTCGTGGGACATTGTGCCAACGACACGCATAAAATCCTTTACGCGCGGACCAGCAGCGGCAACGCCCCCGCCAATAGTACGCCATCTCAGGACGGTCACCCCGTCGAACCGCAATAATCCAGCCCTCCGTTCGCGGAGGGTTACTCCTGGTTTGATATGCATTAATAAGCCCTACCCCAGAATAGGTAAACCCAACCCATCATTAGCATGCTATTAATTTCGTTGTGACACGTAATATATAGCGATAACTATAATGGAGTGGGTTATGTCTGACGTTGACCAATATGGAGGTATTAGCCGCAGGACGTTAGTGAAGTCCTCGGCTATCGGTACACTCGCGCTTGCCGCAGGTGGCGTGTCACTGCCTTTCGGGATACGTACCGCTGCCGCTGCAGTACAGCAATCAGTATCGCCGGTTGAAGAAAAAATCGTCTGGGGCGCATGCTCAGTTAACTGCGGCAGTCGCTGTGCTTTGCAGTTACATGTCAAAGATGACGAAGTTTGTTGGGTAGACACCGACAATACCGGCGATGACATCTATGGTAATCACCAGGTCCGCGCCTGCCTGCGCGGTCGCTCTATCCGCCGACGTATTAATCACCCTGATAGGCTTAATTATCCTATGAAGCGTGTTGGTAAACGTGGTGAAGGTAAATTTGAACGTATTAGCTGGCAGGAAGCCCTGGACACCATCAGCGTCGGTCTAAAAAATACCATCCAGAAATACGGCAATGAAGCGGTATACATTAACTACACCTCCGGCATTGTCGGTGGCAACATTACCCGTTCTTCCCCTTATGCCTCGCTAGTGGCGCGCCTGATGAACTGCTATGGCGGCTTCCTCAGCCACTATGGGACGTACAGTACGGCCCAAATTGCAGCCGCAATGCCCTACACCTACGGCTCAAACGACGGCAATAGCACTTCAGACATCGAAAACACGAAACTGGTCGTTATGTTCGGCAATAATCCGGCCGAAACGCGTATGAGCGGTGGCGGTATTACTTACTTCCTGGAGCAAGCCCGGGAACGCTCAAATGCCAGAATGATTGTTATCGACCCTCGTTATACCGATACCGCAGCGGGTCGTGAAGATGAGTGGATCCCGATTCGTCCGGGTACTGACGCCGCACTGGTTGCAGGAATTGCCTGGGTGCTGATTACTGAGAAGCTTGTCGATCAACCGTTCCTCGACAAGTACTGTATTGGTTATGATGAGAAAACCCTTCCGGTCGACGCTCCCGCAAACGGACATTATAAAGCCTATATAATGGGTGACGGCGATGATGGCATTGTAAAAACACCAGAATGGGCATCTCACATCACCGGGATCCCAGCCGCGCGCATTATTAAATTGGCCAGAGAGATTGGGAGCGCCAAACCGGCGTACATCTGTCAAGGATGGGGGCCACAGCGCCAGGCAAACGGTGAGCTGACTTCCCGCGCCATTGCCATGTTACCCATCCTGACCGGTAATGTAGGCATCAACGGCGGTAACAGTGGCGCACGCGAATCCACCTATACCATTACGATTGAGCGCATGCCGCTGCCGGGGAATCCGGTCAAAACGCAGATTTCCTGTTTTAGCTGGACCGACGCTATCGCACGTGGAACCGAGATGACTGCCACCCGCGACGGCGTGCGCGGAAAAGAGAAGCTGGATGTACCGATTAAATTTATCTGGAACTATGCGGGCAATACCATTATCAATCAGCATTCGGATATCAATAAGACGCACGAGATCCTACAGGATGACTCGAAATGCGAAATGATTGTGGTTATTGAGAATTTCATGACCTCCTCCGCTAAATATGCCGATATTCTGCTGCCCGACCTGATGACCGTTGAACAAGAAGACATTATCCCGAACGATTATGCCGGGAATATGGGATACCTGATTTTTATTCAACCCGCTACTTCCGCGAAATTTGAACGTAAACCCATCTACTGGATAATGAGCGAAATCGCGAAACGTCTTGGCGACGACATCTACCAACGGTTTACCGAAGGACGTACACAAGAGCAATGGCTACAGTATCTGTATGCCAAAATGTTGGCTAAGGACCCTGCACTGCCTTCCTATGACGAGCTGAAAAAAATGGGGATCTATAAACGTAAAGATCCTAACGGACACTATGTCGCCTACAAGAAGTTCCGCGAAGACCCTGATGCCAATCCACTGAAGACACCGTCAGGCAAGATTGAAATCTACTCGAGTCGCCTGGCAAAAATTGCCCGTACCTGGGAACTGGAGAAAGATGACGTGATCAGTCCGCTGCCTGTTTACGCATCGACCTTTGAAGGCTGGGACGATCCCAAACGCCGTCATTTCCCACTACAGCTATTTGGTTTCCACTACAAATCCCGAACCCACTCAAGCTACGGCAACATCGACGTTCTCAAAGCGTCCTGTCGCCAGGAGGTCTGGATTAACCCACTGGATGCGCAAAAGCGTGGTATTTCCAATGGCGATATGGTCCGTGTTTATAACGATCGTGGCGAAGTGCGTATTCCCGCAAAAGTGACCCCGCGTATTCTCCCCGGCGTTAGCGCAATGGGCCAGGGTGCCTGGCACGATGCCGATATGTCTGGCGACAAAATTGACCATGGAGCCTGTGTTAACACGCTGACCACCCAGCGCCCGTCACCGTTAGCCAAAGGTAACCCGCAGCACACTAACCTGGTTGAGATTGAGAAGGTTTAAGGAATAGCTCATGAATGCGCAGTACGGATTTTTTATCGACTCCGCCCGTTGCACCGGTTGTGAGCGGGCGATGTTGGCTCTCCGCTGCAGGCACTTAATTCGCTAAACCGGGTCGGTGCCTCGGCGCTGAGTAACGAAATTGCCAGCGGATCGTTATTTTTCGCCGTCGGTGGCGTCTGGTGGCTGGTGGCTTTTCTCGGTAAAATGCCGGCTGCGCTGGGTAAAATCTGGCTGCTGGTGAGCATGATCCTCGGGGGTGTATTTGTCAGGGCGATAACCCAGGTTTACCAGATAGAAACCGTACCAACCTGGTATAATGGTTACACCACCGTGGCCTTTTTCATGACGGTGTTGCTGAGTGGCCCGCTGATCCTTCGCAAAGAACCGCATGTTACAGGTCTGGCGCTCGGCTTAGTTCTCGTGCTTGCCGGTGAAATCATTGGCCGCGGATTGTTTTACGGTCTGCATATGACAGTCGGTATGGCTGTTGCAGGTTAACTCACGAGTGCGGGGAAGCCCGCACTTTTCAGGATTGTTTGCATGACCTCTTTTTCTCAACGTGACAACTTTTCCACCGCAGCGCGCGTGCTGGGCGCGCTGTTCTACTATGCGCCAGACAGCGCAGAAGCAGCTCCGCTCGTCAGTGCGCTAAGGGCCGATGGCTGGCAGGCGCAGTGGCCACTGTCTGACGATGCGCTGTGCGGGCTGGTTAGTCAGTTTCAGATTGAAGCCAATGAATCCCTCTCACAGGCCTGGCAGCGCTTGTTTATTGGTCCTTACGCACTGCCTTCCCCGCCATGGGGTTCCGTCTGGCTGGACCGTGAAAACGTCTTATTTGGCGAATCAACACTGGCATTGCGTCAGTGGATGCGCGACAACGGTATTCAGTTCGATATGCAGCAAAATGAACCCGAAGATCACTTTGGTTCTCTGCTGTTGTTAACCGCCTGGCTTGCTGAAAACGGGCGTCATGACGCGTGCGAACAACTGCTGGCCTGGCATCTGTTACCCTGGTCGGGCCGTTTCCTTGAGGTCTTTATCGAGAAATCCGGTCATCCGTTTTACCAGGCCCTAGGCGAACTGGCCCGACTAACGCTGGCACACTGGCAGTCGCAGCTGCTGATCCCCGTCGCCATGAAGCCATTATTTCGTTAATGCATCATTTGCACGCCTATCCCGACCTGCGCGCGATGCTTCGCCGCCTGCTGTTCGCCGCGCTGATTGGTATCCTGGCAGCGCTGGCGGTGGCCGGTTTTCGCCACGCCATGCTGCTCCTTGAGTGGCTTTTCCTGAGTAACGACACAGGCAGTCTGGTCAATGCGGCATCCAGCCTGTCACCGCTGCGACGCATGCTGACCCCGGCTCTGGGCGGTCTTGCGGCAGGATTACTGCTGTGGGGCTGGCAGAAATTTAACCGCCAGCGCCCGCAGGCGCCCACGGATTACATGGAAGCGTTGCAAACTGACGGCCAGTTTGACGTTAGCACCAGCCTGGTGAAGTCACTGGCATCATTACTGGTGGTCGCCAGCGGGAGCGCCATCGGGCGTGAAGGCGCCATGATCTTACTGGCGGCGCTGGCTGCATCCTGTTTTGCCCAGCGCTTTACCCCACGCTCGGAATGGAAATTATGGATTGCCTGTGGGGCTGCTGCCGGCATGGCCGGCGCGTACCATGCGCCGCTGGCCGGCAGCCTGTTTATTGCTGAAGTCCTGTTTGGCACGTTAATTCTGGCATCGCTGGGACCGGTTGTCGTCTCCGCCGTTGTCGCCTTGCTCACCACTCATTTACTCAGTGACAGCAACGCGCTGCTTTATACCGTGCATTTGTCGCGAGAGCTACACGCGCTGGACTATCTGATGATTGTCAGTACCGGCGTGGCGGCAGGGATCTGCGGCCCTCTCTTTATGTGGCTGATGACCACCAGCCACACCGGTTTTTTACGCCTGAAACTTTCACCACCGTGGCAGCTGGCGTTGGGGGGATTGATCGTTGGCGTGCTGTCGTTATTCACACCAACCGTTTGGGGAAATGGCTACAGCGTAGTGCAGTCGTTTTTACTCTCCCCGCCGCTGCTTTCGATTATCTCCGGGATTTTTATCTGCAAATTACTGGCGGTACTGGCCAGCAGTGGTTCTGGCGCGCCGGGTGGTGTGTTCACACCGACCCTGTTTGTCGGCCTGTCGGTTGGAATGCTGTTGGGTCGCCTGTGGGGATTCTGGCTTCCGGGTACAGATGAGATTGCGGTGCTGCTGGGACTAACCGGGATGGCGACGCTACTGGCGGCGACAACGCACGCACCGATTATGTCTACGTTGATGGTCTGTGAAATGACCGGGGAGTATCGGCTACTCCCTGGCTTATTGATTGCTTGCGTCGTGGCTTCCGTGCTGTCGCGAACGCTACGCCATGACTCTATCTACCGACAGCACGCTGCCGAGCATTGACAGTCGGATATACTGAGACAGCTCTCGCTGCTCTGCGCGCGGCAGGTATGGCAACTCGCCGATCAACGGGGCAGGTAATTTCTTGCCGAGCACGTCGATGATTTCAGCGTAATGCGCCAATCCGGGGTTAATACGGTTCGCCACCCAGCCGATCAGCGGCAGTCCGTCGCTGGCAATCGCCTGCGCCGTGAGGATGGCATGATTAATGCAGCCTTCCTGAATCCCCACCACCATCAACACCGGCAACTGTTCCTGAACCACCCACTCCGACAACGGACGCAAATCGTTCATCAAACTGCGCCAGCCACCGGTACCTTCGACCACCACGTGATCGACTTTTTCGCTCAGGCTGGCGAGTCCGTTTGACAACAGGGTGTAGTTGATCGGTCCGCTATGCGCAACACTACTTTCGTCCTCGCTCAGCGCAATAGGATTGACCGCCTCGTAAGGCAAATCCAGGGAAGAAACGCTTTGCAGCACCAGCGCATCTTTGTTGCGCAAGCCTTCCGGCGTCTCTTTGCTGCCTTTAGCCACGGGTTTATAACCCGCAACACATTTACCCCCTGACGCTAACGCTTGTAGTAATGCGCGGGAAACCACTGTCTTCCCAACAGAAGTGTCTGTACCTGTAATAAAGAAACGCTTCAGCATCACTAACTCCACCGTTATGCTTTGAAAATATAAGTCAGGAAAATAATACAGTGGAGAAAGTCTAAGGTAAGAGAACCTGAATCAGCTTGAGATAGCGCAATTTTTTGTACAACAGTTAAAAAATGTTAACCCTGTAATAGACGAATCAACAAAGAACCGTTATACATCGCGTCCTTCACGAGGGCGGCCCCCGCCATCGTTCCCTGATTGGTAAACTGTGTGCTCTCAACAACAATGTGCTTACTGTAGGCCGGCAACGCCTGTTGACGAATACTGTCAGCGATGGTCGGAAACAGAATATCTGCGGCCTTGCTGAGCGGAGAACCGATCAAAATCTTTTGCGGGTTGAATAAATTCACCATGATGGCCAGGATGCGTCCCACATGCGTACCGACGCCGTTAATAATATCCTTCGCCAGTAAATCACCCTGCATGGCGGCCAGGCATATTGAATCCACCGTCAACGGTTGACCATGCAGTGAGGAGCTCATCGACTGCTTCAGACGCACCTGTGCGAGTTCAAGAACGCTGTCCACGCTGGCGATCGTTTCCAGGCATCCATGATTACCGCAATAACAACGTTTGCCGTAAGGGTCCACCTGCGTATGGCCAATCTCGACCAGACTGCTACTGCCCGCATGCAGTAAATGGCCGTCGGTGATCACCCCCGCGCCCACGTTGTGGTCAATCACTACCTGAATCACGTCGCGGGCACCGCGCGATGCACCAAAAAGCGCTTCAGCCATGGTCCAGGCGCTGATATCGTGCTGAATGTATACCGGTACCCCGGTATGACTCTCCAGCGCGTCACCCAGTGGCATCTCTTTAACGTCATCGTAAAACGGCATGCGATGAACGATGCCATTCTCGGTATCGATAATGCCCGGCATGGTGATGGCAATGGACGTTAAGCGTTCAAGCTTTTGCTGATGACGAATGAAGAATTGATCGACCTGCGCAATCACGCGATCGAGCAGCGGGATCTCGGAGACCAGCGCCATTTCAAGGCAATCTTCAACCACCAGTTTGCTGCTGAGATCGCGCAGTGCGAGAAAAATTTCGCCACGACTGATACGAATAGATAAGTAGTGCCAGGCTTCCGTCTCGACAACCAGGCCAACGGCCGGACGCCCACGACTCCCGGCTTCTTTGATTTCCAGTTCTTGCACCAAATGTGCTTCGAGCATTTCGCGGACAATCTTGGTAATACTGGCAGGCGCTAATTGCGCCAGGCGAGAGAGATCAATACGCGATACCGGTCCGAGCTGATCTATCAGGCGATAAACCGCGCCCGCATTGGTCTGCTTAATTTGATCGATATGCCCAGGCTGACTATCAGCAACCACCACTTACTCCCTTTATTTTCGCGCTCCGAAATAATCTGTAGGCTATGGTGAAGTACTTCAATGGTTTCCGTCAACTTTTTACTTAGCCGTGTGATTTACCGCACATTTTCACCGGTTTTTAAACTAATTTAAGCACGTTGTACCGCCGCTAAAAGCTGCTGGCGAAAGCGTTGCGCAGCATGGCTTTGCTCGCGATGTTTAGGCCACACCAGCCACATTTCAGATACAGCATCCTCTTCTGCTATCGGTACCCAACACATTTCATACAGCTGTACCCGTTTAAAGGAGGCTGGCAGAATAGACACCCCCAACCCCGCCGCCACCAGGCCGATAATGGTCATCGCCTCCCCGACCTCCTGAGTAATAGTCGGCTTCAGGTCGTAGCGACGCATCAGGCCAAGAATATCGTCATACAATCCGGTCCCCACGTGCGGGTCAAAAAAGACAAACGGCTCGCGGGCCAGTTCCGCCAGAGTAACAACCGGCTTTTGCGCCAGCAGATGCGCGCGCGGAATCATCGCCATCAGCGGTTCGTGCAGGATCACCTCCCGGTTCAGGCTGTCAGGCAGTTGCGTATTGCGCATCAGTCCCAAATCCAGCGTCCCTTCGCTCAATGGGGCAATTTGCTCGCGGGTATTCATTTCGCGCGTTTGCATATGCACATCGGGGTAAGCCTGGCGAAAAAAGGACAGCGTATCTGACACCGCCTTAATAAACGGTGCTGAGGAGGTAAATCCGATACGCAGCTCCCCCGCTTCGCCCAAATGCAGACGTTCGGCCCTTGCTGCGGCTTCATTCACCAGCCCGAGGATCTGCCGACTGTCGGCCAGAAACTGCCTGCCTGCAGCAGTCAGCGCCACGCTGCGGTTGGTTCGTGCCAGCAATCTGGCACCCACCTGCTGCTCGAGGATTTGGATCTGTTGGCTCAACGGAGGTTGGGAAATGTTCAGCCGCGCCGCAGCTCGGCCAAAATGCAGTTCTTCCGCAACCGCCACAAAGTAGCGCAGGTGACGCAGTTCAATATTCATATTTTTAAAATATCATTTGAGATTATTAATATATTAGACAGAATATTGTGATTTTCATACTCTAAAGCCTGGTCCTGTATACCCAATGGATTTCATGTGAGCCGTACAACTACTGTCGATACTGCCCCGACACGCGATGTTGATGAACAGAGTATCTCCCCGCCAGATGCGTTTATAAAACGCGGCACCGCCTCTTTTATGCGCGTCACGCTGGCACTGTTTTCCGCCGGGCTGGCCACATTTGCCCTGCTGTATTGCGTACAACCGATCCTGCCGGTATTGTCCCATGAGTTTGGCGTATCGCCTGCCAGCAGCAGTATTTCACTGTCTATCTCCACCGCCATGCTGGCAATCGGTCTCCTGTTTACCGGCCCGCTTTCCGACGCCATTGGCCGCAAGCCGGTAATGGTCACCGCGCTCCTGCTGGCTTCCTGCTGCACCCTACTTTCAACGATGATGACCAGCTGGCACGGTATCCTGATCATGCGTGCATTGATTGGCCTGTCATTAAGCGGGGTCGCCGCGGTAGGTATGACCTATCTAAGCGAGGAGATCCACCCTAGCTTTGTCGCCTTTTCGATGGGGTTGTATATCAGCGGTAACTCGATTGGAGGAATGAGTGGCCGGTTGATCAGCGGAGTATTTACCGACTTTTTTAACTGGCGTATTGCGCTGGCGGCTATCGGCTGTTTTGCGCTGGCCTCCGCGCTGATGTTCTGGAAAATCTTACCCGAATCCCGCCACTTCAGACCGACGTCACTGCGGCCTAAGTCATTGTTTATTAATTTCCGCCTGCACTGGCGTGACCCCGGATTGCCGCTACTTTTCGTGGTCGGATTCTTATTAATGGGATCGTTTGTCACGCTGTTTAACTACATCGGCTACCGCCTGATGCTGTCGCCCTGGGAACTCAGTCAGGCGGTGGTCGGCCTGCTGTCCGTGGCTTATCTTACCGGTACCTGGAGTTCCCCCAAAGCAGGGTCAATGACCACCCGCTACGGTCGTGGTCCGGTGATGTTGTTCTCGACTGGCGTGATGCTCGTAGGCTTGTTGATGACGCTGTTCACCTCCCTGTGGCTGATTTTTGCCGGGATGCTGCTCTTTTCTGCCGGTTTCTTTGCCGCACATTCGGTGGCCAGCAGCTGGATTGGTCCGCGCGCTAAACGCGCCAAAGGTCAGGCCTCGTCGTTGTATCTGTTCTGTTATTACCTGGGATCGAGCATTGCGGGTACGCTGGGTGGCGTTTTCTGGCATAACTACGGCTGGAACGGCGTCGGCGGGTTTATTGCGTTGATGCTGATCCTTGCGCTACTGGTGGGGTCCCGTTTACATCACCGATTGCACGCCTGATTGTGATGCCCGGTATCGCCGGGCACACCGCATTACGTGGACGGCACGAATGCCTGAGCCGCGATTTGCATGCCCACCACCGTCCCGTTCATCAAGATATGCAGCATAATTGGCATCAGTATGCCGTTACTTTTAATTCGGGCATAAATCAGAACCAGTGACACGATAAACAACAGCAATAACGTCCTAAAATCCACATACTGCGTGTGCATCAGCGCGAAAATGGCGGACACCACCGCAGACGTCAACCAGGTTTTATCCTTGAACCAGTACTGAAAGGCATTGAACAGGCAGCCGCGGAAAATCATTTCCTCATAAACCGGGGCAATAAATATCAGCGACAAACTCGACAGCCACAGCGCGTAACTACGTAGTGATACCTGGGTTATCACCCATTCTTCATTTTGTCTTATTCCCAGCAGCCAGGGCCCGGCAAACTGCACCAGCAAAAGTGCGACAAATAAAATACCAAACCACGTCACGTTAAACGTGCCCTTTCCCAGACCTGCTCTTTTGCTAAAGAAGAAATAATACAGCGGTACCAGCACAACGAACTCCGTAGCAAACAGCAGTGGGAACAGTAATCCCTGCGCCTGTAACAGCGCGCTTTCAGCAAAAAAAAGGGGGACAAACGTGAGGCCAAACATCAGAATAAACATCGAAAAACAACCGGATACTGCCCGAGTTCTGGCGATATAGTCACTACTGATTTCCTGTTGCATACCGGCTCCCTGCTAAAAGTTTACGCCATAGTTTAAAACATCAAATTTTGTTTATGATAAAAAGTATCATTATCACTTACAAGCTACCAACATTTCGCATTCTCTGCCGAGGAATGGGTAAATGCGGTAAATCACGTTAGACTCACAGGTCTGGTCCAACAGAACGAGAACGAAAATAATGAGTCACAGCACGAATTACCAACAACTCACCCGCACCTTCCAGCGGCTCTCTCGCTTCTCCCATCTCTCGGCAATCGCCAGTTGGGACATGTTTACCATGATGCCTCCTGGCGGCAGCCAGGCCCGTGGCGAAGCGCTGGCGGAACTGAACGTCCTGGAACATCATCTGTTAACCGATCCTAAGGTCGCCGCCTGGATTGCCGGCGCGCAACAAGAACAGCTGAACGATATTGAGCAGGCCAATTTGCGGGAAATGTCGCGTCTGCATCATCAGGCATCCTTGTTGCCGGAATCGCTGGTTGAAGCCAAATCCCTGGCCGGCAGCCGCTGTGAACACGCGTGGCGCAGCCAGCGCCCGGCCAATGACTGGGAAGGTTTTGCTGAGAACCTGAAGGATGTGGTGAAGTACAGCCGCGAAGAGGCCAGGCTGCGTGCCGAGGCCAAAGGTTGTTCACCGTATGATGCGCTGCTGGATGTGTTTGAACCAGACATGACCAGCGCCCGCCTGGACGTGTTATTCGCCGACCTCAAAGGCTGGCTACCGGACCTGTTAAGCAAGGTGGTCGCCAAACAGTCCCGGCAATCGTTAGCGCCGGTTGGCCCTTTCCCGACGGCGGTGCAGCGCGAGTTAGGCCTTGAGACCATGGCGCAGTTGGGATTCGACTTTGCGGGCGGACGGCTGGACATTAGCGCCCACCCATTCTGCGGCGGCGTACCGGAAGATGTGCGTATCACCACACGGTATGATGAAAACGAACTGCTGAGCGCACTGTTTGGCGTTATCCATGAAACCGGCCATGCCCGCTATGAGCAGAACCTGCCGCGTAACTGGTCCGGTCAACCTATCGCCCTGGCACGCTCGACCGCCATTCATGAATCCCAAAGCCTGTTCTTTGAAATGCAGCTGGGTCGAAGCAGCGCCTTCCTGACGCGGTTAATCCCGGCGGTGAAGCGGCATTTTGGCGATCAACCCGCCTTTGAAGAAAGCAATTTTATCGCCTGGAACCAGCAGGTGAAGCCGGGCTTTATCCGCGTTGATGCCGATGAAGTGAGCTACCCCGCCCACGTGATCCTGCGCTACGAAATCGAGCGAGCACTGATTAACGGCGACATTGAAGTCGATGATATTCCGGCCTTATGGAATGAGAAAATGCAGGCGTGGCTGGGGCTGTCAACCATCGGCAATTACCGTAATGGGTGTATGCAGGATATCCACTGGACCGACGGTGGCTTTGGCTACTTCCCTTCCTATACCCTTGGTGCCATGTATGCAGCACAGTTGTTTAGTGCGGCAAATCGCGCGTTGCCGGGGTTAGAAACGGCCATTGCTCAGGGTGATTTCAGCGCACTGTTTGACTGGTTACGCCAGAACATCTGGCAGCACGGTAGCCGTTTTACCACCGAACAGTTGATTACGCAGGCCACTGGTGAACCACTCAGCAGTCGCTATTTCCGTGCACATCTGGAAGCCCGTTATCTGTAATCACTTACCGTGGGTCATTGTACAAACGGTTACACGCCGAAACCAATGACTCACGGAAGCCTTGATATTACAGCGATATAGTTATTTCAACGGCCCCGCAGTGGGGTTGAATGAAAAACCAAATCGAGGGTATGACAATGAAAAAAGTATTAGCTCTGGTTGTTGCCGCTGCTATGGGTCTGTCTTCTGCTGCGTTTGCTGCTGAAACAACGGCCACCACGACTCCGGCCGCTGCTGCCACCACCAAAGCTGCCCCGGCAAAAACCACACATCATAAAAAACAGCACAAAGCAGCACCGCAGAAAGCGCAATCTGCCAAGAAACACACCAAAAAAACCACCGCTAAGCCTGCTGCAGAACAAAAAGCGCCAGAGCAAAAAGCACAGGCAGCTAAAAAGCACAGCAAAAAAGCCGTAAAACACGACGCAGCTAAACCTGCTGCTCAGCCAGCTGCATAATCCGTCAGAATAACGCTGGCGTCCCCCACGCCAGCGTCTACGGCGCTACGTCTTGCCGATTCAGCGCCGCGTTTCGGAGGGTAACAGGGTGTCCCATTACCGCTTTGAGTTCATTCTTATTACACTGATTATTTGCGGCCTTATCGCCACACACTTTTATCTTTCCTGAGTGTAGTTACCTGATTTTACTCCCACTTTCCCGCCGTCCCGTCTATAGTATTCGTTGAGGGTTTGCTTTTAATAATCATAATTCCCCACCAGAGTGTGATATGCATAAAACCATTGCGGTATTACTGGGTTCTCTTTGTCTTTCTCCTGTCGTTGCGCATGCGGATCGGCCAGCAACGCCTGCTACTGAAGCTGAAGACATTAAAACGCTCTTCTTTGGTCATGACGATCGCGTACAGATCCCAGACCCGACTCAATCGCCCTGGGACGCCATCGGACAACTGGAAACCGCCAGCGGTAACCTGTGTACGGCCACGCTCATTTCTCCGCATCTGGCCTTGACCGCCGGGCACTGTCTGTTAACGCCCCCTAAAGGCAAGCCGGATAAAGCCGTTGCGCTGCGCTTTGTGTCAAAAAAAGGCGTCTGGCGCTATGAAATCCACGGCATTGAGGGACGGGTTGATCCTTCACTTGGCAAACGTTTAAAAGCGGATGGCGACGGCTGGATTGTGCCCCCTTCTGCGGCACCGTGGGATTTTGGTCTGGTGGTGTTGCGTTACCCCCCGTCAGGAATTACGCCGCTTCCCTTATATGAAGGCGATAAAGCCGCATTAACCGCGGCGCTGAAAGCCGCCGATCGCAAAGTCACTCAGTCAGGCTATCCGGAAGACCATCTGGACGATCTGTATGCGCATCAGGATTGTGTGGTAACCGGCTGGGCGCAAAATACCGTCATGTCCCATCAGTGCGACACACTCCCGGGTGATAGCGGTTCACCATTGATGCTGAAGACAGATGCGGGCTGGCAATTAATTGGTGTGCAGAGCTCCGCCCCGGCGGCGAAAGACCGCTGGCGGGCGGATAACCGCGCGATTTCGGTCACCGGTTTTCGCGATAAACTGGACGCGTTAGCGAAGGGATAACAACATGCTGCCCGCAGAGGCAGGCAGCATGTTTATCAGGCGAGTTTAATCATGATCATACCGGCCAGTAACAATGCCACGCCGATCCAGCCTTTATTATTCAGACGCTGACCAAAAAGCACCCAGCCTGCGGCCAACGTGGCGGCAATCCCGAATCCCCCCCACAGGGCATAAGCAACGGAAAGGTCGATGCCTTTTACCGCCTGAGACAGTGCACTAAAGGCTGCCAGCACGGCGACCAATGACAGCACGCCATAGGCTTTACGACGAAAACCATCGGAAAATTTCAAAAAGACGTTAGCGACAATTTCCAGCACGATGGCCATCCCCAACCAGGCGCCGTGAACCCATTCAAACTGCTGCATGGGTCACCTCGCCCCTCGCTTTTGCAGGCTTTCGTGTGCCAGATTTAATCAGCACAATACCAAACACGAGCGAGACTAATCCGGCTACCTTCATCGCCGACAAGGTTTCGTCAAATAACAGCACGCTAAACAGCGTAATAAATAAAATACCGATACCTTCCCATAACGCGTAGGCCACGCCGAGGGCGATTTTTTTAACAGCAAAACTGAGGAAAATATACGATAAGGCGATCATTACCAGCATTAAAATAAAGCCCGTATTACCATTACCTACGCTTGCCCATTTCATCGACAGCGTACCTGTAATTTCAGCCGCAATGGCCAGACCTAATAAAATCCAGTAAAACATGATGCTTCTCCTGCTTGAGAATAAAGTCCTTGGGCTTACTGCATACAGCAAACCAAAAAATAAAATCAGATAGCTCAGCGCATAACGCCAGCTCAGGCAGAAGAAGGGACTAAAGCGCGTTGCGCCAGAGTTGCTCACCTGCAAGCAGGAAAGTAGAAGAGGTACGAAGAAGTGTAGGTAAACGCAAAAACATCCTGAACGTATTGTCCATAATATTACAATTATCCGCAGTGTTGCTTCTCGTCATCGCGGATGATAATTGTCCTCGGTAGTTAAACACACGCAATTTGTATCATAGGTTCAAGGGGAACTCAAAAACTTTTCACTTCTTTACCCAATCCGTTTGATTTTTGTTATAACCCTTCGACGCAAATCACACTATTATCCAGGTAAGGATAACTCTTCAGGAATAAACATGGCGAAACCCATTATCACGCTTAGCGGTCTAAAATTAGTCATTATGCTGGGCATGCTGGTGATCATTCTGACCGGCATCCGCTTCGCGGCTGATATCATTGTCCCCTTTATTCTGGCGTTATTTATTGCCGTAGTACTTAATCCCGTGGTCCAGCGCATGGTCAAACTTCGCATTCCGCGGGTATTAGCCGTGTCATTGCTGGTGGTTATTATTGTTATGCTAATGGTGTTGCTTTTGGCATATTTAGGTACATCCTTAAATGAATTAGCAAGAACGCTGCCACAATACCGTTCTTCACTGGTTATCCCGCTGAAAAATATCGAACCGTGGCTGCAACGCGCGGGAATTGGCGTATCCGTCGACGAACTCGTGAAGTACATCGACCCTAATGCGGCGATGACGCTGGTGACCAATTTGCTGACGCAGTTGTCCAATGCCATGTCATCGATCTTTTTACTGCTGCTGACGGTCGTGTTTATGCTGCTGGAAGTGCCACAGTTACCCGGCAAACTCAAACAAATGATGAGCAGACCGGTCGAGGGCATGGCAGCAATTCAACGCGCAATCGACAGCGTGTCGCACTATTTAGTCCTTAAAACAGCTATCAGTATGGTCACCGGACTGGTCGCCTGGGGCATGCTGTCCGCGCTGGATGTCCGCTTCGCGTTTGTCTGGGGATTGCTGGCCTTCGCGCTAAACTATATCCCCAATATCGGCTCCGTGCTGGCGGCGATCCCCCCTATTGCTCAGGTACTGGTGTTTAGCGGATTCTACGACGCCCTGGTGGTGCTGGCGGGCTATCTGGCGATTAACCTGATATTCGGTAACATTCTCGAACCGCGCATCATGGGACGCGGACTGGGGCTATCGACGCTGGTGGTTTTTCTGTCGTTGATATTCTGGGGCTGGTTACTGGGGCCGGTTGGCATGCTGCTTTCTGTCCCACTCACCATCATCGTTAAAATCGCACTTGAGCAAACTGAAGGCGGCCAAAGCATTGCCGTTTTGCTGGGCGATCTCAATAAAGCGTGAAGCCGTCTCTCTCGCTAATAAGCGGAATGTGCCATAAAAAAACGGCCTCCTGGGAGGCCGTATGACATGTTGGTAATAATTACAGCGCTTTCAGAATCGCATCCACGCTGGCTTTGGCGTCGCCAAACAGCATATGGGTGTTATCTTTAAAGAACAGTGGGTTCTGCACGCCGGCGTAACCGGTATTCATTGAGCGCTTAAACACAATAACGTTCTGCGCTTTCCACACTTCCAGAACAGGCATGCCGGCAATTGGGCTTTTCGGATCGTCCAGCGCCGCCGGGTTAACGGTATCGTTCGCGCCGATAACCAGCACGGTGTCGGTATCGGCGAAATCATCGTTGATTTCATCCATTTCCAGCACGATATCGTAAGGCACCTTCGCTTCCGCCATTAGCACGTTCATATGCCCCGGCAGACGCCCGGCAACCGGGTGGATACCGAAACGCACCTTGATGCCGCGCGCACGCAGTTTCTCGGTGATTTCGGCCACCGGATACTGTGCCTGCGCCACCGCCATGCCATAGCCTGGAGTGATAATCACCGAGTGCGAATCCTTCAGCATTTCTGCCGTTTCTTCCGCGGAAATCTCGCGATGCTCACCCGCTTCCTGATCGTCACCAGTAGAAGAACCGTCGGTACCAAAACCACCGGCAATGACGCTGATGAAGGAGCGGTTCATCGCCTTACACATAATGTAAGACAGGATCGCACCCGAAGAACCTACCAGCGCACCGGTAACGATCAGCAGATCGTTGCTCAACATAAAGCCCGCCGCCGCTGCCGCCCATCCTGAATAGGAGTTCAGCATCGATACCACAACCGGCATATCTGCCCCGCCGATAGACGCCACCAGATGCCAGCCAAACGCCAGCGCGATAATGGTCATCACCAGCAACGCCAGAACCTGCAGACCCACGCTTTCAGTACGCACGAACAGCACCAGCAGCAGGAACGAAACCACCAGCGCCGCAAGGTTCAGCTTGTGGCGATTCGGCAGCATCAGCGGCTTAGAGGATATCTTGCCGCGCAGTTTACCAAACGCCACAATAGAACCCGTGAAGGTCACTGCACCGATGAAGATGCCAAGGAACACTTCAGTCAGGTGAATATTCACCAGAATCGGTTCCAGACCCGCTTCGTGATACAGGTAGCTGTTAAAACCAACCAGCACCGCCGCCAGGCCAACGAAGCTGTGCAGGATCGCCACCAACTCCGGCATCTCGGTCATTTCGACTTTCTTCGCCAGACGAATACCAATCGCGCCACCGATGATCATGGCAACCAGAATCCACGCCACGTTGCCGGTATCCGGACCAAAGATCGTGGCAATCAGCGCAATCGCCATCCCGGCGATACCGAAGTTATTACCCTGCTGGGACGTTTCATGCTTAGAAAGCCCCGCCAGGCTGAAAATAAACAGGATCGCGGCAACAATGTATGCAGCTGTAACTAATCCTCCAGACATGTGCTACCCCTTAGTTTTTCCGGAACATTTTCAGCATGCGCTGAGTCACGGTGAAGCCACCGAAAATATTAATGCTGGCAATAAGTACCGCGATAAAGCTCAGGAAACTCACCCAGCCACCCTGGCCAATCTGCAATAATGCCCCCACAACGATGATCCCGGAGATGGCGTTCGTCACAGACATCAACGGCGTATGCAGCGCATGCGACACGTTCCAGACCACGTAGTAACCGACCACGCAGGAAAGCGCGAACACGGTAAAGTGGCCAAGGAACTCTTTTGGCGCCACATCGGCCAGCCAGCCAAACAGAATAACCACCAACGCCATCAGGGCGTATTTACGCCACGGTGAGACTGGTTTTTTCTCTTCAACCGGTGCAGGTGCAGCTTTTGCTGCCGCCTGAGGCTGGGCGGAAACCTGGATCGGCGGCGCAGGCCAGGTGATTTCACCTTCGCGAACCACCGTCACACCGCGCACCACCACATCGTCGAAATCCACGGTGATATTGCCGTCTTTCTCTTTGCACAGCAGCTTCAGTAGGTTAACGAGGTTGGTCCCGTATAGCTGGGAAGACTGCGTCGGCAAACGGCCCGGAAGGTCGGTATAACCAATAACCTTGACGCCGTTCTCGGTTGTGGTCACCTGATTCGCCACGGTGTATTCGCAGTTACCGCCGTTTTGCGCAGCGAGATCGACAATCACGCTGCCCGCTTTCATGGAGTCAACCATTTCACGGGTGATCAGTTTCGGGGCCGGTTTACCCGGAATCAACGCGGTGGTGACGATAATATCGACGTCTTTCGCCTGCGCGGCGAACAGTTCCATTTCCGCTTTGATAAACGCTTCGGACATCACCTTGGCGTAACCATCGCCGCTGCCCGCTTCCTCTTTGAAATCTAGCTCGAGGAATTCAGCGCCCATACTTTGCACTTGTTCTTTCACTTCCGGGCGCGTATCGAAGGCGCGAACAATCGCCCCCAGGCTGTTGGCCGCACCAATGGCCGCAAGTCCCGCCACCCCGGCACCGATCACCATCACTTTGGCTGGCGGGACCTTACCCGCGGCGGTAATTTGTCCTGTAAAGAAGCGACCGAACTCATGCGCCGCTTCAACAATGGCGCGATATCCGGCGATGTTGGCCATCGAACTGAGGGCATCCAGCGACTGCGCACGCGAAATACGCGGTACGGAGTCCATTGCCATCACGGTGACATTGCGCTCGGCGAGTTTTTGCAGCAACTCCGGGTTTTGCGCCGGCCAGAGGAAACTGACCAGCGTGGTCCCCGGATTCAACAACGGAATCTCAAATTCTTCTGGTGCGTTGACCTTCAGGATAATCTCTGACTGCCAGACCGCATCCCCGTCAACAATTTCCGCGCCCGCTTGCACAAACGCCTTGTCGTCAAAACTTGCCAGTTGACCCGCGCCGCTTTCAACCGCGACGCTAAAACCCAGCTTCAGCAGCTGCTCAACCGTCTTCGGTGTGGCTGCTACGCGGGTTTCATTGGTTAACCGTTCTCTTGGTATGCCAATTCGCATAATGTCCCCTTCCATCTGTATTTTTGATGATGGTTTATCAATGTTCGCAAGCGGCCTGCGCGCACTTACGTAAGAGGTAAGTGTTACCCCAACAAAATAAAACAGTAACAAACTCTGTATAACCTACTGAAATTAACGCCTGTGATCTAGCGCCAAAAAACAGTATTTATTATGAAATTCGCAAAACCGGGATGAATTAACCCGCAGACAGGGATAATGCCCTTGAAATAGCCCGCAAAGGCCGATAAATCGCTCAAGCCAAGCGGCAAAACATGATTAAGCGCCACCACGGAACAATTGATTAACATTAAATTAACTTATGAAATTCAACCGATTTATCAGTTTTAACGCTGAAATGCCGAATTTTTAGACATATCACTAAATGTTATCGATGTTGTTACGACGGCTGGCACGATGAGTGAAAAATGACGCAGACACTGACACAATTTAAATGCAATAATCAGCCACGTTTCTAGTCAATAACAATACCAGTACCTGGTTTGCGCAAGGCGAAGGATTATTTTTATGAAGCTTAAGAACACTCTCCTGGCGTCCGCACTTCTTTCTGCGACTGCTTTTTCTGTAAACGCAGCGACAGAATTGACGCCGGAGCAAGCGGCTGCCCTGAAACCCTATGACCGCATTGTGGTGACCGGCCGTTTTAATGCTATCGGTGATGCGGTTGCCGCCGTATCCCGCCGTGCAGATAAAGACGGTGCAGCCTCCTTTTACGTTGTTGATACCTCAGATTTTGGCAGCGGCGGTAACTGGCGTGTTGTTGCCGACGTTTATAAAGCCGACGCGGAAAAAGCGGAAGCTAACAAAAATCGCGTCATCAACGGTGTTGTAGAATTACCCAAAGATCAGGCCGTGTTGCTGGAACCGTACGATACCGTCACGGTACAGGGTTTCTACCGCAGCCAGCCTGAAGTGAATGACGCCATCACCAAAGCGGCGAGAGAGAAAGGGGCTTACTCTTTCTATATCGTCCGTCAGGTGGACGCCAACCAGGGCGGCAACCAGCGTATTACCGCATTTGTCTATAAAGCCGATGCGAAAAAACGTGTTGTACAAAGCCCTGACGCCATCCCAGCTGATTCTGATGCCGGACGTGCAGCATTAGCAGCCGGTGGCGAAGCCGCGAAGAAAGTTGAGATCCCGGGCGTAGCTACCACCGCATCTCCGAGTGCAGAAGTGGGTCGTTTCTTCGAAACGCAGTCAACCAAAGGTGGACGTTACACTGTCACGCTTCCGGATGGTACGAAAGTAGAAGAACTGAACAAAGCAACCGCCGCCATGATGGTGCCGTTTGACAGCATCAAGTTCACCGGTAACTACGGCAACATGACTGAAGTTTCTTATCAGGTTGCTAAACGTGCCGCGAAAAAAGGCGCCAAGTACTACCACATTACCCGTCAGTGGCAGGAACGTGGTAACAACGTGACCATCAGTGCCGATCTGTATAAATAACGGTCACGAGTAACAATATAAGGCGGCTTTTTGCCGCCTTTCGCATTTTTAGTCACAAATCTCCCCATGCCCATTGCATGCGCTCCCTTCTCTCCGTAAAATTCCGCGCCTTAGTGGCTTCCTCCATTTTTATGCGGTTTGCCAAAATAATTATTCTCTCACTCTCGTTTTTGTCACTGGATACAAATGGAAAAGAAATTGGGTCTGAGCGCACTGACCGCGCTGGTTTTAAGCTCAATGCTCGGCGCGGGCGTTTTCAGCCTGCCACAAAATATGGCAGCGGTTGCCAGCCCGGCCGCATTACTGATTGGTTGGGCGATTACCGGCGCGGGAATTCTCCTGCTGGCCTTTGCCATGCTCATCCTGACGCGCATCCGTCCCGATCTGGACGGCGGTATTTTTACCTACGCCCGTGAAGGTTTTGGCGAACTGATTGGTTTCTGCTCGGCATGGGGTTACTGGCTGTGCGCCGTTATCGCCAACGTTTCTTATCTGGTGATCGTTTTTTCCGCACTCAGCTTCTTCACCGATACGCCTGAATTTCGTTTATTTGGCGATGGAAATACCTGGCAGTCTATCGTCGGGGCCTCAGTGCTGCTGTGGGTGGTCCATTTTCTGGTATTACGCGGTGTACAAACCGCCGCCAGCATTAACCTGGTAGCGACACTGGCGAAATTATTGCCGCTGGGTCTGTTTGTCGTGCTGGCCTTTATGCTGTTTAAGCTTGATACCTTTACTCTGGATTTTACCGGTATTGCGCTGGGTGTTCCGGTCTGGGAACAGGTCAAAAACACCATGCTCATCACGCTGTGGGTGTTCATCGGGGTAGAAGGCGCGGTCGTAGTGTCAGCACGTGCCCGCAATAAACGCGATGTCGGTCGCGCCACGCTGCTGGCGGTATTGGCCGCGCTGGGTGTTTATCTGTTGGTTACCCTACTTTCCCTTGGCGTGGTTGCTCGCCCGGAACTGGCTGAAATCCGTAACCCGTCAATGGCCGGACTGATGGTCAAAATGATGGGGCCGTGGGGTGAAATTATTATTGCGGCCGGTCTGATAGTTTCCGTCTGTGGTGCCTATTTAAGCTGGACGATTATGGCAGCCGAAGTGCCGTTTCTGGCATCGACGCACAAAGCGTTCCCGCGCATTTTCGCACGTCAAAATGCGCAAGGTGCACCGTCGTCTTCGCTGTGGCTCACCAATATCTGCGTACAGGTGTGTCTGGTGCTGATCTGGCTCACAGGCTCTGACTATAATACGCTGCTGACGATTGCCTCCGAGATGATTCTGGTGCCTTATTTTCTGGTTGGCGCATTTTTGCTGAAAATCGCCACCCGCCCGATTCATCAGGCTGTTGGTGTCGGTGCCTGCATTTATGGCTTATGGTTATTATATGCTTCTGGCCCAATGCACCTGCTGCTGTCTGTGGTGCTGTATGCGCCAGGATTATTGGTCTTTCTTTACGCCAGAAAAACGCACACGCACGATAACGTGCTGAACCGCCAGGAATTGGTTTTGATCGGCCTGCTGCTGGTCGCCGCCGTTCCGGCTACCTGGATGTTGATGGGGTAAACGTCATACCCATCGTTTGATGTTAATGGAGATTACGATGGGTAAAAAGCCCCTGCCAATACTTATCACCGGCGCAGGCCGTCGCATCGGCCTCGCAATTGCATGGCATTTTTTGAATCAAAAACAGCCGGTAATTATCAGCTATCGTACGCATTATCCATCGATTGATGGTCTGCAAGAAGCCGGCGCGGTGTGCATTCAGGCCGATTTTTCGACCGATGTCGGCGTGCTGGCCTTCGCTGACGACGTAAAAAACCGAACGGATGGATTACGCGCCATCGTGCACAATGCTAGCGCCTGGGTTGCAGAAAAACCCGGTAAACCGCTGTCTGACGTGTTGTCCAGCATGATGCAGATCCATGTCAACACACCCTACCTGCTCAACCACGCGCTGGAGGGCCTGCTGCGCGGTCACGGCCACGCCGCCGGCGACATCATCCATTTTACAGATTACGTCGTCGAGCGCGGCAGCGACAAGCATATCGCGTATGCCGCCAGCAAGGCTGCACTGGACAACATGACCCGCTCATTCGCGCGTAAACTGGCACCAGAAGTCAAAGTGAACGCCATCGCCCCATCGCTTATTCTGTTTAACGAAGATGACGACGCCGAATATCGTCAGCAGGCTCTGAACAAGTCACTGATGAAAACCGCGCCCGGCGAGAAAGAGGTCATTGAGTTAATCGATTATCTGTTGACCAGCTGTTTTGTCACCGGGCGTAGTTTTGCCCTGGATGGCGGTCGCCACCTGCGTTAGTGCAGTTTTACCCAACAAATAATCAGCAACCACGCGCTCAGGCCCCAGCAGACTACTGCCCCGCCGAGCGCGACGGGCAGGCGCATAAATCCGGTGAAGTACCACAGGGAAACGAGATAGACAAAATAGGGAATGATCGACCACATGCTGAAGACAATTGTGGTGCGCAGCGCCTCAATACCACGCTCGCTGGCCACGATATAGTGAGCGATCAGCGCAAATGTCGGGAACAGCGGAATTAATCCGGCAATATAGTAATTCTTTGTTTTAGCCAGCACGCCAATCAACACCACCACCAGCGCACCCAGCGCCGCTTTTAAAAGTAGCCCCATTACTTTTCCTTAACACATCAATAACATCAGCCTCTAGCATAACGGAAGCGTTCTTGTTTAGAAAAGATTAATGGAAGGAAAAACAGGGGCGGTGTATGTTGGCACTTTATAATCAAAATGAATGATATGAACACCATCGTATTTGTTGAAGATGATCCTGAAGTCGGCTCGCTGATTGCCGCCTACCTGGCGCGCCACGATATCGAAGTCGTCCTTGAACCTCGCGGCGATTTAGCTGAAGAGAAGATCCTGCAGGTTCAACCCGACCTGGTGTTGTTAGACATTATGCTGCCAGGTAAAGACGGAATGACCATCTGCCGTGATTTACGCGGACGCTGGCAGGGTCCCATTGTTCTATTGACGTCTCTCGACAGCGATATGAACCATATACTGGCGCTCGAAATGGGAGCCTGTGACTACATTCTGAAAACAACTCCGCCAGCGGTGCTGCTGGCCCGCCTGCGCCTGCATTTACGCCAGAACAATCATTCGGCGCAGTCGAAAGGTATTCAGGCGGCCACCCTTACGCCGCATACCACGCTGCGCTTTGGTACGCTAACTATCGATCCAACCAATCGTTCCGTACTACTTGCCGGTGACCCCGTTTCTCTGTCTACCGCCGATTTCGAACTACTATGGGAACTGGCAACCCATGCGGGACACATTATGGATCGCGATGCGTTGCTGAAAAATCTGCGCGGCGTGAGTTATGACGGGATGGATCGCAGCGTCGATGTGGCGATTTCCCGACTGCGTAAGAAACTGCTGGATAACGCCACAGAACCGTACCGCATCAAGACCATCCGTAATAAAGGTTATCTGTTCGCCCCGCACGCCTGGGATGATGAACCGCGCAAATAACCCGACAGGCTGGTTTTAGACCAGCCGAATCCGTCACCTAACGTTACACTGTCACGAAAATTGTCTACCGGATAAGCATAAAGACCTTATCCCGGTCTGAACCACACTTTTTGTGTGGCTGTCCGCGGCCCCCCTCCCTATAATCCGTCCCGGTCCTGAGACTCTATGGCTCAGCGTTTTATTTCAAAAATACACTCTCTTTCCGGCATTTCAGGTGCTGAATGAGGCAAGAGGCTACATTATGTTCGTTACTCCCGCGTATATCGCGTTATTTTTGGTTTGTTCATTGGCTGTATTCAGAATCGACCAAAAAAGTCACTCCCTGTCCAAAAGCGTCTTCATTGCCATTTTTATCGGTGCCCTTATTGGCTTATCCCTGCATTTTATTGCAGCTGACAACAGCAAAACAATTATCGACTGGTATAACGTCATCGGTAACGGTTACGTCAATTTACTCAAGCTGGTTGCGGTTCCGCTCATCTTTATCTCTATCCTCTCGGCGATTAATAAGCTCGAAAACAGCTCCGGAATTGGCAAAATGTCGCTCACCATCGTAGGGTGCATGCTCTGCCTGGTGATGATTGCCGGATTTGTTGGCCTGCTCACCGCCCACGTTTTAGGTCTGGATGCCAGCGCGTTTGGCCATATGCAGTCGACACTGACAGCTGAAGATGTGAGTAAAACAGCGGCGGTCTCTCTGCCTAAACTGGTCACCTCACTGATCCCCACCAATATCTTCCTCGATCTTACCGGGGCCAGAAGCGTTTCTGTTATTGGTATTGTGATTTTCACTCTGCTTGCCGGGGTGGCATTATTAAAAGTAAAACAAGATGCACCGCAAGAAGGTGAAAAATTAAGCGCGGGTATTAACGCCATCCAGATTTGGGTGATGAAAATGGTGCGCATCGTTATTGCCCTCACCCCCTATGGCGTGATGGCATTAATGGCTGGCGTATTTTCCGCTTATCGGTTTGAACAATTTGCCAGTTTGTTAGGCTTTATTGCCGCCTGCTACATTGCCGTGCTGATGATGTTTATCGTGCATGCGCTAATTTTGCTGCTTAGCGGAAACAATCCTGTGCGTTATTT
The DNA here is from genome assembly GCF_047467975.1 of Citrobacter sp. C348. NCBI lineage: Bacteria > Pseudomonadati > Pseudomonadota > Gammaproteobacteria > Enterobacterales > Enterobacteriaceae > Citrobacter > Citrobacter sp. C348. The sequence goes on along the minus strand of NZ_JASJUJ010000008.1, from coordinate 74,483 downwards.
TAAAACCGTGTGGCCGGTTTTAACCTTTGCGTTTGTTTCACGCAGCAGCGCTGCCTCTATTCCACTGGCCATTACCGCACAGGAAAAATTTGGCGTACAAAATACCATTGCCAATATTGCGGCTTCATTTGGTTCCAGCATGGGCCAGAATGGTTGTGCCGGGATTTACCCTGCGATTATGGTGGCAATGATTGCACCGACAATGGGCATCGATCCGCTGTCGGTACATTTTCTGCTCGCGATGCTACCGGCGATTGCGCTGGGATCGATTGGGGTGGCGGGCGTCGGTGGTGGTGGGACGTTTGCCGCACTGATTGTGCTTTCCACGCTGAATTTCCCGGTCGCGCTGGTGGGGATTTTTATTGCTATTGAGCCGATTGTCGATATGGCGAGGACTGCATTAAACGTCAACGGTTCGATGATGTCGGGCGTGCTGGCTAACCGCATGTTGAGTAAAGAAACCGCCGGACAGCCACAATCAACGCAGATCAGCGAGGCGGAATAACCGTTCAGAACGGAGCCAGATAACAGCCTTCCCGCTGACAGGAAGGCTTTATTTAGGTTAGCTGAGCGTCAACCTGTCATAGTTTTTCCAGCGATAATTCAGCGCAGAGAAGATCCAGCAGGCGAGAAATACAGCAATAATCATAAAACCAACATTCCCCATGTGGCCACTCATATTGCTTACCGTATCCCACATTCCACCCTGAAGTGAAAACGCATCAGACAGTAATCCTAACGCTTCCAGCCCGCCAATAAATACCGCCACAATCACCGAGGTTCCGGTGATGGTCATATTGTAATACAGCTTCCGCTGCGGCTTATTAAAGGCCCAGCCGTAGGCCTCGACCATCAGAATACTGTCGAGGCAATCAATTAACGCCATGCCACAGGTAAACAATGCCGGAAACACCAGAATGGACCAGATGGACATCCCACTGGAAGCACCTGAAGCAGAAATGCCTAACAGCGAAATTTCTGTGGCCGTATCAAAACCCAGCCCAAACAAAAAGCCGACAAAATACATATGCCAGTCTTTGCCCACCAGCCTGAAGGCCGAACGGAAGAGCCAACTCAGGGGCCCTGAAATCGTGACATGTTCCGAGGTCCCGTCGTAGGTACCCGTACGTTTCAGTTGGCGGAATGCCTTCCAGACCTGGCAGAAGATGATCAGGTTGATCGTCGCGAGAACCAGCAAGAACGCGGCAGAAACGGCCGTACCGATCACGCCCCCGACATTCTGCAACCATGCCATATGATGTTTAAACACACTGGTAGTAAGCGCTATGCCAATACTTGCCAGTACCACAATGGTGGAATGACCCAGCGAAAACCACGCTCCGGTGGTCAATGCGCGCTTCTTCTGCTGCATCAGCTTACGGGTTGCGCTGTCGATGGCGGCGATATGATCGGCATCCACGGCGTGGCGTAGACCGTAACACCAGGCGACCAGGCTCAGCGCCAGAAGCGAGGTATGCTGACTAAAGACCGTGAAAGCCCACAGCCACGCCACAATGTTTGCACTGACCAAAATCGCCACCAGTAACATAATATCCGGGCGTTTTTTGCACACTGAAAACAACGCGTTCATTTTTTTCGGCCCATTAACTCATTCATTAAAGACACAACATAACCTGCCATTTACTGATTAGTAATCCAAATATTTATCAGCCTAATGATAACGGTTTAAAATTACAGACGCGTGTCGTAGATCAAAGTTGCAGAGACCCTGAATCCAGTTCAGCAAACGCGAGCTCCGCCACGTGCAGGGGGATTGCCGCGCTGCCCCCGTCTTGCAGAAACCAGGCTGAAGAGAGCCCACACCAGGCGGCTATCCACAGCAAAAGACGCTCGCGGTCAAGTCCGGCGGCCTCTGAAACGATGTTGACGCGTTGGGTGAAACGCGATGGATCAATGGCGATGCCAATACCGGGTTCGGCAAGATCGGGATTGGTGAAAATATTGGCGTAATCAAACCCACGTTCACCCAACACCCCTTTCGGATCGATGGCCAGCCATCCTGACGGACCAAAATCAAGCACATTACCGTGGTGTACATCACCGTGCAGCACCACGACATCTTGCGGGCAGGAAAACAGTATGTTAGCGGCCTGCGCACAACGAAGCATAATCCCGCCATAACGTTCTGCTGTCGGCGCAAGATCGCGAAACCAGTGTTCAAGTGGCGTGAGCAGAGGCGTAGACGCATCTGGCACAACATGGAGCTGACGGGCAGTATGACAAATGATGCGGCAGGCTCGCTCATCCTGGTTCGCTCGGGACATATCCGTCAACGATCGCGTCCCGGTGGCCCGTTCTAAAAGAATCGCCCCATCTTCATGAGCCAGCACCCTCGCCGCGCCCTTCCCGTTCCACCAGGCCATTAACTGACAGCCGGTTCGCTCACTGTCATCATCAGTAAGTTTAAGAATGGCTTTCTTGCCACCGTGAATTGTTGTTACGGGTAAAAGATGCGACGTATGAGTCACAATGGGAATCCCATCAGGGATAAGGCCCCATCGGCTAAGCCAGCTACTGAACATATGCTTTCCAAAGTATTGCACCCTCTTCAGCCTGAGTGAATCGCTGATGGGAACGTTAGCGAGATTTTTACCGCATTATAGCGATGACGGGTCAGGGCGACACCTGCGCCTGTACAGAATTTTATGCTAGTTTCAAAAATATAGCCCTCGAGAAAGAGCCAAACACCAGATTCAAAAACAGATCGTTTATCCTGTTTTTTCGATAGGTAAACGGTAAATTACAGAATAAAATAAAATCACAACCTCGATAAAAGCAGGGAGCGCTTAATTCTCGCCCCCTGCACTTTATTTACCCCTCAGGCATCGCTGAAGAGTGATGGGTAGAGATTTTCCACTCTTTTCCATCCCATGCGTAAGTGAATGTATATCGTGCTGAAACGGTAGATTTATCGGCGAAGGTAAATGTGTAGGTCCCGGTATCTATTGCCTTGTTGCACCCCAGACGAATAGTACGAGTATCAATTTTCCCGGTAGGTTTCTTCGCCAGAAAATGCTCAAAATAATCAACGCGTTCAGCATCCGTTAAGCGGGCTTTATTGGATACAGTTGGCAGCAACACCGCATCGCTGAGATAGTTTTCTGAAACCGTCTTCGCGTTGCCCGTTTTTAACGATGCGTTCCACTTATCAAATAGCGCTTCGATTTGAGCGTTATCGACCTTCACGCAGTCTGGCGCCGACGCAGCAAAAACCGGGCCAGACAGAAAGGTCAGTGAAGCAATAAGACCAAATAATTTCTTCATTTTAATCATTCCATTCGTGGTCGTATGGCAACGCTGAACCATTGATAACCAGGCTATAAAAATCGCATGACATGTCATTATCAATGGAAATCATCAACATACGCTGTGTGTGAAAAATAAAGAGTCCGTGAGGGAAATGGTATTCAATACGAGGGAGTTATAAGAGATTTTTGTGTTATCGCCACGGGTAGAGACTGTTCAACTTCCTGGTTAATTATAGTTCAGCGATTATTGCTGAAGGATGACTTTCAGTATTTTTGCCCGCATCCAATACGGGCTTTTTAGATGATGCTCCCCTCATAACGCGCGCTCACCTTGCACAAAGACAACCGCCAGCAGCAATTACTCTGTTAAGACGAGACTGTTAACCAGACCCAACTGCCGCCGAACCGAAAGTCGAACATGCTCGTTAATCCTCTCCTGCACATAATCAGGCCGAAATTCACGACGAAAAAAATGCTGCGTCTGAAGCCGGTTAAGCATATTCATCTTCTTCACCAGCGTGTCGACTCGATGATAAAACAACTTAGGTCTGGTACCAATTTGCCCAGCTGCGCTTTTCATTGAGTCGTTGAGCAACAGGCTATGTACAGTAGTCATGTCCCTGTGTGTCAGGTTTGCCATGGTTTTGAGATTGATAAGCAACGTCATTGCCATGTCATAAGACACTCCTGGACAATGCCGCAACTTTTCGTAGTAGCCTCGCAGAGAGGCTTTCGAATCTACGGAGACAAGCGATGCCAGAGCACAAGAGAAGCTCCCGCGATTACCGATAAAAATAAACCTGGCGCAGGTCTCATTGCGACTGACAATGCGAATAAGCTCTGTCAATGAAGGAAAAGAGGCCAGATCAATAATGCAGGTATCGACGCTGTGATCACTGATTTCTTCCAGCCGTTCCAGCGCAAGCCGTAAGTAGCAATTTCGTGTTTCTATTCGATATGTCACTTTTATATACCCTCTGAATGAGGGGGAAGAGCACTCCCCCTGCGCAGATCTTCGAGGTTAGAAACTAATACTGATCCCTGCGACTCCCTGAATCGGTTCCTCTATGTAGCGGCCTTGACGGTAGTTAAATTCACCATACAGCGTTACATCTTTAGCCGGGCTAACGGTCATGCCAGCGGCATATTTTCCAGACGTCCCATCCTGGTTATTCTTAAAAGAATTACCCTGGTTAATCACCGCTTCGTTCGAGTGCGCTAACTCCTGTTCGACGCTGATGCTCAGATACGGGCGAAAAGCAGTATGACCCGCGCTAAAATCCGTTCCGAAGCGGCTACCTGCTTCAGCCGTTAAGGAACGTGCCTTACCCGTATTCGCCTTCATACCATTATTCAACGTGACGTTTGCATCGTTGATATAAGTACCGGTCATGCGCATAAACGGCTCTACGCGAACAGACGCCATCGACATGAAGGTATATCCCGCTTCCAGGGCACTGCTTAAGCCATACTGATGCCATTCACCCGACGTTGTTCCACCGTTGGTCATGCGCGCGTTCAGTTTGCTCTCCAGTCGATTGGCTTTCATTACACCATCCAGATAGAAACTGCTGTTGTCATACCATGTACCGTATGCCCCAAGACCATAGCTGTCGACCGTGCTGGTGCCCCCTCGAGCATGCTTAACATTGTTGCTGGTCAGGGAGACAACGCCACCAGTAACGAGGCGGCCATTTCCAAAGACGCTCACCACGTCGCTGCCGAACTCCATTCCATTCTGGTACAGCTTATAGGCTGCGCCATTACTGGTTTCAGTGGCACTCTTTTTGCCAAGATAATGCCCCCACACGCTACCTTCACCGTGCGAAACACTCTGACTGCGGCCATGGCGGTATGTGCGCAGGCCATCCATTTCTCCACGCATAATGTTCAGACCCGCGTTTGCCAGACTCAGTACAGCGTCCGTCGATGGGGTAACCGCCAGATTGCCGCCGCCATTGCCGCCAGTATTACCATCACCGCCATTACCACCAGTATTACCATCTCCACCATTGCCGCCATCTCCACCATCGCCACCATTTCCACCACCGTTTTCATCGGTCATCGCGCCGAGATACCAAACGTTGCCCGCCATGGCATCTTTTCCAGCCTCCTGCTTTAGCACGTACATATAGGTACCGCCGTCGACAGCGCGGGTGCTGTCACCGCGTGAAGATTGCAGGGTGAAATCGATGTCGCCGCCTTTATCGTTAACCAGGTTGACGGTCAGATCGGTATGATCGGCAATCTCTTTACCAGAATCGGCTACCGCGATGCCGAAGCTACCGTTCCCCCTTTCGATAGTGACAAAGTTCGCTGCGCTATCCGCCAGTGAGGTGTTCAGCAGGAAATGACCTGTGCCCGTTAATTCACCAATTTTCAGTTCCGTATAACGAGCCGTTTCGCCTGGCTGGAACGCAACCGTGCCGTCTTTCATGGTGAGCGAATCAACCTGAACAGACGTTAAGGTAGCCTCTTCCGACAGTGTCCCAATGGATAGAGTGCCTTTATTTAACGATATGTCTGTCGCCTTCGCTCCCGCCTGCATCAGCATCTGACCCGCATTGCCTACCTGTGTTTTACCGGCTGCCTGAGCGCCTGAATCCAGTGATAAAAGTCCGCCCTTAACGTCGGCATCCATCGCTATACCACCGGTATAAATCTGCATCAGACCGTCGGTTATCTCAGTGCGCATCGCCACGCCCGCAACATAACTTTCGCCACCGTTGATAGTTGTATCGGTCACTACCGCCCCGGCACGCACAGCCTGAGCTCCCATGTTGAGCGTTGTATTTTTAGCCGTACCACCAAACTGCACGATCTGTAAACCGCCATTAATCGTCGTATTGCTTGCGGTCCCATTAGATTTAACCACCTGGCTTGCGGATTCCGTTTCTAACGTCGTGCCTTGTGCTATCCCGTTTACTTCGATATTTTGCGTACCACCCCAGATGGTTGTTTGGCGCGCGGTACCGTAAACATTCTGCGTACCATTTTTGAGCGTTGTCCCCACTGCCAATCCATCCAGCATGACAGACTGCTTCGACGTCTCGCCGATCAGGGTGGCATTATTCGTGACGCTTTTTGACGTCACCACCTGGGTCGCATGGTCATTCAGGACAGAACCTTCCGAGACCCCGCCATTGACGATCGTTTCATAGGCGGTGCCGAACAGTTGGTTGTTGTTGTTCGTTCCCTCTACACGGATGGTCCCTTCGTGAGAAATGGTATTGTTCGCCGTCCCCCCTTCGCGAATTGCAATAGCACCACCGGTCTGGACGGTATTATTGGCAACCCCGCCTTCAACGGTGAGTTGACCGTCGATAAGCTGGGAATTTTCTGCAATCCCCCCCAGGACATTCTGAAATCCACCGTTAATCACGGTGCCGCTTGTGTACCCACCATCCTTGACGTACTGGGAACCTAATGCAATAACAACCGTGCCGGTTGTGTTCCCCCCCCTTTCAACATATTGGGCACCGTAGACTCCCGAGTTGCCTCCGCCCACTGTGGTATTGTTAGCAATCCCACTGTCATCAACATATTGAATTCCTCCGGATGACACTTGAGTATTATTGGCTATTCCTGAAACATTCTGGGTACCACTTTCGTGTACCGATGCATTTTCAGAAATGCCCCCGGAAAGAACATTTTCCGTGCCATAAAAATTAATCTGAGTCCCCTGTGATTTACCACCAGAAAGAATGTTCAAGGTCCCTTTTTTATTAACAGACACATCTTCAACCAATTCTCCATCATTAACATCAATCTTCTCGCCAGCCATTATTTCCGTGGCTTGCGCCAGCGGTGCAAAAGCTAGTGCTGAAGCGATCAATAAAGAAAGCGGATTCATTTTACAATGAAGCATTGTTATAACCTTTTCAGTTAAAAATTGAAATACTGCATTTAAAACAGCATGAAATTAAAAAAGCATCAATTTGCAATTAGGTTCTCTTCTTTCCAGAAGTAGCCTTGAGCAATATCAGCCCCAGATTGAATACCGGTAATAAATTCGTTTTCCGATGCCACACCTTCGATCAGCACTGGAATATCTCCCATAACTGTCTTAACGGAGTGAATGATGTTTTTCAGCACAGGGGAGTTAATTTCGCTTTTATCTATTTTAATACCATCAACGTTACCATTATATTCAGGCAAGCTCACCAAATCTGCAAAAGTAAAATCATCCACCCATATTTTTACACCATAAGAACGTAAGCTCCGGAGTTTTTTAAAAAACAAATAGCGGGTTTTAGCATCGAAAAACTTGAGCGCAGACGCATCAGATATCTCGATGCATATATTATTAAACGTAGCGATGCGCTCAATATCCAGTTGACTCAGACACATAAATCCATCAATGGATAAGTTATAAAAACACCTATCAACAATGCTGTCGGTCACGCGCTCGATCTGCTGCAGCAATAACTCGACCAACTGACGGCCGGAGACATTGGCAAACCATTTTTCAGGATTACGTTCGTAACGTAATTTGCTTAAAACTTCATATCCGACAATACGATTTGCCACTAAATCAATAAGCGGTTCGAGGCGGAAATGTTCAATATCAGCCTGCCACCGGTGAGCCGCGCAAGTTGTGAGGGTACTCATCATCTCTGTGCCCCTGTCCTATTACTGTACGGAACGAGAATTCCGTCCGTTTCGATGAGCACAGTATTCAGATGATTCCGCCTGGAGGCAACATTATAATCCGCTGCATTATATATTTATAGCATATATAACTGAATTATAATGATTGAATAGATTATAAATCCATATCAAGATTAACATATGACATCTAATCACAAAGCGGAAATATAGGTCTATCATATAGAAATGCTCTACATAAGGAGACGAGCGATGCTGTATCTCATTGATGACATCGTCATCTATGACGCCCTGAACGGGACTTTGCGACGGAATGACGAAAAAATAGCCGAAGCGACCCATTTAACGACAATCGCAAACAAAATTTTCTCTTATCTGGTTCAACACCATGGTGCGTTAGTGACGCGCAACACGTTGTTTGATGAGATATGGGAGAAAGAAGGTGTTGCCTCTTCATCAAATACGTTAAATCAGTACATCAGCTTGCTCCGAAAAATCTTGTCCGGGTATCTTGGTGATAAGGAAATTATCGTTACCGTCCCGCGCGCAGGATATTATCTGAGCAAAGATATTAGCGTCTCGCAAAAGATCACCGCACATCGGCGAGTGACTCATTGGCCCAAGTATGCCGCGGGAATAATGGTATTCGCGGTGTTACTAGCAGGCACATTCCTGTACACTTATCAGCCAGATAAAATAATACCGCGTAAAATTGGTGAATTAGAAGGATGCCCGGTCTACGATATTTCAGGAGTAAAAAGCGACGTAGCTGATGCCTCAAGCTTCGCTGTCGCAAAAAAAGCATTGGAAATGAATAATCAGATCTGCACAAAAACAACCGCTTTTTATATATATGCGCAGGAAGCATTACATCTGCACAAACCTGCCCGGGTTATGTTCACCCGCTGCATTGAGTGGGATGACAATCGAGATACTTGTCAGAATATTTATTACTACACTTGGATCCGCTGATGAAAAAGAGTCCGCTATTCTTATACTGCATTGGTACGTTCCTGCTGATTATTTTTCTGGCTGTGGGTTACTGGTATTCCCGGCATAACCTGAACTTTACCTGCTCATCATCAACCGCGTCTTTTTACACCAACAAGGGCAACGTTCCTTTTTTGAATTATACCCAAAGCGTGTCATTCACCCACAGTGGAAAGGCGTATGTACATATCTCAGGGAATATCCACGATGCCGAAAAAATGTATGCTCTGAACCGCACCATTATATATAGCTATGAGCGAATTGCCCCCACCGAATATCGTATGCAGGTGTTAACGGCATCTTATGCAGGCAGCGACAGCGTACCAGAGGCGATGGAAAAGAAGTATTTGATGCCAATTCTTCCCGGTATCGAACGTATTTTTGGCATTCGTCAGCTGCCAACCGGCGACATGGTTATATCGAACAACTCCGGTCCATTCCTCATATGCGCAGTTCATTGAGAGGCTTTAGCCAGCGCGCAGGTGTTCGCCGCCATCGCCCATTCCAGACATGCTGCATTTATTACGGGTCTCATGGACCATGAGAATGCAGAAAGGGTTTATACAGTGTACTCTGCCGGGATAAGCGCGCTTGACGATAGTCAGACTCAATGTCTGAACCCGCGCATCGGAGGATAAAACAGTGTCCCCCTGATGCCCTCGGAGGAAAACGCGTACTAATTAACATATTGAAATTCCGGTGGTATTTCATGAAAAAACTGTTTGTGCAGTTTTACCTGTTGCTGTTCGTCTGCTTTCTGGTGATGACCCTGTTGGTCGGCCTGGTATATAAATTCACCGCAGAACGCGCAGGCAGGCAGTCACTCGATGACTTAATGAAGAGTTCATTATATTTAATGCGTAGTGAACTTCGCGAGATCCCACCACGAGACTGGGGTAAGACCCTGAAAGAGATGGATTTAAACCTCTCTTTTGATCTGCGCGTGGAACCGCTGAACAAATACCATCTGGATGCTCCCACCCAGCAGCGCCTGCGTGAAGGTGATATTGTGGCGCTCGACGATCAGTACACCTTTATTCAACGTATTCCACGCAGCCATTATGTCCTTGCCGTTGGCCCGGTGCCCTATCTCTATTTTCTGCATCAAATGCGCTTGCTGGACGTTGCATTGATGGCGTTCATTGCCATCTCGTTGGCCTTCCCTGTGTTTATCTGGATGCGGCCGCACTGGCAGGAGATGCTCCGGCTGGAGGCAGCTGCACAACGTTTTGGCGAAGGCCACCTGAGCGAGCGACTGCATTTTGACAGCGGCTCCAGTTTTGAGCGACTCGGCGTGGCGTTTAACCAAATGGCGGATAATATCAATGCGCTGATCGCCAGTAAAAAGCAGCTGATTGATGGTATCGCCCACGAACTGCGCACGCCGCTGGTCCGTTTACGTTACCGGCTGGAGATGAGCGATAACCTCACCGGGCAGGAATCCCAGGCACTGAATCGCGATATTAGTCAACTGGAAGCGCTGATTGAAGAATTGCTCACCTACGCGCGACTCGACAGACCGCAGAATGAGTTAAACCTCACGGAGCCGAACCTGCCCGCATGGCTCACAACCCATCTGGACGATGTGCAAAGCGTAAATCCTGAACGCTCGGTGCGCCTGCGCCATCTAGCCACCGGCGATTACGGTGCGCTGGATATGCGCCTGATGGAGCGCGTCCTGGATAATTTACTCAACAACGCCCTACGCTACTGCCAGTCTACGGTTAACGCCAGCCTGCTGCTACAGGGTAATCAGGCGATGCTGATCGTCGAAGACGATGGCCCCGGCATTCCACTTGACGCCCGCGCACAAGTTTTTGAACCGTTTGTGCGCCTCGACCCCAGCCGAGACCGGGCCACCGGCGGCTGCGGACTCGGACTCGCTATCGTCCACTCAATTGCGTTGGCCATGGGCGGGACGGTGATGTGTGACGAAAGCGAACTGGGTGGCGCACGTTTCACCTTTAGCTGGCCCGTCTGGCATAACATTCCTGAATTTTCCGCTGCCTGACCCCTACAGCTCGGTGGTCAGGTTACGTTGTCTGTGTTATAAAAAAGTATGTTGTAACTAAAATGGTAACCCTATGGCCCGTTACGATCTCGTTGAACGTCTGAACAGCACTTTTCGCCAGATGGAACAGGAACTGGCGCAACTCACTGAAAGCCTGCAGCAGCACACGCTGCTGATTGCCCGCGTGTTCTCCTTGCCGGAAATAGCAAAAGAGTCGGAGCACGCCCCACTGGAGGCCATCGACGTTAAACAACATTTAGGTAAAGAGGCTGAAAATCTGGCACTGCGCCACTACCGCCACCTGTTTATTCAGCAGCAGTCCGAGAATCGTAGCAGTAAAGCCGCCGTGCGCCTGCCCGGCGTACTGTGCTATCAGGTCGACAGCCCTTCTCAGGCGACGCTGGAAGCGCAAATCCAGCGAATCAACCAGCTGAAAACAACCTTTGAACATATTGTGACGGTAGATTCAGGGCTACCGCCCGCCGCACGTTTCGAATGGGTGCATCGCCATTTACCTGGGCTTATCACCCTCAATGCTTATCGTACGCTGACGGTGGTCAGAGAACCTGCCACCCTGCGATTCGGTTGGGCCAATAAGCATATTATTAAAAATTTGAAACGTGATGAGGTGCTGGAACAGCTGGAAAAGAGCCTGAATTCACCGCGCAGTGTACATCCGTGGACGCGTGAAGAGTGGCAGGCTCGACTGGAGCGCGAGTATCAGGACATCGCTGCCCTGCCGCAACAGGCGAAACTGAAAATCAAAAGACCGGTGAAAGTCCAGCCCATCGCCCGCGTCTGGTACAAAGGGCAGCAAAAACAGGTGCAATATGCATGTCCGACACCACTGATTGCATTGATTAATAACGATAATGGTATGAGTGTACCGGACATCGGCGAGTTGCTGAATTACGATGCCGACAACGTACAGCACCGCTTTAAACCACAGGCGCAGCCGCTAAGACTGATTATTCCCCGACTGCACCTGTATGTGGCGGATTAACGTCCCGGCCGCATGCTGCCGACCATCAGTTCCGGACGTACCCAACTGTCGAACTCCGCTTCGCTCAGGTAGCCCAGCGCCAGCGCGGAGGCTTTTAGCGTCAGCCCCTCTTTGTGGGCCTTTTTAGCAATTTCCGCCGCTTTATCGTACCCGATATGGGTATTCAGCGCGGTCACCAGCATCAGGGATTCGTTGAGCAACTGGTCTATCCGCTCGCGGTTGGGCTCAATGCCTGTCGCGCAGTGCGCATTAAAACTTTCCATGCCATCTGCCAGCAAGCGAACCGATTGCAAGAAGTTGTGAATGACCATCGGTCGGTAGACGTTAAGCTCAAAATTACCAGAGGCCCCGCCAATGTTGATAGCCACATCGTTGCCCATTACCTGACAGCACAGCATGGTTAAGGCTTCACATTGTGTGGGGTTGACCTTACCGGGCATGATGGAGCTGCCGGGCTCGTTTTCAGGAATCGCTATTTCGCCGATACCACAGCGCGGACCCGATGCCAGCCAACGTACATCGTTGGCAATTTTCATTAATGATGCCGCCAGACCTTTCAACGCGCCGTGAGCGTGGACCAGCGCATCGCAGGTGGCCAGCGCTTCAAATTTATTCGGCGCGGTAACAAACGGAGCGCAGGTGATCACTCTCAGTTCATCCGCAACCCGGCGAGCATATTCCGGATGTGTATTCAGCCCTGTGCCAACGGCCGTTCCACCCAAAGCCAGTTCGGCCACATGCGGCAGGCTGTTTTCAATGTGCTTCAGGTTATGTTCCAGCATCGCCACCCAGCCAGAAATCTCCTGGCCCAGCGTCAACGGCGTGGCATCCTGCAGATGCGTACGACCAATTTTGACAATATCCGCAAAGGCGTGGGATTTATCGCTGAGGGTTTTAATCAATACATTCAATTGTGGGACCAGTGACTTACGCAGAGCCAGCAGTGCGGCAACGTGCATCGCCGTGGGAAACACGTCATTTGAACTTTGGCTTTTATTGACGTCATCGTTGGGGTGTATTTTACGATCCATCCCCCGCACACCGCCCAGCAGTTCGCTGGCCCGGTTCGCCAGTACCTCGTTCATGTTCATATTGCTTTGCGTACCGGAACCGGTCTGCCAGATAGCCAGCGGAAACTCGTCAGCGTGTTTATCAGCCAGCACTTCATCTGCCGCCTGCATGATAGCGTTCGCTTTTTCTGCCGCCAGCAGCCCGAGGTCCTGATTTACCTTCGCGGCAGCACGTTTAGTGAGCGCCAGCGCGTGGATCAGCGAGACCGGCATTTTCTCCGTAGAGATACGAAAATGCTCCAGCGATCGTTGGGTTTGTGCGCCCCAGAGTTTATCGGCCGGAACCTCAATCGCCCCCATTGAATCATTTTCGCGGCGTACCGTTACCATGACCTGCTCCTTATATTAACAATTGATTAGGTTATGTTTCGACATTGCCCAGTCGCTATTGGTCTTATGAGTATTGACGAGGATGAAACCCTCGTTTGGTGGTTCGTGCGGTAAAAAAAACCGCCCCGAGGGGCGGCTGACGTTACTTAACGCAGCGTGCGCACTGCGACGTCTGAATCTGTTGGAAGAAATCGTTACCTTTGTCATCCACCAGGATAAACGCCGGGAAATCTTCCACTTCAATTTTCCAGATGGCTTCCATCCCCAGTTCCGGGTATTCCACACATTCCAGACTTTTGATACTGCCTTGCGCCAGCACTGCCGCAGGACCGCCGATACTACCTAAATAGAAGCCACCGTGTTTATGGCAGGCGTCAGTAACCTGCTGGCTGCGGTTGCCTTTTGCCAGCATGATCATGCTGCCACCCGCAGACTGCAGCTGATCAACGTATGAATCCATGCGCCCAGCGGTAGTTGGGCCCAGCGAACCCGAAGCATAACCTTCCGGCGTTTTCGCCGGACCGGCGTAATAGATAGGGTGATCTTTAACATACTGCGGCAAACTTTCGCCGTTATCCAGACGCTCTTTCAGTTTTGCATGCGCAATATCACGTCCGACGATGATTGTGCCATTCAGTGACAGACGCGTGGAGACAGGATACTGCGACAACTGTGCCAGGATCTCTTTCATCGGGCGGTTAAGATCGACGCGCACCGCTTCGCCTTCACCGGCCTGACGCAATTCTTCCGGGATGTACTTGCCGGGATTATTTTCCAGCTTCTCTATCCAGATCCCTTTACGGTTGATCTTGGCTTTGATATTACGATCCGCTGAACAGGAGACGCCCATGCCAACCGGGCATGACGCACCGTGGCGCGGCAGGCGGATCACGCGAATATCGTGGGCGAAGTATTTCCCGCCGAACTGCGCGCCCAGTCCAAGGTTTTGCGCTTCAATCAACAGCTCTTTTTCCAGCTCGACATCGCGGAACGCCTGACCATGCTCATTACCTTCAGTCGGCAATTCATCATAATATTTTGCCGACGCCAGCTTAACGGTTTTCAACGTGGCTTCTGCCGATGTTCCACCAATCACAAAAGCAATGTGATACGGCGGACAGGCTGCGGTTCCCAGCGTACGCATTTTCTCGACCAGATAATTTTTCAATTTACCCGGCGTGAGCAGCGCTTTGGTTTCCTGATACAGATAGGTTTTATTCGCCGATCCCCCGCCTTTAGCGATGCAGAGGAATTTGTACTCGTCACCGTCCACGGTATACAGGTCTATCTGCGCAGGCAGGTTGGTTCCGGTGTTCACCTCGTTATACATATCCAGCGCGGCGTTTTGCGAATAGCGCAGGTTATCTTCGATATAAGTGTTATACACCCCACGCGCCAGAGCGGCTTCATCACCCCCGCCGGTCCAGACACGTTGCCCTTTTTTACCGACAATAATCGCCGTACCGGTGTCCTGGCAGGTCGGTAACACGCCTTTCGCCGCGATGTCGGAGTTACGCAGGAATTGCAGAGCCACATATTTGTCATTCTCGCTGGCATCCGGGTCGCGAAGAATATCCGCAACCTGCTGCTGATGCGCCGGACGCAGCATAAATGAGGCATCATGAAATGCCTGGCGGGCAAGGAGGGTTAAGGCTTGCGGATCAACTTTAATGATTTCGTGGCCTTCAAATTCGGTAACGGAAACATGGTCGCTGGTCAACAGATAGTATTCGGTATCATCCTTTTTGAGGGGGAAAGGATGCTGATAATGAAAGGGTTTGTTTGACATTGTGCTCTCACTTACTGCTCGGTCTGGTTATTCTCTGGGCAGATGTTCCATTGCCCTGCTTCCCTGTCGCGGGTCCGGTTGTGCCAGCAACGGCCTTTGTGCAACCAGAATTGCTCAGGGTATTAAAAGCGAGTCACCATATCCTACACAATTTTTTAACAAAAACTGAGACAAGTACGACTTTTTACATGCGCAGGTTACTTCCCCGTGGGTTTCTTGGTTTAATAGTCAGAGATAATTCCACATTGAAACAGGGCTTGATAATGCAAAAACTCATCAACTCAGTGCAGAACTATGCCTGGGGAAGCAAAACTGCCTTAACGGAACTTTATGGCATTGAAAATCCGACCCAGCAACCGATGGCTGAGCTGTGGATGGGCGCCCATCCGAAAAGCAGTTCTCGAGTTCAGAACGCCGACGGCCAGACGGTTTCCCTGCGTGACGTGATCGAGCACGATAAGTCAGCACTGTTAAGTGATGCCGTAGCACAACGCTTTGGTGAACTGCCTTTCCTGTTTAAAGTGCTCTGCGCTGCCCAGCCTCTTTCGATTCAGGTCCACCCGAACAAACACAATTCTGAGGTTGGCTTTGCCAAAGAAAACGCCGCCGGGATCCCAATGGACGCCGCCGAGCGTAATTACAAAGATCCTAACCACAAACCCGAACTGGTGTTTGCCCTGACGCCTTTCCTGGCGATGAATGCGTTTCGCGAGTTCTCCGAGATTGTGGCACTGCTACAGCCAGTGTCTGGTGCGCATCCGGCCATCGCTCACTTCCTGCAGGAACCCAACGCCGAGCGTCTGAGCCACCTTTTCGCCAGCTTGTTGAATATGCAGGGCGAAGAGAAATCGCGTGCGCTGGCCGTATTGAAATCTGCCCTTAACAGCCAACAGGGTGAGCCGTGGCAAACTATCCGTCTGATAGCGGATGTCTATCCGGATGATAGCGGCCTGTTCTCTCCGCTGCTGCTCAATGTGGTGAAGCTCAATCCAGGCGAGGCGATGTTCTTGTTTGCCGAAACCCCGCACGCCTACTTGCAAGGTGTGGCGCTCGAGGTCATGGCCAACTCCGATAACGTACTGCGCGCCGGACTGACGCCGAAATACATCGATATTCCAGAACTGGTCGCAAACGTTCAGTTTGTCGCTAAACCGGCGAATCAACTGCTGACAACCCCAGTCAAAACAGAGAGTGAACTGGATTTCCCAATCCCGGTTGACGATTTCGCGTTCTCCCTACATGAACTGTCTGCCCGTGAAGCCACTATCAGCCAGCACAGCGCCGCCATTTTGTTCTGCGTTGAGGGCGAAGCCGTGCTGAGCAAGGGTGAGCAACGTCTGGTCCTGAAAGCAGGCGAATCAGCCTTTATCAGCGCCAATGAGTCGCCGGTGAACGTCAGCGGCACCGGTCGTTTAGCGCGGGTTTATAACAAGCTGTAGCAAGATACTGATATTTTTAACAACTCTTGCTAAGCTAGTAGTGAGTTAAAGACATGTCACCCCTCCAGGCGTCTTCAAACGCCTGGATTTATTTTATGGATATCGAAATGAAAAAAACGCTGGTAGCTGCGGGTGTGGTGGTTGCACTGGGAATCGTCTGGACGGGCGGCGCCTGGTTCACGGGGAAGAAACTGGAAACCCATCTTGCTGAGATGGTGACGCAGGCAAACGATCAGCTCAAACGCCTCTCGCCCGAGGCAGGCATTGAGCTGAGTTATGAGAACTACCAGCGCGGCGTGTTCAGCAGCCAGCTGCAACTGGTGGTGAAACCTGTTGCCGGTCAGGAAAATGCCTGGCTGAAGCCAGGGCAAAGCATCATTTTGGATGAATCCGTCGATCATGGCCCTTTCCCGCTAGCCCAGCTTAAGTCATTCAACCTGGTACCCGCGATGGCCGCAGTCAAAACCACGCTGGTGAATAATGACGTCACCAAACCGTTATTTGACATTGCCAAGGGTGAGTCACCTTTCATCATCAATTCCCGCGTGGGCTATAGCGGCGATACCCGCTCTGACATATCTCTCAAGCCGCTGAGT
The DNA here is from genome assembly GCF_047467975.1 of Citrobacter sp. C348. Classification (NCBI taxonomy): domain Bacteria; kingdom Pseudomonadati; phylum Pseudomonadota; class Gammaproteobacteria; order Enterobacterales; family Enterobacteriaceae; genus Citrobacter; species Citrobacter sp. C348. The sequence continues at coordinate 57,378 of NZ_JASJUJ010000008.1, read as the reverse complement.
TACGAAAAAGGCGATGAGAAAGTAGCCTTTAGCGGAGGCGAATTCCAGCTCAGCGCCGACAAAGACGGTAACGCGGTTTCCCTGACCGGTGAAGCGCAAAGCGGCGTGGTCAATGCGGTTAACGAGTACGACCAAAAAGTACAAGTTACCTTTAATAATCTGAAGACGGATGGCTCAAGCTCGGTTGCCAGCTTTGGTGAGCGTATTGGCGATCAGAAATTGTCCCTTGATAAGTTGTCTATTTCCGTCGAAGGCAAAGAGCTGGCGGTGCTGGAAGGCATGGGCATCGACGGTAAATCAGACCTGGTTAACGAGGGTAAAACCGTCAACAGCCAGCTGGATTACACGATCAACAGCCTGAAATTGCAGGGTCAAGATTTGGGTAGCGGTAAGCTGACGCTGAAAGTAGGCCAGATTGATGGCGAAGCATTACATCAGTTCAGCCAGCAGTATAGTGCCCAAACCAAAGCATTGATGTCACAGATTGACGTAGTGCAAAACCCGGAACTGTATCAGCAGAAAGTGACCGAAGCGTTCTTCAGCGCTCTGCCTATTCTGATGAAGGGTGAGCCGGTTATTACCGTTGCGCCACTGAGCTGGAAAAATGCCAAGGGTGAGACCAGCTTTAATCTGTCCCTGTTCCTGAAAGACCCGAATGCGAACCAGGAAGAACCAAAAACGCTGGCCCAGGAAGTGGATCGCTCAGTGAAATCACTGGACGCAAAGCTGGCGATCCCGATGGATATGGCAACTGAGTTCATGACCCAGATTGCCAAACTGGAAGGATATCAGCAGGAAGAAGCGGCAGGTATGGCGAAACAGCAGGTCAATGGTCTTGCTGCGATGGGTCAAATGTTCCGCATCACGACGGTACAGGACAACACCATCGGCTCCAGCCTGCAGTACGCAAACGGTCAGGTGACGCTCAACGGCCAAAAAATGCCGCTGGATGAGTTTGTCGGCATGTTTGGTATGCCAACACTTTCCGCACCAGATGCCCCGGCCATGCCGCAGCCGTAATTTCCATCTGCGTGATGTCCGCCACAGCCCGATAAAGCGATTTATCGGGCTTTTTTACCTCTGGCGCATTACTTTTGCGTCACCAGTCTGGCGGATAACGTCAGATTGCGCGAATGCCCCTCATCACTGCTGATTCGCTGGAGTACGCGTTCAGCCAGTGTATATCCCATTTCACGCGCAGGCGTGCTGGCCCAAATAATCGGTAAATCATCCAGAGCGTTCTCTGCCACATCGGCAAAGGCGGCTAGCGAGATCTGCTGTTCAAAATAACGGTCAACGCCAATTTCACCACTCTGTCGCCCTGCTTTCATCAGGCCAAACCAAGCCCCAACGGCGATAGTTTCGTTATAGCACACCACCGCACTGATGGTCGGGTTATGCCGTAGTAGCGCCGTCACGGCGTCTGCGGCCTGCTTCTGGCTTGAGGCGCACTCCAGTACCCAATCGCTGTGAAAAGGCAGTCCAAATTTAAGCAGCGTGGCGCAATATCCCCCCACGCGTTCTGCACGGGTCAGAGAGGAGCTCTGTCCCCCTAACCAGGCGATTCGTTGATGACCATGCCCGACAAGATGCTCAACTAACAGCTGCGCAGCCTGCATATTGTCGGGTCTGACGGTGTCAGCATCATCCAGATAGCTGGCGCGTGAAGCAAACACTACCGGAATACCTTTTTCACCGGCCAACTGCCGTAACGCGTCGCTGCTGCCTGCGGCTCCGGCGATCACCACCCCGTCAACACCCTGATTGAGTAACATCGAGAAACGCTGGGCCAGCTGTTCGCCGTCCTTACCGCCATGCAGTAAAAATACCATCCGCCCCTGAGCTTCTAAGGCTTCCGTCAGTCCTGCCGTCAGTTCGGCATAAAACGGCGTCGAGAGATCGCGAACGATTAACCCAATAACCCCACTCTGCCCGCCACGCAGCGCCGATGCCTGGCGGTTACGTACGAACCCCAGTTGTTCGATGGCAGCATTGACCCGTTCTCCGGTCGCTGATGAGATACGCCCTTTGCCGCTAAGAACCAATGAGACGGTACTGACTGAGACACCGGCCGCCAGCGCTACATCATGAATGGTTATTTTTTTGGCTATAGCCATAAAACCAGAAAGCTCCCTGATAACGTGATGGATAAAACGTTTTATCAATCATCCGTATTTATACGCCCTATTATCCTTCGATAATGTGATTTGTAACGCACTAAAATTAGGTAAAACGTTTTATCTTCTCGCCATCATTCGTTGGTCGATTTTTTACAAGGAGTCGTTAGATGACGACGAGAACCACACCAAAAGTCACGTTATGGGAATTTTTCCAGCAGTTGGGCAAAACCTTTATGTTGCCCGTAGCACTGCTCTCGTTTTGCGGGATCATGCTGGGGATCGGCAGCTCATTAAGCAGCCATGATGTCATTACACTGATCCCCGCGTTGGGGAACCCGATGTTGCAGGCGCTGTTTACCTGGATGAGCAAAGTCGGATCCTTCGCATTTAGTTTTCTGCCGGTGATGTTTTGTATCGCTATCCCGCTTGGCCTGGCGCGCGAAAACAAAGGCGTTGCGGCCTTTGCCGGTTTTGTCGGCTATGCGGTAATGAACCTGGCCGTCAACTTTTGGTTAACGGCCAAAGGTATTTTACCTACCACTGACGCAGCGATCCTCAAAGCCAACAACGTGCAAAATATTCTGGGGATCCAGTCGATCGATACCGGGATCCTCGGTGCGGTAATCGCCGGGATCATTGTCTGGATGCTGCATGAGCGTTTCCACAACATTCGTCTGCCGGATGCGCTGGCGTTCTTCGGTGGTACCCGTTTTGTACCGATCATCTCGTCGGTCGTGATGGGACTGGTCGGGCTGGTCATTCCGCTGATTTGGCCGTTCTTCGCCATGGGTATCACTGGCTTGGGTAACATCATCAATAGCGCCGGTGATTTTGGTCCGATGCTGTTTGGTACCGGTGAACGTCTGCTGTTGCCGTTTGGCCTGCATCACATTCTGGTGGCCTTAATTCGCTTCACTGAAGCTGGCGGTACGCAGGAGGTGTGTGGTCATAGCGTTAGCGGCGCGCTGACTATTTTCCAGGCCCAATTGAGCTGCCCTACCACTCAGGGCTTCTCTGAAAGTGCCACGCGTTTCCTGTCCCAGGGCAAAATGCCGGCGTTCCTCGGCGGTTTACCGGGCGCTGCGTTAGCGATGTACCACTGTGCTCGCCCTGAAAATCGTCACAAAATTAAGGGATTATTAATCTCCGGCCTGATCGCCTGCGTGATTGGCGGTACCACCGAACCTCTGGAGTTCTTATTCCTGTTCGTCGCACCAGTGCTGTACGTAATTCACGCACTGTTGACCGGACTGGGCTTCACTATCATGGCTGTGCTTGGCGTCACTATCGGCAATACCGATGGCAACCTGATTGACTTCGTGGTGTTTGGCATCCTGCACGGGTTGTCCACCAAGTGGTATCTGGTACCGGTTGTCGCTGCTATCTGGTTCGCGGTGTACTACGTCATCTTCCGCTTCGCCATCACCCGCTTTAATCTTAAAACACCGGGTCGTGATGTCGAAATTGCCAGCAATATTGAGAAAGTCATGGCAGGAACGCCGGGCAAATCAGGCTATAACGTCCCGGCTATTCTGGCGGCGCTGGGTGGCGCTGAGAATATCGTCAGCCTGGATAATTGCATTACCCGCTTGCGTCTTTCCGTGAAAGATATGTCGCTTGTGAACGTGCAGGCACTGAAGGACAATCGCGCGATTGGTGTCGTTCAACTCAATCAGCATAACTTGCAGGTCGTCATCGGTCCGCAGGTCCAGTCGGTGAAGGACGAAATGACGGTTCTGATGAATACCGTACAGGCATAAGGGCAACAATATGTTTGATTTCTCAACTGAAGTGGACAGGCACGGTACCTGGTGCACCCAATGGGATTATGTCGCCGACCGGTTTGGTTCAGCCGACCTGCTACCATTCACCATCTCAGATATGGATTTTGCCACCGCACCATGCATTCTCCAGGCGCTGACGCAGCGCCTGTCACACGGTGTGTTGGGCTACAGTCGCTGGAAAAATGATGATTTTTTGGCGGCAATTAGCCACTGGTTCCTGACCCGCCATAACACCCAAATCGATCCGCAATCTGTAGTTTATGGCCCCTCCGTCATCTATATGGTGTCGGAGCTGATCCGCCAGTGGTCATCAACGGGTGACGCGGTGGTTATCCATACTCCGGCGTATGATGCGTTTTATAAAGCCATTGAGGGCAACCAGCGCACGGTGCTTCCTGTTGAACTGGAGAAACGTGCGCACGGTTGGTATTGCGATATGGCTAAGCTGGAAGAAGCCCTCTCGCGGCCTGAAAGCAAAATTCTTCTGCTCTGTAGTCCGCAGAATCCGACAGGCAAGGTCTGGACCCGAGATGAACTGGAAACCATGGCCAGCATGTGTCAACGGCACGGCGTGAAGGTCATTTCCGACGAGATTCATATGGACATGGTATGGGATCAACAACCTCATATCCCATGGAGTCAGGTTGCTCGAGGCGACTGGGCGCTGCTCACATCCGGTTCCAAGAGTTTTAATATTCCGGCGTTAACCGGGGCTTACGGGATCGTTGAAGACGCCGATAGCCGTAACCACTACCTTGCGGCGCTAAAAGGCCGAGATGGCCTTTCCTCACCTGCCGTACTGGCGCTTACCGCGCATATTGCTGCTTATCAGCACGGCGCCCCGTGGTTGGATGCGTTACGCGATTATCTGGCCGCTAATCTGCACTATGTCGCACATGAGCTTAATGCTGCGTTCCCTGAGTTAAACTGGCAGATCCCACAATCAACTTATCTGGCATGGATTGACCTGCGTCCGCTCAATATTGATGATCATGCGTTGCAGGATGTACTCATCCATCAGCAAAAAGTCGCGATCATGCCGGGATATACCTATGGTGAAGAAGGTCGCGGTTTTGTCCGTCTGAATGCCGGATGTCCGCGTGCAAAACTGGAAAAAGGTGTGAATGGGTTAATAAACGCTATTCGTTCACTACGCTGACTTTACTTGCGCAATACGTCCTGTATTGCGCAAACCTCATGCTCCTGAAAAAAATGCGTGATATCAGTTTTAAAATTTTGTACTGATGAAGCATTAATTCGATATAAATCTTGTTATCAGTTTGTTTAATAAAATAAATAGCAGTTAAAATCAAAAAAACCTGATACAAACAGGGCAGAATGTTCGCAATATAACGCCACTTTAGACGTATAAAAATGAACACCCCACCAGCGCCCCTTCACAAAAATAATTTAACACTTCTCTTACTTTTCTCTTTAGCCGTACTTCTATTTTTTTTGTTTATTCCTTTAAGCAACAAACACTATAATCTCTCCGTTTACCCGGTGATTGCCACCTTTGCGGGAGCGCTACATATCCAGATCGGCTGCTTCATGACAATGAATTATATCAGCAACCGTAAAAAAACATTTTTGCTACCATTAGCCTGCGCATTTCACTGCTCCGGTATCTTTTTATTTATTGCTCTGTATCTATTCTTTAACGAGACGACGCCTACAAGTGTTATTTATAATGACATAGCAGTTCTTTACTCGCTAAGAAACATACTCATTGCGGGCCTTTTTTTTGCCACTTACTATTTATATGCACGTAGAGACAAACCACACCATATCTGTAATGCAACGATACATTTTACTTTGATTTGGAGTGTTATTCATGTGACGGTTGCTGTGCTCTATTCAACCGAACTATTGCCCCATAGTCTGCTACTGGTAAATCCTAAAAACAATGCCTGGCTTAGGCCATGGAGCGGTCTTTTTAGCTATTTTTTTATCATACTGTGGGCATCCATCTCTTTTATAGGTATTGTATTTACGCGACTCAAAAATCTGTTCTGGTTAAGTATGTCACTCGTCGCACTGAGCAATCTGGTGAGCATTGTTATTATGCTTAAATACGCACATATCGATTCCGCTGGATGGTACATTGCCCGTGGACTGGAGTGTTTTAGTGCCCTGGCGGTGATGATCGCTCTGATGTCAGATATCTTCCAACGATATAAAACTTCGCGCCAGGCGTATAAGTTATCGTATGAAAATTCAGTGCGCGATCCGATGACCCGTCTTTATAACCGTGGTTATTTTTATACAATGCTGAGCACTGAAATAAAAGCATCTACGGAACTCAGACCGTTAAGTATTATTTTTTGTGATATTGATTTTTTTAAGTCAGTCAATGATACCTGGGGTCATCTGCAAGGTGACCGGGTGATCATTAAACTGGCAAAACTCATGCAACAGCAGAGTCGTAGCCATGACGTCGTCGCCCGTATCGGCGGAGAGGAGTTCGCTATTTTATTGCCTGAAACCCGTGTAGATGCTGCCTATAACATCGCTGAGCGAATCAGAAAAAACGTTGAGCAACAAACGACTGCCTCAACCAACGGTGACTTTCCACGCACTATAACCATCAGTTTAGGTATTGTATCGTCTGCTGATAATGATGCCGCCGCCGAACAGCTGGCCGATTTAGCCGATCGCGCGCTGTATCAGGCGAAAAAACAAGGGCGGAACTGTGTTGTCATCCATTCCGACACAAGCGCGAATGTGATCACAGCGCCTACAATGACAATCACTGATATATAAATCGACTCAAAACATAATTAGATGAAATACCTCCAATAACCGTGTATTTGAAAGGTCTTCGTGCTTTTATTTAAGTTATTGGAGGATTTTAAATCTGTTGTATAATGCCCTGCACTTTACCTATAACAAAGAGTGCGACCATGATTGATAAATCCCTCCCCTTAACCGACGTCCATCGCCACCTTGATGGCAACATTCGTGCGCAAACCATTCTCGATCTTGGCCGTCAGTTCAATTTGACGCTTCCCGCTCAAACGCTGGAAACGCTGATCCCGCACGTGCAGGTCACCTCGACAGAACCGGATTTAGTCAGTTTTTTGTCGAAGCTTGACTGGGGCGTGAAGGTACTGGCCTCACTGGATGCCTGCCGCCGCGTGGCATTTGAAAATATTGAAGATGCCGCCCGTAACGGGCTGCACTATGTGGAACTGCGCTTTTCGCCCGGCTATATGGCGATGGCGCATCAACTCCCCGTCGCGGGCGTGGTTGAAGCAGTAATTGCGGGCGTACGTGAAGGCTGCAAGGCTTTTGGCGTGGAAGCGCGCTTAATTGGCATTATGAGCCGTACTTTTGGCGAAGCCGCTTGCCTGCAGGAACTGGATGCACTGTTAGCACACCGTGACCACATTACCGCACTGGACCTGGCGGGCGATGAACTGGGTTTCCCAGGCAGTCTGTTCCTGTCTCATTTTAATCGGGCGCGCGATGCAGGCTGGCACATTACCGTGCACGCTGGTGAAGCAGCAGGCCCTGAAAGCATCTGGCAGGCAATAAGAGAACTGGGCGCTGAACGTATTGGCCATGGCGTTAAAGCTGTGGAAGATCGTGCATTGATGGATTTTCTTGCCGAGCAGCGAATTGGCATCGAATCCTGCCTGACCTCCAACATCCAGACCAGCACCGTTGCTTCACTGGCTGCACATCCGCTGAAGACGTTCCTCGAACAGGGTGTGTTGGCCAGTCTAAACACCGACGATCCCGCGGTTCAGGGCGTGGATATTATTCACGAATATACCGTTGCTGCTCCAGCTGTAGGGTTGAGCCGCGAGCAGATCCGTCAGGCGCAAATTAATGGTCTGGAAATGGCGTTTTTGAGTACTGAAGAGAAACGTGCGTTGCGTGAGAAAGTCGCAGCGGCATAACGATGATAGTGCCGGATAGCGCTAACGCTTATCCGGCATTTCCGTAATCAGGCAAGACACAACGTAGAACGATGTTTTGCCGATTCAATACCCAGCTCAATCAGTTCCATAATTTGAATGGCCTGTCGTGCTGGAACCGGGTTTTCACCATTGCCGTTCAGTGCATCACGGATACCCGCATAATAAGCCGGATAGTTACCCGGCACGGTTAACCAGGTCTCTTCCACACGTTCTTCGCCTTCGACCCGCGTCAGCACGCCATCGCGCATGTCGTAACCCCAGTCTTCCTGCGGCAAACGTTCACCATTTTTTAAACGTTCTTCCTGCGGATCAAGACCGTATTTCACATAGCTCCCACGCGAACCGTGCACGATGTAGCGTGCCGACTCGGCGGCAGCCAGCATGGTGCCGTGCAGAACCACCCGACGCTGAGGGTAAGTCAAAATAGCGTGGAAATAATCTGTCGATTGTGCGCCAGGACGCAATTGCGCAAGGTCCACCGTCAGGCTGACGGGCAAACCAAACAGGTTAATGGCCTGATCCAACAGATGCGGCGCTAAATCGTACCAGATTCCGCTTCCTGGTCCGCCCTGTTCACGCCAGCGGTCGCGGACCTGCGGACGGAAACGATCGAAGTGGGATTCAAAGTAAGCGACTTCACCCAACACTCCGTCTGCCAGCAGAGCTTTCAGCGTCAGGAAATCACTGTCCCAGCGGCGGTTATGAAAAACAGACAGCACACGACCCAGGCTACGCGCCAACGCATCCAGTTCGCGAGCTTGTGACAGTGTCACGGTAAATGGCTTATCAACAACCACGTGTTTACCCGCTTCCAGCGCTGCTTTAGCGAGCGGGAAATGCGTGTCATTCGGCGTGGGGATCACAATCAGGTCGATGCTGGGATCGTTAAACAGATGCTTAGGCTCACTCACCACCGTAACAGAAGGCCAGTCCGCCTTCACTTTTGCTTCGTCACTACTGGATACCGCGGCCAGCTCCAGCCCCGGGGTGCCCACAATCAGAGGGGCATGGAAAGTTTTGCTGGCATAGCCATAGCCAATCAGCCCAACGCGGATGTTGTCACTCATGTTATTGCCTCTCAATTCAGGACCGACCTATTTCACACCATACATCGCAACGTCACAACAGTTTAATAACCTTTGCAGGGAAAAGGTTGTTTCTTAACTTAAGTCAAACATATGCCACTTAGTGATAACTTGCTGCGAAAAAGTCGTCGAAATCGTTCCCAATGCTCTTGCCGTCTTACTTATTGATAAGTAACATTTGCCTCCTGTGTTTAAGGATAAATCAAAGCAAATGTCGTCAGTAATGAATCGTCTTATTGAGTTAACAGGTTGGATTGTTCTCGCGGTTTCCGTCATCCTTTTAGGTATTGCCACGCATATCGACAACTACCAGCCACCAGAACCAACGGCTTCGGTGCATGCGGTGCAGAAAAAATAACCCACGGCCTCCTTTTTTAACCCAGCAGTCATGCTGGGTTAGGTTGTAACAGCGTCATTTCTATCAAAAATAGCGAATTGTGCAGTCCCCCACCTTGGCACTTATTGCCTGCGATAGCGAAGCGCGTTACCCTTTGACCGGGTGCTCAGCGTGCCTGCGTATCTATCAGTACGAACACTCTTATTTGTATCTTTGCACAACCCTGCGTTTTTACCTGTGCAACCTTGTTTATTTTTTAATATTAACTACTCCGTTGGTGTTATTTTCTTAATATGGATCTCCGTATATGACTGTTCAGGATTACTTATTAAAATTCCGCAAAATCAATTCCCTCGAAAGCCTGGAAAAACTGTTCGATCATCTTAACTACACGCTCACCGACGATCGCGACATTATCAATATGTATCGCGCGGCGGATCACCGCCGGGCGGAGCTAATCTCCGGGGGACGCCTGTTTGATATCGGCCAGGTGCCAAAATCCGTCTGGCATTATGTGCAATAAATAAGAAAGTAGCGCTCATCGTTAAAAGCTTTATAATAATCGCCCCAAAATGAATGGCATGTTTGTTTGCACGCGTAAATCTGGAGAAGAGATGACGACGACACCGGCACAACGTATCGGAGGCTGGCTACTTGGGCCACTGGCCTGGCTGTTAGTGGCGTTGTTGAGCGCTTCGCTGGCGATCCTGTTGTATGTAACTGCGCTGGCAACTCCGCAGACGTTTCAGACGCTCGGCGAACAAAGCTCCACTAATTTACTGTTATGGGGCGTTTCCTTTATTACCGCTATCGCCATGTGGTACTACACGCTGTGGCTGACTATCGCGTTTTTCAAACGCCGACGCTGTGTACCTAAGCACTACATTTTATGGTTACTGATCTCTGTGTTACTGGCTATTAAAGCCTTTGCGTTTTCACCTGTTCCGGATGCCTTTGCCGTCCGCCAGCTACTGTTCCCGTTGTTGGCTGCTGCATTGCTGGTGCCCTATTTCAAGCGTTCGCAGCGCGTGAAATCGACGTTTGTGAACCCGTAATAACCCTACAGTTAACCTGTTGTCGCCTGTTGTAGATTGTCAGATAATAGGCGGCTTTTTTATTTCAGGCCGAAAAATGACTGATTACCTGCTGCTGTTTGTCGGAACTGTACTGGTCAATAACTTTGTACTGGTCAAGTTTCTGGGTCTCTGCCCGTTTATGGGTGTTTCCAAAAAACTGGAAACGGCGATGGGCATGGGCCTCGCCACGACCTTTGTAATGACGCTGGCATCGATTTGCGCATGGCTGATTGACACCTGGATCCTCATCCCGCTCGATCTCATCTACCTGCGTACGCTGGCGTTTATCTTAGTCATCGCCGTGGTCGTACAATTTACCGAAATGGTGGTGCGCAAAACGAGTCCTGCGCTGTATCGCCTGCTGGGGATCTTCTTACCGTTGATCACCACTAACTGTGCGGTACTGGGCGTCGCGTTGTTGAATATCAACCTCGGTCATAACTTTTTACAGTCGGCGCTGTACGGTTTTTCCGCTGCCGTCGGCTTCTCGCTGGTGATGGTACTGTTCGCCGCCATTCGCGAGCGCCTCGCCGTGGCTGATGTTCCGGCACCTTTTCGCGGTAATGCGATTGCGCTGATTACCGCCGGTTTAATGTCATTGGCCTTTATGGGCTTTAGTGGTTTGGTGAAGCTGTAATGAATGCTATCTGGATTGCCGTTGCTGCAGTGAGTCTACTGGGTCTGGCATTCGGCGCTGTTTTAGGTTATGCCTCGCGACGTTTTGCCGTTGAGGACGACCCGGTCGTTGAAAAAATCGATGAGATCCTTCCGCAAAGTCAATGTGGCCAGTGCGGTTACCCTGGCTGTCGCCCGTATGCGGAAGCGATTGGCTGCCAGGGCGAAAAAATCAATCGCTGCGCCCCCGGCGGTGAAGCGGTGATGCTAAAAATTGCGACGCTGCTGAACGTCGATCCGCAGCCTATTGATGGTGATGAACAGGACGTTACGCCAGTGAGAATGCTGGCGGTCATTGATGAAAATAATTGTATTGGCTGTACAAAGTGTATTCAGGCCTGCCCGGTGGATGCCATCGTCGGCGCGACGCGGGCGATGCACACGGTCATGAGCGATCTCTGTACCGGATGCAACCTGTGCGTTGATCCCTGCCCGACTCAGTGTATTGAATTACATCCGGTTGCCGAAACGCCTGATAGCTGGAAGTGGGATTTGAACACTATCCCCGTGCGCATCATTCCCGTGGAACAACATGTTTAAGCTATTCTCTGCATTCAGAAAAAATAAAATCTGGGACTTCGAAGGCGGCATTCATCCGCCCGAAATGAAGACTCAGTCAAACGGCACACCGCTGCGGCAGGTTCCACTACCACCGCGTCTGGTCATGCCCCTTAAGCAGCATATCGGGGCTGAGGGTGAGCTGTGTGTAAACGTCGGTGATCGCGTTCTGCGCGGCCAGGCGTTAACGCGCGGGCGTGGCAAAATGCTGCCGGTGCATGCGCCGACCTCCGGTACCGTGTTGGCCATTGCACCACACTCCACTGCGCACCCTTCAGCATTGGCCGAGCTCAGCGTCATAATCGATGCTGATGGCGAAGATCGCTGGATTGAGCGTGAAGGCTGGGCTGACTATCGTTCCCGCAGCCGGGAAGAGTTGATTAACCGTATTCACCAGTACGGTGTTGCCGGACTGGGCGGCGCTGGTTTCCCTACCGGCGTCAAATTGCAGGGCGGCGGCGACAAAATTGAAACGCTGATCATCAATGCTGCGGAATGTGAACCCTACATTACCGCTGACGATCGCCTGATGCAGGATTGTGCGGCTCAAGTAGTGGAAGGCATTCGCATTCTGGCCCACATTCTGCAACCGCGCGAGATCCTGTTGGGGATTGAAGATAACAAACCGCAAGCGATATCAATGCTGCGCGCGGTGCTGGCGGACTCACATGATATCAGCCTGCGCGTTATCCCAACCAAATATCCTTCCGGCGGCGCGAAGCAGTTGACCCAAATTCTGACCGGAAAACAGGTCCCACACGGTGGACGCTCCTCGGATATCGGCGTCCTGATGCAAAACGTCGGTACGGCCTATGCTATCAAACGCGCCGTAATTGACGGAGAACCGATCACCGAACGCGTCGTAACGCTGACCGGCGAAGCCGTTAGCCGTCCGGGCAACGTCTGGGCACGTTTAGGGACGCCTGTTCGCCACCTGCTTGATGACGCAGGTTTTTGCCCTTCCGCAGAGCAAATGGTCATCATGGGCGGCCCGCTAATGGGCTTCACTCTCCCCTGGCTTGATGTCCCCGTAGTGAAGATCACCAACTGCCTGCTGGCGCCATCTGCCAGTGAAATGGGTGAACAGCAGGAAGAAAAAGGCTGCATTCGCTGTAGCGCCTGCGCCGATGCCTGCCCGGCCGATCTCTTGCCTCAGCAACTTTACTGGTTTAGTAAAGGACAGCAGCACGACAAAGCAATCGGTCACAATATCGCTGACTGTATTGAATGCGGCGCCTGCGCCTGGGTATGTCCCAGCAATATTCCGCTGGTGCAGTATTTCCGTCAGGAAAAAGCTGAGATTTACGCCATAAGCCAGGAAGAAAAACGCGCCGCAGAGGCAAAAGCACGATTCGAAGCCAGACAGGCACGCCTGGAGCGTGAAAAAGCCGCGCGTCTGGAACGTCATAAAAGCGCCGCCGTTCAACCTGCCGCGAAGGACAACGATGCCATTGCTGCCGCGCTGGCACGGGTGAAAGAGAAACAAGCACAGGCTTTACAACCGATTGTTATTCAGGCCGGAGAGATACCGGATAATAGTGCCGCCATTGCCGCCAGAGAAGCGCGGAAAGCACAGGCCCGGGCCAGACAGGCGGAAAATGTGCCTGCTACCGACAGCACCACCGATACCGATCCGCGCAAAGCCGCGGTAGAAGCCGCTATTGCCCGTGCCAAAGCACGCAAGCTTGAGCAGCAACAGGCCGTCGCCGAGGCTGCCGAACCGGTTGACCCGCGCAAAGCCGCGGTAGAAGCCGCCATTGCCCGCGCCAAAGCACGCAAGCTTGAGCAGCAACAGGCCATCGCCGAGACTGCCGAACCGGTTGACCCGCGCAAAGCCGCGGTAGAAGCCGCCATTGCCCGAGCCAAAGCACGCAAACTTGAGCAGCAGCAGGCCGTCGCCGAGACTGCCGAACCGGTTGACCCGCGTAAAGCCGCGGTAGAAGCCGCCATTGCCCGCGCTAAAGCACGCAAACTTGAGCAGCAGGTTGTCACCGAGACCACCGAACCAGTTGATCCACGCAAAGCCGCCGTTGCGGCCGCTATTGCACGCGCTCAGGCTAAAAAGGCCGCCCAGCAGCAGGTTGTTAACGAGGAATAAATGGTATTCAGAATCGCAAGCTCTCCCTATACCCATAACCAGCGCCAGACATCGCGTATTATGCTGCTGGTGTTAATTGCTGCGTTACCGGGGATTGCCGCTCAGCTTTGGTTTTTTGGTTGGGGCACGTTGGTGCAGATACTCCTCGCGTCCATCAGCGCAATCGGCGCTGAAGCAGGGGTGTTGAAACTGCGTAAGCAGCCGGTTGTCGCTATTTTAAAAGACAATTCCGCCTTGCTCACCGGGCTACTGCTTGCCGTCAGTCTTCCGCCGCTGGCGCCCTGGTGGATGGTGGTATTGGGTACCGTATTTGCTGTGATCATTGCCAAGCAACTGTATGGCGGCCTCGGGCAAAACCCGTTTAACCCGGCGATGATTGGCTATGTGGTCCTGCTTATCTCCTTCCCGGTGCAGATGACTAGCTGGCTTCCCCCGCATGAAATTGCGGCCACGGTACCGGGATTTGTTGACGCCCTGAACGTTATCTTTACCGGACATACTGCAAGCGGCGGGGATATGAATACTCTGCGGATGGGTATCGACGGCATTAGTCAGGCAACACCGCTGGATACGTTCAAGACATCGTTGCACGCCGGACGCACGGTAGAACAGGTTATGCAGTACCCCATTTACAGCGGGGTGCTTGCAGGCGCAGGCTGGCAGTGGGTAAACCTGGCCTGGCTGGCGGGTGGCGTCATGCTATTGTGGAAAAACGCTATTCGCTGGCATATTCCGGTCAGTTTCCTGCTGTCGCTCGCCGTCTGTGCGACGTTAGGCTGGCTTTTCTCTCCCGAGTCGCTGGCGTCACCACAGCTGCACCTGCTCTCTGGCGCAACCATGCTCGGTGCATTTTTTATTCTTACCGATCCCGTTACGGCATCGACCACCAACCGTGGCCGCCTGATTTTTGGCGCACTTGCCGGTCTGTTGGTATGGCTGATTCGCAGTTTTGGCGGATACCCGGATGGCGTAGCCTTTGCTGTCTTGCTGGCAAATATCACGGTCCCGTTGATTGATTATTACACCCGCCCTCGCGTGTACGGACATCGCTAAGGACAACCTATGCTGAAAACGATTCGTAAACACGGTATCACTCTGGCACTGTTTGCTGCGGGCTCTACGGGCTTAACAGCGGCAATCAATCAGCTGACTAAGTCCACGATTGACGAGCAGGCAACGCTGCAGCAAAAGGCGCTGTTTGATCAGGTTCTGCCAACTGACCGTTACAATAACAGCCTGCCAGATAGCTGTTATCTGGTCACGGCCCCGGCGTTGGGGAAAGGGACGCACCGCGTGTATATCGCCCGTCAGGACGAGCAACCGGTCGCCGCCATCCTCGAAGCCACTGCGCCAGATGGCTACTCCGGCGCGATACAACTGCTGGTTGGTGTCGATTTTAACGGTACCGTGTTGGGGACGCGGGTCACAGAGCATCATGAAACACCGGGTCTCGGTGATAAGATTGAGCTACGACTGTCCGACTGGATAACACACTTTAGCGGCAAAACGATCTCTGCTGAAAACGACCCGCACTGGGCCGTTAAAAAAGATGGCGGTGACTTCGACCAGTTCACCGGTGCTACCATCACCCCCCGCGCAGTCGTCAATGCGGTGAAACGCGCGGGCCTGTATGCACAGACGCTGCCTGCACAACTTCCTCAACTTCCCGCCTGTGGAGAATAAACCATGAGCGAAATTAAAGACGTTATTGTTCAGGGATTGTGGAAAAACAACTCCGCACTGGTACAGTTACTTGGCATGTGTCCGCTGCTGGCAGTCACCTCTACTGCTACCAATGCCCTTGGGTTGGGACTTGCTACCACACTGGTTTTAACGCTAACCAACCTGACCATCTCTGCCCTGCGCCGCTGGACGCCGTCTGAGATTCGTATTCCGATTTATGTCATGATCATCGCGTCGGTGGTCAGTGCCGTACAGATGCTCATTAACGCCTACGCCTTCGGGTTGTATCAGTCGTTGGGGATCTTCATCCCGCTGATTGTGACCAACTGTATTGTGGTCGGTCGTGCCGAGGCCTTTGCGGCAAAAAAAGGCCCCGCACTCTCCGCGCTGGATGGGTTTTCCATCGGAATGGGGGCAACCGGCGCGATGTTTGTGCTGGGCTCACTGCGCGAGATTATCGGCAACGGCACGTTGTTTGATGGCGCCGATGGCCTGCTGGGTAGCTGGGCAAAAGTGCTGCGCGTTGAGATCTTCCACACGGACACGCCGTTCCTGTTAGCCATGCTGCCGCCAGGCGCATTCATCGGACTGGGGCTGATGCTGGCCGTGAAGTATCTTATAGACGAGAAGATGAAGAAACGTCGCGCGGAGCTTGCTGTTGCAGACGCTCCGGCGGGTGAAACAGGGAATGTATCATGAACAAAGCAAAACGGCTGGAAATACTGACGCGTCTGCGCGATAACAATCCGCACCCCACCACCGAACTCAATTTTACATCGCCGTTTGAGCTGCTGATTTCCGTGCTGCTTTCGGCGCAGGCAACCGACGTCAGCGTCAATAAAGCCACCGCAAAACTGTACCCTGTCGCTAACACCCCAGCCGCGATGCTGGAACTCGGCGTCGACGGCGTAAAGTCTTATATTAAGACCATCGGATTGTTCAACAGCAAAGCGGAGAACGTGATTAAAACCTGCCGTATCTTGCTCGAACAACACAATGGCGAGGTTCCGGAGGACAGATCAGCACTGGAAGCACTGCCTGGCGTCGGACGTAAAACCGCCAATGTGGTGCTGAATACCGCCTTTGGCTGGCCAACTATCGCCGTCGATACGCATATATTTCGGGTGTGCAACCGAACACAATTCGCCCCCGGGAAAAACGTCGAGCAGGTCGAAGAAAAACTGCTGAAGGTCGTCCCCAGTGAATTTAAAGTCGACTGCCATCACTGGTTAATTCTTCATGGCCGCTACACCTGCATTGCGAGGAAGCCGCGCTGCGGCTCCTGTATCATTGAAGACCTCTGTGAATTCAAAGAAAAAGTCGATATCTGATACTGCCGGGGCATCCTCTTTGCCCTTGCATACATAACGATTAGTTATGCACTCCCCTGACTTTCATTTCCCGACAATGATGCCATTCAATCGCTCATATCTAATGCAATATTCTTGTTAATTAACACCTGAGCAGGTTAATCGTTTTTTTAGTAAAAGAAATTTCTATCTATACGTGATCCAGATCATCCAGATAACACAATGTTAAAAAATAATTACTTTTTAGTTAAAGTGACAATCGAATGACCTAACCGTACAGCTTCTAAACAAAACATTACACTGGCTATTTTTCAGATAATGGCCTATATCACTGGATTCAACCGCAAATAGCAGAACATATCGCCTCATTGCGGTTTCCACCCTGCTCAAACAGTGTAAAAATCTGCCATTTTTCAATTGAAGAAATTTAACGCTAGATAACATTTCCTTGCCCCGATGATTTCACCAGTCCGGATATATGTAACAGAGTATTACAAACCTCTTGTCTGAAGGGGCAAGATAGTGAACATTACTTGCCGTTTCCCCTCCCACTATAACAATCGGACGGATGAACTTGACTCATCACGTACCAGAACACCCCCGTAGATATGGGATGTAAAAAAAGAGGTAAAAGTGTCTACTGCAAACAATAAACCAACTGAAAGCGTGAGTTTAAACGCCTTCAAACAACCAAAAGCGTTCTATCTCATTTTCTCAATTGAGCTGTGGGAACGTTTTGGCTACTACGGCCTGCAAGGAATTATGGCCGTCTACCTGGTGAAACAACTGGGTATGTCAGAAGCGGATTCCATTACCCTTTTCTCCTCCTTTAGTGCCCTGGTTTACGGCCTGGTGGCTATTGGCGGCTGGTTAGGTGATAAAGTTCTGGGTACTAAGCGCGTCATTATGCTGGGTGCCATTGTGCTGGCTATCGGTTATGCGCTGGTTGCATGGTCCGGCCATGATGCTGGCATCGTTTATATGGGTATGGCGGCCATCGCGGTCGGTAATGGCCTGTTCAAAGCGAACCCATCCTCCCTGCTTTCTACCTGCTATGCCAAAGATGACCCGCGTCTTGATGGTGCATTTACTATGTACTACATGTCCGTCAACATCGGTTCATTCTTCTCAATGCTTGCGACTCCATGGCTGGCGGCACGATACGGCTGGAGTACCGCGTTCGCACTGAGCGTCGTCGGGATGCTGATTACCGTCGTAAACTTCGCATTCTGCCAGCGTTGGGTTAAACAATACGGGTCTAAACCAGACTTTGAGCCGATCAACTTCCGCAACCTGCTGCTGACTATTGTTGGCGTGGTGGTGTTGATTGTTATCGCAACATGGTTACTGCACAACCAGGGCATTGCACGTATGGTTCTGGGCGTCGTGGCTATGGGTATCGTGTTTATCTTCGGTAAAGAAGCCTTCGCCATGAAGGGTGCCGCGCGTCGTAAAATGATCGTCGCCTTCATTCTGATGCTGGAAGCGATTATCTTCTTCGTGCTGTACAGCCAGATGCCGACATCACTGAACTTCTTCGCGATTCGTAACGTTGAGCACTCTATTCTGGGCATCGCGTTCGAACCTGAGCAGTATCAGGCACTGAACCCGTTCTGGATCATTATTGGTAGCCCAATCCTTGCCGCTATCTATAACAAGATGGGTGACACCCTGCCAATGCCGACCAAGTTTGCTATCGGTATGGTGCTGTGTTCCGGTGCGTTCCTGATCCTGCCGCTGGGTGCGAAATTTGCCACCGATGCGGGTATCGTTTCCGTTAACTGGCTGATCATTTGCTACGGTCTGCAGAGTATCGGTGAACTGATGATCTCTGGTCTGGGTCTGGCAATGGTTGCGCAGTTGGTACCACAGCGTCTGATGGGCTTCATCATGGGTAGCTGGTTCCTGACCACTGCCGGTGCAAACATCATCGGTGGCTATGTTGCTAACATGATGGCTGTACCGGAGAATGTGACCGACCCACTGATGTCTCTGGAAGTCTATGGTCGTGTGTTCCTGCAGATCGGTATTGCAACGGCAGTTATCGCTGTTCTGATGCTGCTGACAGCACCGAAGCTGAACCGTATGACTCAGGACGATGATGTCAGCGAGAAAGCCTCTAAGACCGCAACAGCGTAATTCTCAGGGAAACTTCTTTTCAGGCCGCTAACTGATGTTAGCGGCTTTTTTTTTGGCTGAGGTCGCACTACCATACGATATACCTCAGCCAAAAGGAGTTACCGATGAAACTGTTCTACAAACCGGGCGCGTGTTCTCTTGCTTCGCACATCACGCTCCGCGAAAGCGGTAAAGATTTCACCCTTGATGGTGTTGATCTGATGAAGAAACGCCTGGAAAACGGCGATGATTTTTTCGCGGTAAACCCAAAGGGGCAAGTTCCTGCTCTGCTGCTGGACGATGGTACGCTACTAACCGAAGGCGTGGCCATCATGCAGTACCTGGCCGATTCGGTACCCGATCGCCAGCTTCTTGCACCCACCAGCAGCCTCTCGCGTTACAAAACGCTGGAGTGGCTTAACTATATTGCGACAGAACTGCATAAAGGCTTTACGCCATTGTTCCGTCCCGATACACCGGAAGAGTACAAGCCGACCGTACGCGCACTGCTGGAGAAAAAAATGCAGTATGTGAACGATTCACTGCAGGACAATCCGTGGATCTGCGGCCAGCGTTTTTCCATTGCCGATGCTTATCTGTTCACCGTGCTGCGTTGGGCGTATGCCGTGAAATTGAATATGGCAGGATTAAGCCATATCGAAGCCTATATGGCACGGATGGCTGAGCGTCCGGCAGTGGCAGCGGCGCTTAAGGCTGAAGGGTTAAATTAATGGTTGTTGCCGGGTGGCGCTTGCTTACCCGGCCATGTAGGCCCGGTAAGCGTGAGCGCCATCGGGCATTGATTACAGCTGCGTTGCGCTGAAATAGTGCTCAGGTTTTGCGATACGATCCTGCGCGGCAACAACCTGCAGTTCATACTCATGCATCTCTTTGGTGGCAATCATAATCTCGTACACCGCCGCCGTCACATGCTCAAGCGCCTGCTGCGCCGTCGCACCCTGTAACAGTTTCACCAGCAACAAACCGCTGGTAACATCACCGACGCCTACAGGCTGTCGCGTGCCAAAATCCACCAGCGGACGGCTGATATGCCACGCCTGCTCAGCGGTTACCAGCAGCATCTCGAAACGGTCAGGGCTCAAGCCTGCGCGAGCAAGATGCTTCACCAGCACAACCTCCGGTCCCTGAGCAATCAACTCCCGCGCCGCTAATACCGCTTCGTTGACATTGCTTACCGCATGCTCACAAAGAATCTCCAGCTCAACCAAATTAGGCGCGATAATATCGCTGGCCGGTAACGCATGACGCACGTGAAACTCGGCGACACCCGGTGCAACGATACAGCCTTTTTCAGGATGCCCCATCACAGGATCGCAGAAATACTTCGCCTGTGGGTTAGCCGACTTTACCTGACGGACAATTCCCAGAATATGTTCGCCCTGCTCTGCTGAACCGAGGTAGCCGCTCAGCACTGCATCACAGGTTTTAAGTTTATCGATATCGGCAATACCCTGGACAATTTCGGTCAGGTGGCTGGGCGGCATCACGCAGCCGGTCCATTTGCCGTATTGGGTATGGTTAGAGAACTGAACGGTATTAAGAGGCCAGACGTTGGCGCCAAGACGGCGCATCGGAAATTCTGCTGCACTGTTGCCCGCATGACCAAAAACAACGTGGGACTGGATGGCGAGGATATTCTTCATTTTTTTACCTGAACAAAAATAAGGGAGTGATTTCTCACTCCCATTCCTTAACGCATTATTTCCAGCAAATCAGACAATAGTTCTTTTTGCCGCGGCGCAGTAACGTGTAGCGCCCAAACAAAATGTCACTGTCCTGGAAGAAGTATTCCGGATCTGACTGTTTTTCGCCGTTGATGGTCACCGCATTCGACGCAATGGTCTTACGCGCCTGGCCGCGAGACGGCTGCAGTTCTGAGTCCACCAGCGCCTGCATCAGATCGGCACCTTTTTCCATTTCGATCATCGGCACGCCATCCTGCGCCAACTGCTCGAAGTCGGCTTCGCTGAGATCGCTTAAGTTGCCGTTGAACAGGCTTTCGGTAATACGTTTTGCCGCCACCAGACCTTCTTCACCGTGAACCAGACGCGTAACCTGCTCCGCCAGAACATACTGGGCACGCGGCGCTTTACCGCTGTTCTTATCTTCTTCTTCCAGGGAATTGATCTCTTCAATGTCCATAAAGGTGAAGAATTTAAGGAAGCGATAGACATCAGCATCGGCGGTGTTAATCCAGAACTGGTAGAACTTGTACGGACTGGTTTTCTTCGGATCCAGCCAGACTGCGCCACCTTCCGTTTTACCGAACTTGGTCCCGTCTGCTTTGGTGATCAGCGGAACCGTCAGGCCGAACACCTGATTCTGGTGTAAACGGCGGGTCAGATCGATACCGGAGGTAATGTTACCCCACTGGTCAGAACCCCCGATTTGCAGCGCCACACCGTGCAGTTTGTTCAGGCAAGCGAAGTCATACCCTTGCAGCAGGTTGTAAGAAAACTCGGTAAAGGAGATGCCCTGATCGTCACGGTTCAGACGCTGCTTCACCGCTTCTTTGTTGATCATCTGGTTCACAGAGAAATGCTTGCCGATATCACGCAGGAAAGTCAGTACATTCATACCGCCAAACCAGTCGTAGTTGTTCGCAGCAATCGCGGAGTTGTCGCCACAGTCGAAATCGAGGAACGGTGCAACCTGTTTGCGGATTTTATCCACCCACTCTTGCACGGTGTCTTCGGTATTCAGTTTACGCTCGGCGGCTTTAAAGCTCGGGTCACCAATCAGACCGGTTGCACCACCTACCAGTGCGACAGGCTTATGGCCCGCCTGCTGGAAGCGTTTCAGGCATAACAATGGAACCAGATGCCCCAAATGCAAGCTGTCAGCGGTAGGGTCGAAGCCGCAATAGAGCGCGATCGGGCCTTGCGCCAGTCGCTCTGCTAACGCTTCTTCGTCCGTCACCTGGGCCACCAGCCCCCGCTCTTGCAATTGTTTAATCAAGTTACTGCTTGCCATCAAAATCTCCATGTATAAAACGACTGCACCTTTGCCGGTACACGACTTTTCGCCTGATGCGAAAGAGACATAGAATAAAGCGCCGGATTCATCAGTACCAGCGCTTAAAACAAGAATTTTGCATCTTTAGGGGGCCAGGCGATCGATTTTCCACGCGTTGGCTTCACGCTGGTATAAAAAACGATCGTGCAAGCGGTTCTCGCCGCCCTGCCAGAACTCCATTTGCTCAATACTCACGCGAAAACCGCCCCAGAAACTCGGCAGCGGGACTTCCCCCTGCTGGAACTTCTGCTTCAGTTCAAGAAATTTGCTTTCAAGAATACCGCGCGCGGAGATACGACTGGATTGTTTTGATACCCAGGCGCCAATTTGGCTGTCGCGAGGGCGGCTGTGGAAGTACTTCACGACCTCAAGCGTCGAAAGACGTTCGGCCTGACCAATCACCATCACCTGCCGTTCCAGCGTATGCCACGGGAACAGAAGGCTAATGCGGGGATTATGCTCTATCTGGTGCGCCTTACGGCTGCCCATGTTGGTATAAAATACCAAACCTTTGTCATCATAATGTTTGAGCAACACGATGCGCTGGTACGGCTGGCCGTTTTCATCAACGGTGGCCACCACCATGGCAGTCGGATCGGCGAGTTTCGCGTCACAGGCTTGTCCGAGCCAGCGCTCAAAAAGCGCAAGCGGCTCGGCGGGAAGATCGCGGCGGCGAAGACCGCCTTTCGTGTATTCACGGCGCAGATGCGCGATTTGCTGCAATTCGTCGTTATCAGACATGATGTTTGGGCTACGGATTGTCAGTGGGTGACGCTATTGTGCGCCGCCCAGGTGAAAATCTCAACGCTTCGGATTCTGTAACTGACAGTTATTTAACACAACTCTGTCACGTTTATAGACCGTCGCGCCGTCGCCTTTAGACCAGAAGACATAAATGCCATCGGTGTAGCGCGCGCCCGATGCTGATACACCCTGTTTAAGATTCACTAACTGATTATCGTAAACAAAGCTTGCCGTTTGTTGGGTATTATTCAATTTCACGGTCAGCGGTTTTTCATCACAGCGATATTCGAGGGTATCCGTTTGCATACGCTCGACAAATTGGTTGTAGACACTACAGCCGGTAAGCAGTACCGGCAAACAGACCAATAACAGTTTTTTCATAGCCCTATCCTGAAGACATTCCTGGTCCCGGAGGGGAATAACCCCCTCCCTAACATCCCTAGTTTACCGACATCGTCGCCAGGATAATTTCAGTTAACTCTGAGTTCGTGGGTTTGCGGGAAAAATAGCGCCTAAAACGCTGGATTCCGTCGCACCGGTAACTGAGGGTAAATTGCCCGGTAATCCCGCCAGCGTGCGCCATGCCAGCCAGGCAAAAGCTAACGCTTCCATATCATCCCCGCTAATACCGGCTTCATCGGTCGAGGTCACTTCCGTGCCGGGCAACAGTGCCGCCAGGCGCATCATCAGCAGCGGATTACGGCTTCCACCGCCGCAGACCATCAAGCGTTCGCAGCCACCGCTCAACAGGACCTGCTCGGATATCGTCACCGCCGTCAGTTCAGCAAGCGTCGTCTGCACATCACGCGCGGCCAGTCCCGGGAACTGCGCCAGATGACGTTCGACCCAACCATAATTAAAGTACTCGCGGCCGGTGCTTTTAGGTGCCGGTGCGGCAAAATAGGGATCGCTCAGCATGCTTTGCAGCAACGGAAGAATAACCGTGCCTTCGCAGGCCCACTGCGCATCTTTATCGTAAGGTTTTCCACATTGCCGCCAGATCCAGGCATCCATCAGCATATTACCTGGCCCGGTGTCATAACCGCGTACAGGGCGCCGAGGAATAAGCAGTGACAAATTAGCTATACCGCCGATATTCAACACCATCCGACGCTCAGTTGGGTGCGCCAACAGCGCCTGATGAAAAGCGGGAACCAGCGGTGCACCCTGCCCGCCTAGCGCAATATCACGCCGGCGAAAATCGCCGACTACGGTGATGCCGGTATGCGCCACAATCTGGTTGTTGTCGCCAATTTGCAGGGTATGCGGCGCACTACCTGTCGGCTCATGCCAGACGGTTTGTCCATGGCAGCCAATTGCGACAATATCCTGCGGCTTTAATTTTTGCTGCGCCAGCAGCGCATTTACCGCCTCGGCGAATAAACGCCCCAATTGCGTATCCAGTTGCCCATACTGCGAGAGGGTGAGCTGCTGCCCCTGGCAGATATCGAGAATGGCCTGTTTCAAATGGAGAGGGATGGGCCAGGTCAGACTCGCCTGCTGCGCGACCATCGTTTCATCTATTGCTGCCAGCACAACATCAACACCATCAAGGCTGGTTCCAGACATAACACCGATAAAACGGCCCGATTTCATACGTCATCCTTTTAAACACGTTAGCCTTGACACTCAACCATAAAGTGCTGATTAATTCCATGCTTCGTTGATGATTTTTAATGGCTAATCATGACAAGCTGCCATCTATTCAATCAATTTGATGAATGATTCGTTTATACTCAGTTAACCTGATTTCGGTTAAGATTTTCATACTGTTCCAGTAGAACATGTGACCTTAGGCTCACAAATGCCATATAATTTAACCATGAAGGGTGCTTTTTTAGCGTTTCGTGGTGTAAAGGAGAGTTATAAATGATTAAACGTGCACTGATTGTTTCATTAATGGGATTATCTTTAGCGGGTTGTGTTAACAGTGATAGTCTTTCAGGTGACGTGTATACCGCATCCGAAGCGAAACAGGTACAGAACGTAACCTACGGTACCATCGTTCATGTCCGTCCGGTGCAAATTCAGGGTGGCGATGATGCCAACGTCATCGGCGCGATCGGCGGAGCTGTACTCGGTGGATTCCTTGGTAACACCGTCGGCGGCGGTTCTGGTCGTTCATTAGCTACGGCGGCAGGTGCGGTTGCAGGCGGCGTCGCAGGTCAAAGCGTCCAGGGTGCGATCAATAAAACACAGGGTGTGGAACTGGAAATCCGTAAGGATGACGGCAATACCATCATGGTGGTGCAGAAACAAGGTGCAACCAAATTCGCGTCAGGTCAGCGTGTTGTGATGGCCAGCAACGGCAAAGAAGTTACCGTTTCTCCGCGCTAATCGAATTTACGTGTGGTCAGTCAGATACTGGCCACACGTAGATCTTCGCATCAGCCCTGAGACTGTAGCTCAATAATATTGTGTTCCAGTCGGGCAACCAGTTTAATCAGCAGATTAATTTCCTCGGTTGAAATCCCTTCCAGAATCTCTCCGCGCGTTTTGTTGATAACCGCTTCCATATCAGCGATCAGCGGCTCGGCTTTCTCCGTCAGTTTAATTCTCTTTGCTCGACGATCGCTGGCGCAAGTCTGTCGTGAAATGAGTCCCTTTTCTTCCAGTTGGTCGAGCGTACGCACCAGAGAAGGCTGCTCAATCCCTATCGCTTTAGCCAGCTGGATCTGCGATTGATCCGGCGGCAGCTGATGAATGTTGTGCAGCGTCACCCAATGCGTCTGCGTCAACTCCAAAGGCTTCAGGCGATGGTCAATCAGAGCACGCCAAATGCGCACCAACCGTGCCAGATCAGAACCTAGTGGCGATTCCAATTTCATCTCCTTATAATTAGCTTGCTAAGTTGTTATGCTGATTTTAGAATAGTGTGCAGCATTTGTATTCCCAAAACAAATGTATTGCCAAATTTGCTTACCGGATGACATTTTTTCAGACATTATGCGTTAAAGAGACTGATTGTCCCTTTTTTTGCTAAACCTATAGCAATGCTCTCTTCCGTCAAGGATTTTGCCCGTGAAGTTTATGTTTAATGCAACAGGATTGCCCCTACAAGATTTAATGATCGGTGCATCTGTCTACTTCCCTCCACTTTTCAAAGCGTTTATCTGCGGATTTATCTTCTGGTTGGTTGTTCATCGCGTACTGCGCGACTGGATGTACTCCGGCGAAATCTGGCATCCCTTGTTAATGGATCTGTCGCTCTTTGCGCTTTGCGTGTGTCTGGGCTTTGTTATGCTGATTGTGTGGTGATTATGTCGCTCAAAACCGTTAAATACTTCTCCACTATTATAGTCGCAGTTGTTGCCGTTCTCGCGGGTTGGTGGATGTGGAATTATTATATGCAGTCCCCCTGGACGCGCGATGGCAAAGTTCGTGCGGAGCAGGTCAGTATCACCCCACAGGTTTCCGGCAGCATTACCCAACTCAATATTAAAGATAATCAGTTTGTTAATGCAGGCGACGTGCTGTTTGTTATCGATAAGACGCCGTTTCATATTGCTGAACTGAATGCACAGGCGCAGCTGGCGAAAGCACAGTCCGATCTGGCAAAGGCTAATAACGAGGCCAATCGCCGCCGTCATCTGTCACAAAATTATATCTCTGCCGAGGATCTGGACACGGCCAACCTCAACGTGAAAGCGATGCAGGCAAGCGTGGAGGCAGCACAGGCCCAATTACGGCAAGCGCAGTGGCAATTGACCCAAACGGAAGTTAAAGCTCCTGTCGCTGGTTGGGTGACGAATCTTTCTACACGCGGTGGCGATTATGCCAGTACCGGTAAACCCCTGTTTGCGCTGGTCGACAGTCGTTCATTTTATGTGATGGGCTATTTTGAAGAAACCAAGCTCCGCCATATTCGCGAGGGCGCACCGGCGCTGATTACATTGTACAGCGGCAATATAAAGTTACAGGGTCACGTTTCCAGTATTGGTCGTGCGATTTACGATCAAAGTGTAGAGAGTGATTCCGGTCTGATTCCTGACATCAAACCCAACGTACCGTGGGTGCGTCTGGCGCAACGGGTACCCGTGCGTATCGAATTTGACGCACTACCGCACGATGTCACACTGGTTTCAGGTACCACCTGCAGCGTGTCGATTGGTCAGAAAAAATGAAACGGCTTCACCTGACGCCGGGCAATTTACCGTGGTTGAAAGCCACCGCGGCACAGTGGCGTTACGCGCTGCGAAACACCATCGCGATGTGCCTGGCGTTAACATTCGCCTATTACCTGAATCTGGATGAACCCTACTGGGCGATGACCTCCGCTGCGGTGGTTAGCTTTCCCACCGTGGGCGGTGTCATCAGCAAAAGTCTGGGCCGCGTGGCAGGCAGTTTGCTTGGTGCCACGGCGGCATTGATTATTGCTGGCCACACCCTCAATGAACCGTGGTTATTTTTACTCAGCATGTCGGCCTGGATTGGTTTATGCACCTGGGCCTGCGCGCACTTTACCAACAACGTGGCCTACGCGTTTCAACTGGCAGGCTACACCGCGGCTATTATTGCGTTTCCGATGGTCAACACCATTGAGGTTACGCAACTGTGGGATATTGCCCAGGCGCGCGTGTGCGAAGTAATGGTCGGGATACTCTGCGGGGGCATGATGATGATGATCCTGCCCAGCACGTCTGATGGTACAGCGTTGCTGACGGCGCTGAAAAACATGCACGCGCGTTTGCTGGAACATGCTAGCTTACTCTGGCAACCCGAAACCACCGATGCGATCCGCTCAGCCCACGAAGGGGTAATCGGCCAGATTCTGACCATGAATCTGCTGCGTATTCAGGCATTCTGGAGCCACTATCGCTTTCGACGGCAGAATGCCCTGCTCAATTCACTGCTGCATCAGCAACTGCGTCTGACCAGCGTGATCTCCAGCCTGCGCAGAATGCTGCTTAACTGGCAAAATCCTCCGGCTCACACCCGGGAAGTCATCGAACAGCTACTCAGTGCACTGGTGAAATCCGATACCGATAGCTACACGGTAGCCCGCATTATTGCCCCCCTGCGTCCGCAGGACTCCCACGACTACCGGCATGTCGCCTTCTGGCAACGGCTACGTTATTTCTGCCGAATTTACCTGCAAAGCAGCCATTATCTGCATTTGCTGGAAAAAGGCGTGACCGCCGAGCGCATCAGCGTGAACCGCACGCCGGGCCTGGCCCGCCATACCGACAACGCGGAAGCCATCTGGAGTGGGTTACGTACCTTCATCACGTTGATGGTGATTGGCGCGTGGAGCATCGGCGCACAATGGGAATCCGGCGCGGGTGCGCTGACGCTGGCGGCGATTAGCTGCGTACTGTATTCCGCCGTTGCCACACCGTTCAAATCACTCTCACTGCTGATGCGCACGTTGGTGCTGCTGTCATTGTTCAGCTTTGTGGTGAAGTTCGGTCTGATGGTACAAATTACCGACCTGTGGCAATTCATTCTGTTTCTCTTCCCACTGCTCGCCACCATGCAACTGCTAAAGCTGCAAATGCCTGCTCTGGCGGGGCTTTGGGGGCAGTTGATCGTCTTTATGGGATCGTTTATCGCCGTAACCAATCCGCCGGTGTATGACTTCGCCGATTTCCTGAATGATAATCTGGCAAAAATAACCGGCGTAGCGCTATCCTGGTTGGCCTTTGCTATCCTGCGGCCAGGCTCAGACGCGAGAAAGAGTCGTCGTCATATTCGCGCCCTGCGCCGGGATTTTGTCGATCAGCTCAGTCGGCATCCGGCACACAGCGAACATGAATTTGAGTCGTTAACCTATCATCATGTCAGCCAGCTCAGTAACAGCCAGGATGCGCTGGCGCGGCGGTGGTTATTACGCTGGGGCGTCGTGTTGCTGAACTGCTCGCATGTGGTGTGGCAGCTGCGCGCCTGGGAAGCGCGCTCCGATCCGTTGGCCCGCGTCAGGGATGTGTGTATTTCACTGCTACGCGATGTGATGAACGAGCGTGGCGTCCAGCAGCGTCCACTGAATGCCACGCTTAACGAGTTACAGCGCATCTGCGATACGCTTGCCCATCATCATCAGCCTGCCGCACAAGAGCTGGCGGCGCTTATCTGGCGTTTACACTGTTCGTTGTCTCAGCTTGAACAGGCTCCGCCGCCAGGCACGCTGAGCCGTTGATTATTTGATAACCCCGCAGGCGTAACGCGCCCCGCCACCGCCTAGAGGTTTTGGCTGATCGGACATGTTATCGCCACCCACATGGACCATCAGCGCCTTACCTTTGACCTCATCCAGTGATTTCAGGCGTGGGGCGGTAACAGCCGTTGTGGCGTGACCTTCGGCATTGACCACCAGCAACGGTAGGTCGCCCATGTGCCCAGCCCCCTCCGGACCTTCATGTTTTCCGGTTTTATGCGGGTCAAGATGTCCCCCTGCCGATTCAGCGGCAGAAGCTTTGCCTTCTTTAATCGCAGGCTGACAGCTGCCGTTGGCATGGACATGGAAACCATGTTCTCCCGGCGGCAGTGCTTTCAGGTCAGGCGTAAACGTCAGCCCTTGCGCAGTTTCAGCAATGATCACTGAACCAATCGACTGCCCCACCCCCTGCGATGTCACCAGGTTCATCTCAACTTGCTCACTGGCAGCCTGTGCGCCCGCACAGGCCAGTAAGGTGATTATGGCGATACTCAAACGCTTCATACGACCTCCGTCTCTCTGTGTCTGACTGATAAGTGTAAACCAGTGACGCAATGTTGAGCGACGGAACGCCGAAAACGCGATTACGGTACGTCGTACCCCAGAGCGGCTTTGCGGATACGGAACCATTGCTGGCGGGACATGGTCAACGATTCGGCCTCAATAGCAGCGCGAACGCGCTCAATTTTCCCTGAGCCAATAATCGGCAACGGCTGCGACGGCAGACGGAGGATCCACGCGTACACCACCTGTTCAATGGACTGAGCGTTCAACTCTTGCGCAATCACGGCAAGTTCATTGCGCAGCGGCTGGAATTCATCATCATTAAATAACCGCCCACCACCCAGACAGGACCAGGCCATTGGCCGGATGCGCAGTTGTTGCAGCTGATCTAAGGTGCCATCCAGCAGCAGTGGCTGATGCACCGGAGAAATCTCAACCTGATTGGTTGCCAGCGTAAACGGCAGACGTGATTGCAGCAGGGAAAACTGCGCAGGCGTAAAGTTAGACACGCCAAAGTGACGCACTTTGCCGCTATGATGCAGTTTCTTAAACGCCTCAGCCACGTCGTCGGCATTCATCAGCGGATCGGGACGATGGATCAAGAGCAGATCAATATGGTCGGTCGCCAGCAGTTTCAGCGACTGCTCCGCGCTGGCAATAATATGGTCGCTGTCGGTGATGTAGTGACCGAGGGTATTTTCCGCCCGTGCCGTGGTGGCAATACCGCATTTGGTCACGATCTGCATTTTTTCACGCAGATGCGGAGCCAGCTTCATCGCCTCGCCAAACGCCGCTTCGCACTGGTATCCGCCGTAAATATCCGCGTGATCGACGGTGGTTACGCCCAGGTCAAGATGCTCTTCAATAAAGCTGACAAGCTGGCGCGCGGACATATTCCAGTCCATCAGCCGCCAGTACCCCATGACAAAGCGAGAAAATTCCGGGCCTTGCGGCGCAATAGTAATACGCTGAACCATAGCAGCTTCCTTAACAATGAGTGTGCATCGAGTATACGCAATTACGCTTTTAAAAGAGTGAAGGTTGTTGCGGTTCTTCTGGCGGGCTCGGTTTGTTTGCACGTAATTTACGCATCAGACGCTGACGACAAAGACGCAGCACATCCTGCTTTTCGGCATCGCTCATTTTCTGCCAGTTAAAGCGCTCATCCCGGCTACGAAAACATCCACGGCAAAAGCCGCGTTCGTCGGACTGGCAGATCCCGCGGCACGGGCTCTGGACGGGGAAAAACTCCAGCTGTTCGGCCACATCCCCTCCTTACGTAAGATAGTTATACCTATTGAAGACGCTAACTGAATTTCTGGCAAGCGCTATTGCATTAGACCGACTGGTCTATTACACTCCATACCATGAACAAAGCAACTGAACACGACACACGCGAACATCTTCTGGCGACCGGCGAGCAGCTTTGCATGCAGCGCGGTTTCACCGGTATGGGTTTAAGCGAACTGCTGAAAACCGCCGAGGTGCCCAAAGGGTCGTTTTACCACTATTTTCGCTCTAAAGAAGCGTTTGGTGTTTCCATGCTTGAACGCCATTACGCGGCCTACCACCTTCGGCTGGCCACACATTTAGCATCGGGTGCCGGTAACTACCGCGACAGAATCCTCGCCTACTATCAGGAAACCCTGAATCAGTTTAGTCAACACGGCATTATTAGCGGTTGCTTAACGGTCAAACTGTCGGCTGAAGTATGCGATCTCTCTGAAGATATGCGTACGGCGATGGATAAAGGCGCTCGGCACATTATTACCCTGCTGGCGCAAGCGCTGGAAAAAGGTCGCGACACACACTGCCTGTCGTTTAGCGGCGAACCGCTGCAGCAAGCGCAGGTGCTGTATGCGCTGTGGCTCGGGGCCAACCTGCAGGCCAAGATGTCTCGCAGTGCCACCCCACTGGAAAATGCGCTGGCACACGTTAAAAACATTATTGCAACGCCTGCCGTTTAACAGGCGTTTTTATTTACCCAATTACTAGACGACCGGTCTATTCATACCTGGAGTTAATATGTCATCTGAAAAATTGTTTTCCCCGCTGAAAGTAGGTGCTATCACAGCGGCCAACCGCGTATTTATGGCCCCACTGACGCGCCTGCGTAGCATCGAACCTGGCGACATCCCGACTCCGCTGATGGCCGAGTATTATCGCCAACGCGCCAGCGCGGGTCTTATCATCAGCGAGGCCACTCAGATATCTGCTCAGGCAAAAGGCTACGCCGGTGCGCCGGGATTACACAGCGCAGCACAAATTGAAGCCTGGAAAAAAATCACCGCCGCCGTTCACGCTGAACAAGGTCATATTGCCGTACAGTTGTGGCACACCGGTCGTATCTCTCACGTCAGCCTGCAGCCGAACGGACAACCGCCAGTTGCCCCTTCCGCCATCAGCGCCGGTACCCGTACCTCGCTGCGCGATGAAAACGGTCTGGCAACGCGTGCCGACACCTCAATGCCGCGCGCCCTGGAAACCGATGAAATCCCGGGCATCGTCAATGATTTCCGTCAGGCCATCGCCAACGCACGCGAAGCAGGCTTTGACATGGTTGAGCTGCACTCTGCCCATGGCTATTTGCTGCACCAGTTCCTGTCACCCACCTCTAACCAGCGTACCGATCAGTACGGCGGCAG
This sequence comes from Citrobacter sp. C348, assembly GCF_047467975.1. NCBI lineage: Bacteria > Pseudomonadati > Pseudomonadota > Gammaproteobacteria > Enterobacterales > Enterobacteriaceae > Citrobacter > Citrobacter sp. C348. The sequence continues at coordinate 25,525 of NZ_JASJUJ010000008.1, read as the reverse complement.
CGTCGAAAATCGTGCACGTCTGGTGCTGGAAGTCGTTGATGCCGGTATCAAAGAATGGGGCGCAGACCGGATTGGCATCCGCGTATCCCCTATCGGCTCTTTCCAGAACGTTGATAACGGCCCGAATGAAGAAGCCGATGCGTTGTACCTGATTGAACAGCTGGGTAAACGTGGTATCGCTTATCTGCACATGTCCGAACCAGACTGGGCCGGCGGAGAGCCGTATAGCGATGCGTTCCGCGAGAAAGTTCGCGCGCGTTTCCACGGTCCGATTATTGGTGCTGGTGCCTACACCCCGGAAAAAGCAGAAGCGCTGATTGAGAAAGGGTTAATCGACGCCGTCGCCTTTGGCCGCGCCTATATTGCCAACCCGGATTTGGTCGCACGTTTGCAGCACAAAGCAGAACTGAACCCACAGCGCGCAGAGAGTTTCTACGGCGGCGGTGCAGAGGGTTACACGGATTATCCGACCCTGTAATTGCGCAATCTCCGTTCTGGCATTGATAGCGGCGCAACAACGCCGCTATACTAAAACAACATATTGAATGTACTGGCCATTTTTGAAGGGGAAAAAGATGCGTTTACTTCATACCATGCTGCGCGTAGGTGACCTGCAGCGTTCCATCGAATTTTACACCAACGTGCTGGGCATGAAGCTGCTGCGTACCAGCGAAAACCCTGAATACAAGTACTCTCTGGCCTTTGTTGGCTACGGTCCTGAAACCAGTGAAGCCGTGATCGAACTGACCTATAACTGGGGCGTCGACAAATATGAGCTGGGCACTGCCTACGGCCATATTGCCCTGAGCGTAGACAACGCCGCAGAAGCCTGCGAGCGCATTCGTCAGAACGGCGGCAACGTGACGCGCGAAGCGGGTCCGGTCAAAGGCGGGACGACGGTTATCGCATTTGTAGAAGATCCGGACGGTTACAAAATCGAACTGATCGAAGAGAAAGACGCAGGCCGCGGCCTGGGTGACTAACCTCCCCTCGGGCGCAGATCGTCTGTGCCCGTAGTTTTATACTCATCATTTTGTCATAATACGCGCTGCAATTTTCCCGTATTAAGAGACCCAGATGTCCGATAACGCTCAACTTTCCGGTCTGTGTGACCGTTTTCGTGGTTTTTATCCTGTCGTCATTGATGTAGAAACAGCAGGATTTAACGCCAAAACCGATGCGCTGCTCGAGATTGCAGCCATCACGCTGAAAATGGATGAACAAGGCTGGCTGATGCCGGACATGACGTTGCATTTCCACGTCGAACCGTTTGAAGGGGCAAATCTGCAACCAGAAGCACTCGCGTTTAACGGTATTGATCCGAGCAACCCGCTGCGCGGCGCGGTCAGCGAATACGACGCTCTGCACGCCATCTTCAAAATGGTGCGTAAAGGCATCAAAGACAGCGGCTGCAATCGGGCGATTATGGTTGCGCATAATGCCACCTTCGATCACAGCTTCATGATGGCAGCCGCCGAACGCGCCTCACTGAAGCGCAACCCATTTCACCCGTTTGTGACCTTTGACACTGCGGCCTTAAGCGGTCTTTCGCTCGGGCAAACCGTACTGTCTAAAGCGTGTCTGGCTGCAGGAATGGAGTTTGATGGCAACCAGGCGCACTCTGCGCTGTATGACACCGAACGGACGGCAGTGCTGTTTTGCGAAATCGTTAACCGCTGGAAACGCCTTGGTGGGTGGCCCCTGCCAATGCCTGAAGAAGCATAAGCGGACCATAAAAAAAGCGACCAGACTGGTCGCTTTTTCGTTTCTGCTGATTACTCAGCGTCCGGCTCTTCGGTTTTGTACTTCGCCGCAGTCTCTTTGATAAGCTGCTGCAATTCACCGCGCTGGTACATTTCGATTAAAATGTCGCAGCCGCCAACCAGCTCACCATCAACCCACAGCTGCGGGAAGGTTGGCCAGTTTGCGTATTTCGGCAACTCGGCGCGAATATCCGGGTTTTGCAGAATATCAACATAAGCAAAGCGTTCACCACAGGCAGACAGCGCCTGCACAGCCTGAGCGGAAAAACCGCAGCTTGGCAGTTTAGGAGAACCTTTCATGTACAGGAGAATCGGGTTTTCAGCGATCTGGCGCTGGATTTTTTCGATAGTGGTGCTCATTATCTTGCTTCCTTAACTTCTTTTACGGCAGTAGTCTGACATTGTAACGGGTCTGACTGACAACGGAAAATAACATTTTTCTTACGGTTATTATTTTATCGCCAGTCGCCATAAGTTGCATTCAGAATCTTACTTATCCCTTTTATGCACAAGGAATTGATTATCCCTTCGCCAGTATTGGCGTTGATTGCTGTTTTTTTTTGCGGTCGGTAACGAAACACTATTTTAAACAAAAAAAGCTATTAACTTTCCCCGTTTCTATAGATTAGAATCATCAAGTTTTGAAAATCACACGCAGGCATGATAGACCTGCCCTAACAGAGGACTGCTCAGTGGCGCGGATAAACCGGATCTCGATCACGCTCTGTGCTTTGCTTTTTACCACACTCCCTTTTACGTCAGTGGCCCATGCTTCCAAGCAGGCCAGGACGACACCTGCCGTTTCCCACACGCTCAAAACGGTAGATAAAAAGAAAAGCGCGACAGCCAGTAAAAAAGTCACACAAACCAGCAAGAAAACGGCAAAAAAAACCACCAGTAAATCCAGCACCAAAACCGCTTCCTCTTCCAAAAAACGCACCGCGACACCTGCAAAAACAACCAAAACGGTCAACCGTCGCAGTAAAGTCGCAACAACACAAACCGCTGCGGTCACCTGGACTGAAAAATGCACCCCGCGCAAAGGTCACAAGCCGCGCTGTGTAAAAGTAAAATCAACAGCCCCGGTAGCCCTCGCCGATGCCCATAAAGTGAAAGTGCAAAAAGCGACCAAAACCGCGATGTCTACCCTGATGAACCAGATCGGTAAACCCTACCGCTGGGGTGGATCTTCGCCGAGAACCGGTTTTGATTGCAGTGGTCTGGTTTACTACGCGTATAAGGACCTGGTGAAGTTTCGTATTCCGCGTACTGCCAATGAAATGTACCACCTGCGCGACGCGGCACCGATCGACCGCGATGAACTGAAAAACGGCGATTTGGTCTTCTTCCGTACCCAGGGCCGCGGCACCGCCGATCACGTTGGTGTCTACGTTGGCAACGGTAAATTTATTCAGTCACCACGTAGCGGTCAGGAGATCCAAATCACCTCCCTGAGTGAAGATTACTGGCAACGCCACTATGTGGGCGCTCGTCGTGTCATGACGCCAAAAACAATTCGCTAAAATCTTACCCTACAGTATGTGCTGTAGGGTAAGTTCTTCTTTTGCATAACCTTTCAATTTGCTACCCTATCCTTACTCACAATGAGGCTATTGTGTGTACTCAATATAAATAATAAGGAGAGAAGCAATGTCGTTCGAATTACCTGCATTACCGTATGCCAAAGATGCTCTGGCGCCGCACATTTCTGCTGAAACGCTGGAATACCACTATGGCAAACACCACCAGACTTACGTTACTAACCTGAATAACCTGATCAAAGGCACGGCGTTTGAAGGCAAATCACTGGAAGAGATCGTGCGTAGCTCTGAAGGCGGTGTGTTTAACAACGCAGCCCAGGTCTGGAACCACACCTTCTACTGGAACTGCCTGGCACCCAATGCGGGCGGCGAACCGACCGGTAAACTGGCTGAAGCCATTGTTGCATCCTTTGGTAGCTTCGCTGATTTCAAAGCACAGTTCACCGATGCGGCAATCAAGAACTTCGGTGCTGGCTGGACCTGGCTGGTAAAAGGTACCGATGGCAAACTGGCTATCGTTTCCACGTCAAATGCCGGTACGCCACTGACCACAGATGCAACGCCGCTGATGACCGTTGACGTGTGGGAACACGCCTACTACATCGACTATCGCAATGCGCGTCCTGGCTACCTGGAACATTTCTGGGCGCTGGTGAACTGGGAGTTTGTTGCGAAAAACTTCGCAGCATAAAAATGATAACGCAGAAGGGACTCCCTTCTGCGTTTTAGCGTTAGTTCGTGACGCTGCAGGCCTCGTCAGGCTGTTTTCTCGCGGAGACAAAGACCAGTAGCAACGCCATCCCAGCCACAATTGCCCCCATCACCGGGACAAAACTATAACCTAAACCACCCGATATCACTGCTCCACCCGCCGCCGCACCTAGCGCATTCCCCAGATTAAACGCACCAATGTTGACCGAGGATGATAAGCCCGGCGCGTCGCTGGCAACACGCATCACGCGCATCTGTAACGGCGGAACTACCGCAAAGGTTGCCGCACCCCAGACTACCATGCTGATAGCTGCGCCCAGTTCACTACGCGCCAGTAACGGGATCGCCAGCATAATCACCATCAATAGCAGCAAGAAGCCTTTCAGCGTGCCGTTGACTGAGCGGTCCGCCAGCTTGCCACCCAGATAGTTACCGATTGAGAACCCGACGCCAATCAGCACCAGCATTCCGGTAACAAAGACAGGCGTGGCATGGGTGATGCTGTGCAGCACCGGTGAAATATAGGTATAGAGCGTGAACATCGCACCGGCTCCCAGCACGGTAGTCAGCAACGCTGACACCACCTGCGGGCGCATGAGCACCGCCAGCTCTTTGCGCACGTCCGGGCGCTCCCCGGCTCCGCCATTCGGCAACGAGAAGAACAGGCTGACCATCGAGATAACACCCAGACCCGCCGTTGCCATAAATGACATGCGCCAGCCGATGGTTTCACCCAGCCAGGTCGCTGCAGGAACGCCGCCAATATTGGCGATGGTGAGTCCCATAAACATGGTGGCGACAGCGCTGGCCTGTTTGTGCTTTGGCACCACGCTTGCCGCCACAACCGAGCCGAGACCAAAAAACGCCCCGTGGTTAAGACTGGTCAGAATACGCGACAGCATCAGAGTGGTGTAATCCGGTGATAACGCCGACAGCACGTTGCCGAGCGTAAAAATCGCCATCAGGAAAATCAGCGCATTGCGACGCGCGCGATGGGAAAGCAATAGGGTCATTAACGGTGCACCGACCATCACCCCTACCGCATAGGCGCTAATTAGCATCCCTGCCGCCGGAATCGAGACATCGACGCCTTTAGCGATGACCGGTAATAGCCCCATCGGAGAAAACTCTGTCGTGCCGATACCAAACGCCCCTATCGCCAGCGCCAGTAGTGGATAATTTATTTTCATACAGCGACTCCGTAACGTCGAGCCGTGGCACGACACAGAATAAGAGTCGAAAGCATGACATTGATCGCAAAAATAATAAAGTTAACAAAAATGCAAAAGACTTTTGCTTATTTGCAAACAATAGCGGCAGGAGGACGGGGGGGCGGGATGAGGGAGAGTGCTCTCCCTCGGCGATAAATCAATGCAGCGCGGCGGTTAAACCACTGGCGACAATCAGACCCAGAACAATAATGGTGGTGACTAACGAAAATTTCAGATCGGTGCTCATCAAGTTTTCTCCTTTTTATTCCCACACAAAAAGTGATATTGCGCATTTTTACACACTTGAAGGTAAAAATCTCTCACGATTTATATTGATAAATGCTTTTAACTCTTCCCCTTTTGGTTAAGATCAGACAAAATTCCACGCTTACTTGATTAGCGTACCGGCCATTGACCCCTTCCTGACGTTCCGTGTCGTTTTCCTGGCGTACCGCAACCCTGATGTTGCGCGAAGGGTGTGTGAAGGCAAACGTTTACCTGGAGTATTCTCAGGAACTTAGGATATGGTCTGGAGTGAGATGTAATGGCAACAATTAAAGATGTAGCGAAGCGAGCAAACGTTTCCACTACAACCGTATCACACGTAATTAACAAAACACGCTTTGTCGCGGAAGAAACGCGCAATGCCGTCTGGGCAGCGATTAAAGAACTACATTATTCCCCAAGCGCGGTGGCACGCAGTCTGAAGGTGAATCACACCAAATCGATTGGCTTGTTGGCGACCAGCAGCGAAGCCGCCTACTTTGCGGAAATCATTGAAGCCGTTGAGAAGAACTGCTTCCAGAAAGGCTATACGCTGATTCTGGGCAACGCGTGGAACAGCCTCGAGAAGCAGCAGGCCTACCTCTCCATGATGGCGCAGAAGCGCGTAGATGGTCTGCTGGTGATGTGTTCTGAATACCCGGAACCTCTGCTTTCCATGCTCGAAGAATATCGCCATATTCCGATGGTGGTGATGGATTGGGGCGAAGCCAAAGCCGATTTTACCGATACGGTCATCGATAACGCCTTTGAAGGCGGGTATATGGCAGGCCGTTATCTGGTTGAACGCGGTCATCGCGAGATTGGTGTGATCCCAGGGCCTATGGAGCGTAACACCGGCGCCGGTCGTCTGGCAGGCTTTATGAAAGCAATGGAAGAAGCGCTGATTAAAGTGCCTGACAACTGGATTGTCCAGGGTGATTTTGAGCCTGAATCCGGATATCGCGCCATGCAGCAGATCCTCTCCCAGTCGCACCGCCCGACCGCCGTCTTCTGCGGTGGTGATATCATGGCGATGGGCGCGCTTTGCGCCGCTGACGAGATGGGCCTGCGCGTCCCGCAGGATGTGTCGCTGATTGGTTACGACAACGTGCGTAATGCCCGCTTCTTCACCCCGGCATTAACCACCATTCATCAGCCAAAAGATTCGCTCGGTGAAACGGCCTTTAACATGCTGTTAGACCGTATCGTGAATAAACGCGAAGAGTCACAGTCTATTGAGGTGCACCCGCGCCTGGTAGAACGTCGCTCCGTGGCCGATGGTCCGTTCCGCGATTATCGTCGATAATCTGTTGTGCGGGAGCCTTACTCTGGCTCCCGCAGCCACTCTTTATTCAACGTTTCACTGTCCCCTAAATAGTCCAGCAGCCATCTCAGCGCAGGCGACGTATCGTTTTGCTGCCAGGTCAGGCAACAGGCGGCATCAGGAAAGGGATTCTCAAGCTGAAGTGCCACCCATTTTCCACTGTCGATCCACGGTTTGGAAAAATGCGTCGGCACCATCCCCACGCACAGCCCCGCCGATAAACAGGTGGCAGAGGATTCCCAGTCAGGCACTACCACCCGTTTTTGGTTATCCAGTAGCCAGGTAATACGTTTTGGCAGCGTACGGGAGGTATCTTCACGCACCAGCGACGGCCAGTTGCGCAACGCATCGTCACTGAGCGGTCCCGGCATCGACGCCAGCGGATGATGACTTGCCACCACGCAGTTCCAGCTCAACATTCCCATATCGCGAAACGTATAGCGCCCCCCTACCGGAATAGCCTGCGTCGCGCCAATCGCCAGCTCCACGCGCCCGTCCGATAGCGCATCCCAGACGCCGTTAAACACCTCCTGAAAAACGATTAACTCCACATCATCAAAATGACGGTAGAAATCCACAATCATCTGTCGGGTCCGTTCCGGCCTGACAATATTATCGACGGCAATCGCCAGTTGCCCACGCCAGCCGTTGGCAATTTGCTGACATTGTTGGCGGGTGATCTGCATTTTTTTGATAACAGAGCGCCCTTCTTTTAAAAACCACGCCCCGGCGGGGGTTAATTCCACATCCCGATGGCGACGTTCGAAAAGAGGCACAGCCAGCCACTCCTCCAGTTGACGCACAGTATAGCTCACCGCCGAAGGCACGCGGTGCAACTCCTGGGCGGCAGAACTAAAGCTGCCGTTGCGTGCGACTGCATCCACCACTTCAAGGGAATATTCTGACCACATACTCTGCCTGCAAAAAATTTGAAATCAATAAGCAAATATTAGCGTTTCACAGCAAGAATTTCACTCACTACACTCAGCGGCACTGTTCTATTGCTTATAAAGAGAAATAATGATGCAACCTGGAAAAGGGTTTTTAGTCTGGCTGGCAGGTCTTAGCGTGCTCGGTTTTCTGGCAACGGATATGTATTTGCCAGCATTTGCGGCTATTCAGTCCGATTTGCAAACCCCAGCATCAGCCGTCAGCGCCAGCCTTAGCCTGTTTTTGGCGGGCTTTGCCATCGCGCAACTTTTATGGGGGCCACTCTCCGACCATTATGGCCGCAAGCCTATTTTGCTATTAGGCCTCTCCATCTTCGCGCTGAGCAGTCTTGGCATGCTTTGGGTCGAAAACGCCACCGGCTTGCTGGTGCTGCGCTTTATCCAGGCTGTGGGTGTCTGTGCGGCGTCGGTTATCTGGCAGGCGCTGGTTGCCGATTATTATCCCTCACAAAAAGTGAACCGTATCTTTGCGACGATTATGCCGCTGGTCGGATTATCCCCTGCGTTAGCGCCATTGTTAGGTAGCTGGATCCTGGTGCATTTTTCCTGGCAGGCTATCTTTGCCACTCTGTTTGCCATCACGCTGATCCTGATGCTGCCGGCTCTGCGCCTGAAGCCCACGGCTAAGGCGCGTGACGATAGCCAGGATAAGCTCACCTTTGCCACCCTTTTGCGCTCCAGAACCTACCGCGGCAACGTGCTGATTTATGCCGCCTGTTCCGCGAGCTTTTTCGCGTGGCTGACCGGCTCACCGTTTATCCTGAGCGAAATGGGCTATAGCCCGGCCGTCATTGGCCTGAGCTATGTGCCGCAAACCATCGCCTTTTTGATAGGCGGATACGGCTGTCGTGCCGCCCTGCAAAAATGGGAAGGCCGTCAATTACTGCCGTGGCTGCTCATCCTGTATGCCGTGAGCGTCATCGCCACCTGGGCGGTCGGCTTTATTCACCACGTTGCGCTGGCCGAAATCCTGATCCCATTCTGCGTGATGGCAATAGCGAACGGTGCTATCTATCCGATTGTCGTTGCTCAGGCTTTGCGTCCCTTCCCACAGGCAACAGGACGTGCCGCAGCGCTGCAGAATACACTGCAACTGGGCTTATGCTTCCTGGCAAGTCTGGTTGTGTCGTGGTTGATCAGCACGCCGCTATTCACCACCACCAGCGTCATGCTGTCAACGGTACTGCTGGCGGCCGTGGGTTACAAAATGCAATCACAGAAAATTGACGCCCCGCAAACAGATGACCGTGCGCAAATTGCCCACGGAGAGTCGCACTAATAACGGTTGCGGGCATTTAATTAGCCCGCTAACAATTATCGATTGAACCCACAAAAATTCAGGTCTATACTGATTTCCAGTTGTTACAAAAACGATAATTTTTATGTGTTAACGGGAACACGCATGTTCCCGCTTAACCACGGATGGCCTTTTCGGTAAGGGGTTCTCCCTTCCTCTGTTCTACGTCGGAAAACAGATTCGCGGATTCATTCCGTGAGATTTCTCACAAAGCCCAAAAAAGCGTCTACGCTGTTTTAAGGTTCTGATCACCGACCTGTGATGGAGAAGCTATGAGTTCATCGTGTATAGAAGACGTCAGCATCCCGGATGATGACTGGTATCGAATCACCAGTGAATTATTAAGCCGTGCGGGCATTACCATTAATGGCACTGCACCGGCAGATATTCGCGTTAACAACCCCGATTTTTACAAGCGCGTTTTACAGGAAGGTTCGCTGGGTTTAGGTGAAAGTTATATGGATGGCTGGTGGGAATGCGATCGGCTGGACATGTTTTTTACTCAGGTTTTACGTGCCGGCCTTGAAGGCCAACTCCCCCGCCACTTTAAAGACACGCTGCGAATCGCCGCCGCGCGCCTGTTCAATTTACAGAATAAAAAACGCGCGTGGGTTGTCGGAAAAGAACACTACGATTTAGGCAACGATCTCTTCACCCGCATGCTTGACCCCTATATGCAATATTCCTGCGCCTACTGGAAGGACGCCACAACCCTGGAGTCAGCCCAACAGGCGAAACTCAAAATGATCGCCGAAAAATTACAGCTCAAACCGGGGATGCGCGTGCTGGACATTGGCTGCGGCTGGGGAGGCTTGTCCCAGTTTATGGCCGCCCATTACGGCGTCAGCGTCGTGGGGGTGACCATTTCTGCCGAACAGCAGAAACTGGCGCAAACGCGGTGTGAAGGGCTGGATGTCACTATTTTACTTGAGGATTACCGCGAACTGCACGATCGTTTCGACCGCATTGTCTCCGTTGGCATGTTTGAGCATGTGGGTCCAAAAAACTACAACACCTATTTTGATGTTGTCGATCGCAATTTAAAACCAGAGGGTCTGTTTTTGCTCCACAGCATTGGATCCAGAAAAACCGACAATAACGTCGATCCGTGGATCAATAAGTATATTTTCCCGAATGGTTGCTTGCCGTCCGTGCGCCAGATTGCCAACGCCAGCGAGCCGTACTTTGTGATGGAAGACTGGCATAATTTTGGCGCGGATTATGACACTACGCTGATGGCCTGGCATACGCGCTTTATGGCAACCTGGCCTGAAATCACCGATCGCTACACCGAACGCTTTAAACGTATGTTCAGCTACTACCTCAACGCCTGTGCCGGCGCATTTCGCGCCCGTGATATTCAGCTCTGGCAGGTGGTGTTCTCACGTGGCGTAGAACACGGTCTGCGCGTTCCACGCTAGTCATTCTCGCCCCCGCCTTCAACGGGGGCCTGGAAACGCGCCGGCTTAGACTTCGCCGGTGACGTGATTTACTGCACTTTCTTTTGCCGCCAGCACGCGCTCAACGGTATCCACGACCGCCTGCGTTTGTGGGTCGATTTCGATGTTGACCCGAGCCCCCAGTTTTTTCTTACCCAGCGTCGTACGCTCCAGCGTTTCCGGGATCAAATGCACGCAAAAACGCGTCGGTGTTACTTCGCCAACCGTCAGGCTGATACCATCAATGCCGATAAATCCTTTGTACAGGATATATTTCATCAACGACGCATCCTGCACCTTAAACCAGATCTGACGATTATTTTCTGAGGTCAGAATTTTTGATATCTCAGCGGTAGTCATAATATGGCCTGACATTAAATGCCCGCCGATCTCATCGCTGAATTTTGCCGCGCGCTCTACGTTGACCCGATCGCCCACTTTAAGCTCGCCCAGGTTGGTAATACGCAGCGTTTCTTTCATCAGGTCAAAGCTGATGTGATTGCCGTTAATGTCGGTCACCGTCAGACAACAACCATTGTGTGCTACCGATGCACCCGTCTCCAGGCCATCCAGCATGTATTCAGGTAACTCCACTACATGCGTACGAAAATTTGGTTTCTCATCAATAGACACCAGTTTCGCGGTGCCCTGCACAATACCCGTAAACATACCTCTAACTCCTGAACGTAATTAAGACATATCTGTTGTGCACAATAGCAGGTGAAAATTGCGGTTGCCAGCAATGCACCGCCCCCACCTGTTTTTTCACTGGAGAATTACGTATTCCTCGCTACAATAGACTGCAATTTCCCCTGTATTTTCTTCTTGCTGCCCTCTCAGGCGGCTTTTTTAGTCTCTCAAATAACAACAATATCATGGTGTAAACGTGCAAAAGTATGTAGTTGAAGCGCGTCAGTTATTAGCTCTGGCAATTCCGGTGATTCTTGCGCAAATCGCCCAAACCGCAATGGGGTTCGTCGATACCGTCATGGCAGGCGGATACAGCGCGACGGACATGGCTGCCGTCGCTATCGGGACTTCCATCTGGCTTCCGGCCATCTTATTTGGTCACGGACTCCTGCTGGCGCTAACGCCGGTCATTGCGCAACTTAATGGCTCTGGTCGCCGCGACCGCATTGCCCATCAAATACGCCAGGGTTTCTGGCTGGCGGGCAGCGTATCCGTACTCATTATGGTAGTGCTATGGAATGCGGGATACATTATCCGCTCTATGCACAACATCGATCCGGCGTTGGCCGATAAAGCCGTCGGCTACCTGCGCGCGCTGTTGTGGGGGGCGCCAGGCTATTTATTCTTCCAGGTGGCTCGTAACCAGTGCGAAGGTCTGGCCAAAACCAAACCCGCGATGGTGATGGGGTTTCTCGGCCTGTTGGTGAACATCCCGGTTAACTACATTTTCATCTACGGACATTTTGGCATGCCGGAACTCGGCGGCGTAGGCTGCGGCGTAGCCACTGCAGCGGTGTACTGGGTGATGTTTCTCGCCATGTTGTCCTACGTTAAACGTGCGCGCTCAATGCGTGATATTCGCAACCTCCGCGGTTTCCAGAAACCCGATACCGCGGTGATGAAGCGTCTGATCCAACTGGGCTTACCGATTGCGCTGGCGTTATTCTTTGAAGTCACGTTGTTCGCCGTAGTGGCATTGCTGGTTTCCCCGCTGGGGATTGTGGACGTGGCCGGACACCAAATCGCGCTGAACTTTAGCTCGCTTATGTTCGTTCTGCCGATGTCGCTGGCTGCCGCCGTGACAATTCGTGTCGGTTATCGTCTGGGCCAGGGATCAACGCTTGACGCCCAAACCGCTGCCAGAACCGGGTTAGGCGTCGGTGTATGCATGGCGATGTTAACCGCAGTGTTCACCGTGACCCTGCGTGAGCACATCGCCCTGCTCTACAACAATAATCCTGAAGTGGTGACGCTGGCTGCCCAGCTCATGTTACTGGCCGCCGTGTATCAGATATCGGACTCGATTCAGGTGATTGGCAGTGGGATCCTGCGTGGTTATAAAGATACGCGCTCCATTTTCTTTATCACCTTTATCGCCTACTGGGTGCTGGGTTTACCGAGCGGATATATCCTCGCACTGACCGACCTGGTGGTTGATCGCATGGGTCCAGCAGGCTTCTGGATCGGCTTTATTATCGGTCTGACCTCTGCCGCAATTTTGATGATGCTGCGCATGCGCTATCTGCAACGCCAGCCTTCCGCCATTATTTTGCAACGCGCAGCGCGATAACGCCCCGCAATAGCCGCCACCCGGCGGCTATTATCTCCGCCCTATTCAGAACGGACTGGCATTGTGGACGTGGATCGCATCTCCGCTGACGGGATGCTTAAAATGCAGCTCGCTGGCGTGCAGCATCAGTCGCGGCGTCCGTTCTGTACCCGGTAACAGACGACCACCATACAGATCGCAGCCCCAAATGGCATACCCCAGATGTTGACAGTGAATCCGCAACTGATGGGTGCGACCGGTTTCAGGGAAAAGCTGTACCCGCGTTAGCGGCAGCATCGTCCCGTCTTCCAGCGGATGAATCAAGCGCTCGACGACCCGATAGCGGGAGCGCGCGGGTTTGCCGCTGATGGCGCATATCGACATTAGCGGAAACAGCGCTGGATCTTTGGCAATAGCCGCGTCAATCACCCCGTCATCCTCGCTCAGATGCCCACAGAGCAAGGCGCTATACACCTTGGTGACGGCGCGCTGACTGAATTGCTGACACAGCGCGGCATTGATCGCCTTATTGCGGGCAATTACCATCAGCCCGGAGGTACCAAAATCAAGCCGATGCACCAGCGTGCAGCCGGGATAAATCTGAACCAGCCGGTGATGTACCGAGTCGATATTTTGCGGATTTTTTCCCGACAGGCTTAGCAAACCGGTGGGTTTATTGATAAGAAGCAGATGGTCGTCCTGATAGAGGACCTCTATCTCGTCATGGCACGGCGGAGCAATAAAGGTATCAAAGAGAGTAGACATCAGGCAGCCATGATAAAGTACGGGAGCGGATCATAACGAATTTTCAACCGACTGGCGAATCAGCGATCTTTTGCCGTTTATTGTGCAATAAATTAAAAATAAGATACTGACTTACCCGCATCAGCGTTATCCATGGAGGAATTATGTCAAACACACTATTGCAGTTGCACTTTGATTTTCAGGGCCCGTTTGGCGAAGAGATGTCACGCCAGCTTGTCGACCTGGCAGAATCCATTAACCAGGAGCCTGGCTTTATCTGGAAAATCTGGACAGAAAACGAAGCAACCCAGGAAGCCGGCGGCATCTACCTGTTCCAGGACGAAGAAACTGCGCTGGCATATGTTAAAAAGCATACAGCCCGTCTGAAGCCGCTGGGTGTGCAAAACGTGCAATTCAAAATCTTTAATGTCAATGAACCGTTAACGCGCATTAACCACGGCATGACTGAGTAACATTGTTGCTTCATCACAGGCAAAATAAAGGGCGGCTTTACGTTCAAGCTGCCCTGTAGCGGGAGGTTATGTACTCTTAGCAGACATGACTGCTATCCTTGCTGGTAATAAGAGATCGTCTGGCACATCAAGCATTGCGTTCTTCTGAATGGTGCAATATGTTATCGCTAATCTCTTGTAACTCATTGATCAATCTTGCCACATGAAAACCATCGCACACGGAATGATGTACCTGAACGGCGAGGGGTAACATTACTTTTCCATCCTGGTTGTAGTATTTCCCAATAGTGAACATGGGGGAAAAAAAGTTCTGCATGTTGGCAACGTTGATATTGAAGCTGGTAAAACTTACCCAAGGAATGGCCGACACGAAAAATATATTTTCCAGCGACTCTCCCTTAGGCCAGTAAGAAAGGTTATTACCATAGCGTGCCATGTCTTCTGCATAAACATGTTGAAAGTGATGAATATTGCCATCGTAGTGACTCCATAATGATGAAAAGGTCTCCGTTTCATTATGGAAAATCGTATAACTTGGATGAACTTCATTCCATATGACAAGCTCATTGTCCTTTATCGCCATACGAAACTCTGTATGTCTGTTTACGACTTTAGAGAGCAGGAAAATAATAGTAGGATAAAATTTCCAGCCAACCTCTTTTATATGTTTTAACAGCGCGGTAATGTCTAAGAGAACTGTTTGGTTAAATGTGCTTTGTGCAAAGGTCTGAAATACCTCAAAATGCTCCTTCCTTGCCCAACAAGATAAGTCAACTGGCGTATATTCTGGGATTGTTTTTTTCATTTTTAGTAGCCTTTAATAAGCACGCATACAGACCCGAACCATTTTGGTTGCGAACGCATTCGTGAGAGTAGCGCATCCTTGTAAATAAGGGAAGGAAATGATAACCCTTTAATATATAAGATGATAAAGGGAGACGTATCGCCTCCCTTGAAGTATTGAACGCGAGCACTATCAATGCGCTAACACGACAACGCTGTCAGTTGCGTATCGTTTATCATTCGAACCAGCAACGGTTGCCATTATCTGCCTGGGAGGCATCGGGGATTTCATCACAAGGCGGCAGAGTGAATCCGTCTCGAGTCACATAATGGCTATGATTTCCTGCTTCTTCATTATAACCCTTATTGTTTTTATGATGATGGTGGCCAGCTCCCTGATAATCATCATTTGCAAGAGGTACCACACAGCCATAGAGGGAACCACAAACCGCAGAAACTATCAGAATTTTAAAAATAGTTTTCATTGATCAACTCGATAAAGATGAAGTGTTATGATGTAACCTACTAAACAGACTACCGCCCACAGTATAAAAATAGGATTATTCATTATTTTAAATTTACGCCCTGTACCTGATCATTAGACTGATTAACGTCTAAAATCATCCGTACACCTTCTTTTGAGACAAATTCTAAAGGTGCGTTATCATCCTGTTTCCAGCCATTAGCAACCAGTAGGGGAACAACCTCACTCAATTTTTTACCGGCTACAGCCTGATCTATAGTGCGTTCAGCGGGGGCTAATTCCGCGTGATGGTGTTTCATGTTTTCGCGTTTACTTTTATGAATATCACATGTGCCGTTACCATCAGTAACTTGTGTGCAACCTGATTTCTCAAGCTGGCTACGGTATGAGGCGCTAATAGCGTTAGCATTACCCACCACAGACAAACAAAGCAACACCATAATTAATTTTGCTTTCATTACATTTACCCTTTGTGTATATCGTCAATGTTTTTATTTACAGCTCACCCAATCATACCGCCACGTATTTTATGCTTTAAAAAGCTTTTCTTTATCCATGGCGATAAACTACATATTTCTGAAGAACATCCCCCCTATATCCAAAATAATTCGAATTTCATAAAGTCAGTAATTGTGTGATAAATTCGTCAGGAACGAATTTGAACAGCCGAAGGCTGGCCCCCGGTGTGGGGTCTTTTATTACTTGATGATCTGGGCATTTGCCACAAATCCTTTTTTATCCTCAATGACGCGCATCAGGTGAACGCCTTTTTCCCAGTCGCCATCTGCCTGCTGACGCCAGCCACGCTCTATCAAATATTCTTCTGCGGCGATCCCTTTGAGGTTGATAATATTCTCAGCCTCTTTAACGTACTGCGGCACGTTGGATTCATTTACCGAGTTAGGTGTATGCTTCACGGCGTTTTTTGCATTCTCTGCCTTTGTTTTGTGGATGTCGCACCCCTTGCCAGCATTCATCTCGTTGCAGCCGGAACGCTCCAACTGGGCACGGTACTGTGCGTTGATGGCGTGCGCTGGTGCGGTGGTCATTGCGACTAAGGTCAGGCTAGCGATGAGTACTTTTTTCATTCTTTGGTTTCCAGTTCGTTAAATCCGTTGCACCGCGTCCACGGGCGGTAGTGATATTTCGCGTGTTGAAATATGACCGCCTGGTAAATTCAAGTCAACGGCTGAAAACGCCTTGAAATTTGTTCGTTAAATGTTAAAAGCAGCATCTATTTAGCGCATTTACTTCATATGAAAGTTATCATGACAAGTGGGAAATCAGAATAACGATGAGAAGACACAGTGATATTTAAAGGAAAATATGGTGGCATTGAATACATAAAAGTGAATCTGCATTACACTATGCTCACTTTAATTTTAAGCACTGACAATATATTACGATATATAATAAAAATCGGTTTATAATATATTAATGTAGACATTCACACCTTCCCAGTCATTAACTTTTCAATTTCCCCACTCATCAAGCCTCTCCTCTTAGCAATAACCCTCTATCATCTCTGTCCATATCTGTAACAACCCCTTAAAGAGGGATGCGTATTTATCTCTAAAGGAGTAGTAAAAATAGGACTAAAGATTGATGTAAGTCAATTGGCATCGCGTATTTTTATTTGTGAGCGTCCTTGCGCACAAGTCTGGTATTAAAAAGACAAATTTTAGAATAGAACATTATTCCAGTAAGGTTTATGAGTAACAGGTTATGGTTACGGCTTCCGACAGGGGTTCTGCTCGCCGTGGGTATTGCGTACAATGCAGGGTCGATACTCTCTGGAAATGGCTGTGGCGAATACTATGAATCTCAATCGCGGTTGTTATTTGCTGCTGATCCTCGCCGCGATCGGCAGCCTGTTTACATCTCATCCCTTTATTATATGGTTACTGCTCGCCAACGTACTGACGCTGGTGATTTACGGCCTGGACAAAATGGCGGCGCGAAAAGCCTGGCGCAGAGTGCCAGAATCCACATTACTGATGTTTGGCGTTATCGGTGGATGGCCCGGCGCGATAGCAGGTCAACAGCTCTTTCGCCACAAAACACAAAAACAGCCATTCAAAACCTACTTTATCATCAGCGTATTATTGAGCATCTCCGTGATGGTAGCGGTGTATCAGCTCTGTCCTTTTTCGCCTTTCTGAACATTGGCTACGCACGAACTATGCAGCTTTACAACATCTGCCTGATAAAGTCGTGGAGATCATCGCTGGCCAACTGACATTTCTCAGGTGAAGGATGAATAATCAGGTTCTCTGAGTACCCGTTAAGCATGGCAACGAACTGGCGTGTAACACGTTCGGCATCCAGCGCCCGGAACGCTTTCAACCCCACACCTTCACGAATAATGTCGGCTATCATTTCCATCCAGCAATTCATATTGCGCTCTGCAAGCTCTGCGTAAGCGGCGTCATGGCTCGCCAGACGCCATAAAGAGTCATAAAGCTGCCAGACGGCATCCGGACCTTCAGGAAGGTAGTATTTGATCAATACGCTTAACTTTTCGTGAGGTTCGCGCCCGGCTAACGATTCGGTTAAATCGTCCAGCTCTTGTTGCATAAATCGTTCCAGCGCGGCAAGGCACAGTGACTGCCAGTCCTTAAAGTAGTGATAGATATGGCTGCGAGAAAGGCCGAGGTGTTCCGTCAATTCCCGAGTCGTCACCTTCTCTATCCCTTTTTCGATAAACAGCGCCACTGCGCCATCCAGAATTCGTACTCTCAACTCTTCTGTCTTTTTTTTCACCAACTCACCCCGCATTGACTTTGAGCAACCGCTCAAATACACTCGATCTGCAATAATTGAGCAACCGCTCAATTATTAATTTTAACAGAATCACAGATAATGATAAGCCTTAAGAGTCACGATAAATCCACATCCTTATACAGTGCAGTTGGCACGCTTAAGTCTCTGGCCCGCCGCCACCGTAAAAAACTCCTGGTCACATTTCTTCTCGTCGTTGCCGAGAACCTGACGTATCTGCTGTATCCGCTAATGGCCGGCTTTGCCATCAATGCAATTATTGCGGGTAACGCCTTACATGCGGTTTTTTATGCCGTTGTGGTGTTTATTATGTGGGCCATTGGGGCGGCTCGTCGGAGTGTTGATACCCGTACATTTACCCGGATCTATGCTGAGTTGGCGGTTCCCGTCATTCTCGCTCAACGTCGGGACAATCAAAATACCTCGACCATTGCAGCACGGGTCGCGCTTTCCCGCGAGTTCGTCGATTTTTTTGAAAAGCATCTGCCTGCGCTGATCACCTCGATCGCCTCTATTCTGGGGGCTGCCATCATGCTGCTGGTTATAGAGTTGTGGACGGGTGTGGCCTGCCTTGTCATTCTTGGTTTTTTTTCACTGTTCCTGAGCAGCTATACGCGCAAAAACGAAGCGCTTTTCCTGCGATTAAATAATCGACTCGAAAAAGAGATAGCCATGGTCAATAGCGCCGCCGCCTCCCCGCTCGGCAAACATTACCGCCTGTTGTCCCGGCTGCGTATTTGTCTGTCCGACCGTGAGGCGCTGGGTTACTTGTCCATTGGCATTGTAGTCGCTCTGTTATTTGGCATGACGATCCTCATCATGACGCTCGGCGGCGGGGCTGATGCGGGTCACATTTACTCTGTGATGACCTATATGTGGATGTTTGCCATGAGCCTGGATGATGCTCCGCAGTTGCTGGAAAAGTATTCTCAGCTCAAAGATATTGGTAAACGAGTAAACACCGGACATGAATAAACCTCGGTAGACTCGCGTCCATTTCGCTCAGCGTGTCCTGGCACGCCGACAGTTGCAGGTTGGTAAATCCGCTGAACAGTTCTATAGTCGGGACTGCTTCTTATTTACAGGATCCACTAATGCGTTATAACGGACTGACCAAAGGTTTTTTCATTTTCATTCTCGCCCTCGTGACGTGGGCGTTCTTTGATGTGCTGTCCCCTTACTTTTCCGCCATTCTGTGGGCCGCGATATTAACCACTATTTTTAATCCGGTGAAAAACAAACTGCGCAGCGCGCTGGGCGATCGCAACGGGCTGGCGTCACTTATCACCATTGGCATTATCTGCCTGATTGTCTTTATTCCCCTGATGGTGATCCTGTCATCACTGGCTATCGAACTGAACGTGGTGTACAGCAAGCTGCAACAGAACGACACGCAGTTCCCGGAAGTCGTCACCGCGATTCTGTCGTATCTCCCTGACTGGGTCAGAGGATTCCTTGCGGACCACCATCTGGATAACGTGGCACAAATTCGGCAAAAGCTCTCCGATGTTGCATTACAGGGCGGGCAGTACCTCGCCGGCAGTGCATTCCTGATTGGCAAAGGGACATTCGGCTTTGCCATCAGCTTTGGCATCATGCTGTATTTGCTGTTTTTCCTGCTCAAGGACGGGCCGTACCTGGTGCGTCAGATTCTGGATTCTTTACCGCTGACCGATTTCGCTAAACAGCACCTGTTTGCCAAATTTGTCGGTGTCACCCGTGCCACGGTAAAAGGCACAGCGGTGGTCGCGGTGGTTCAGGGCACACTCGGTGGCATTGCTTTTGCCATTGTGGACATCGACGGCAGCGTTCTGTGGGGCGCATTAATGGCGTTTCTCTCACTGGTGCCTGCGGTGGGTTCAGCCATTGTCTGGGTGCCCGCGGCAATTTTCCTCTTTGCCACACAGCAGTTATGGCAAGGACTGTTTATCGTCGGATTCTTCGTCATTATCGTCGGGCTGGTAGACAATATTTTGCGCCCATTGCTGGTGGGCAAAGACACCAAGATGCCCGATTATCTAATTTTGATTTCCACCCTCGGCGGGATGGAGATTTACGGTATTAACGGGTTTGTCATTGGCCCATTGATCGCGGCACTGTTCCTTGCCTGCTGGAATCTGTTATCCGGGCGCGATCACGAGGGCAACGTGGAGGAGATCGATAAAGACTTTATGGAAGAAGGAAAAAATCCTCCAGATTTATAACGGTATGACGATAATAAAGGGCGACCACGGGGTCGCCTTTTTATTGTCACGCAAAATCATACGTTTTCTATAATTTCAATCATGCACATTCATTACTCGTCGCAAAAGGAATAAACAGGTGCGAATAGCCACAATCACCAACTGGGCCTACAGTGCGACGGTATGCCTGACCCTCGCCTCCGGCGTGGTCATGCTAATGGCGTCAAGCGCCGATAACACCGAACGACAGGCGGTCGAACAGCGGTATGTATTCGATCAACTGACCGAAGAAGTTGAAATTGACGCCTGGTCACTGTCCGATCTGGCGCGCCTGTATGTGGTCAGTAAAGATCCTGATGCGTTGCAAGCCTACCAACAGAAAGAGACCTCGCTGAAAGCCGTTGAGCACCGATTGACGAAACTGAAGGATACCGGTGCATCAGGGGAAGAATTGGCGCTCCTGCACGAGGGATTGCAAATTGTTGATGCGCTACAGAACGAACAACAGACGGCGATCGAAAGCGTCGCGCGCGGAGAGCAGGCGCAGGCTATCGCCCTGCTCTTCGGTAAATCCTATGAGCAGGAGCTCGAACGGACGCAGGATAAAATAGACCATTTCCGCCAGATGCTCGACAGCCGCGCCCGCAACGCCATTGAGGACGCCACGCAGACGTCCCGTACACTGCGCACGCTGTCCGAAGTGATGGTCGGACTGACGGCACTGCTGTTTTTGTTTGTCCTCGGCTTTATTTTAAAACGTCGGGTGCTGCGCCCCGTCGTGCGACTGAGCGACGTCGTTCATCGACTCGCCTCGCAGGATTACGCGGTTGAAACACCTAACTTTAACCAGATTGATGAAATCGGCGATATGGCACAGGCCATCCGCATTTTTCGCGAGAATGGCCTGGTACGGCAGCGGCTGGAGAAAGAGCGTGACGCCGACTGGGCGATACGCGAACTGCTGGCACGGATGACTCAGCGCTTACAGGGCTGTGAGAACTTCGCTGACGTTATCAATGTTGCACAACTGTTCGCGCCGAATATTGCTCCCGGCGTCGTCGGACGGCTCTACATTCTCGATCGGGAACCGTGGCAGATGCGCTGCGTCGCTGAGTGGCTTTCTCCGCAGGGAAAAGCCGATGCCTTCCACCCGGACGAATGCTGGGCCGTGCGTCGCGGGCAGAGTCATCCCCCGGTCCACGGCGAGCCGGACATCGCCTGCTACCATCTGCCAGAGTCATGTCAGGATCACACGTTGTGTGTGCCGTTGATTGCTCAGGGTGAAGCTATCGGCCTGCTCTCATTTCAGAACCTCAGCGATGATACCGCGCCTTCCCGCGCGTATCTGGAACTGATGGCAGAAGCGCTCGGTCTGGCATTAGCCAATCAGCGTCTGCGCGATGCGTTACTGGAAAAAGCACTCTACGACCCGCTGACCGGTCTGCGCAATCGCCATCATCTGGAAGACACTTTGCGAACCCAGATGGGCCAGGCGATACATAATCAGACACCCATCAGTTGCCTGATGATTGATATTGATCACTTCAAAGATGTCAACGACCGGTTCGGCCACGAGGCGGGCGATGGCGTTATCAAGGGCGTTGCCGCGATTATTCAGCGCGCCATACGCGACAGTGGGATGGCGTTCCGCTACGGTGGTGAAGAGTTTTTGGTCCTGCTCAGCGGCATGGGTGAAGAAGAGTCTAACCGCATGGCGACGGAGATCTACAACGGTGTGCATGCGCTTACGCTGCGCTTTGGGACGTCGGACATCAGCCATATCGACGTGTCTATTGGCGTTGCCAGCTACCCACAGCACGCCCAAAGCGACAACCTGCTGCGCGCCGCTGACGTGGCCCTGTATCGCGCCAAAGAGTTGGGCCGGTCACGAATTGTGAGCTTCGGTATGCTGCAAGCGAGCTAAACGCGGGCATATCGCGATATGTTATTGCCTGCAAGAGCATAAACCAATACGAAATTGCACGTTGTCATGGCATGGTAGAGCGTGAGATGACCGGAGAACAACAAGAGGACTATACGATGAAGCACATTGATTTTTACATGATAGATGCCTTTACCGACACCACTTTTGGTGGCAATGCCGCCGCAGTGTGTCCTCTTACAGAATGGTTGCCCGATGAGATATTATTAAAAATGTCTCAGCAACATAACCAGTCAGAAACCGCCTTCTTTGTCACCACCGATAGCGGCTTTGAGCTACGTTGGTTTACCACTCAGGGTGAAATCAATTTATGCGGGCATGCCACACTGGCTGCTGCACACGTCATCTTTGAACATCTTGACTACCCGGACACCACAATTCACTTCGAAACCCGATTTGTTGGCCCGCTGACCGTGACCCGCAGTGGCGAATGGCTGACGCTTGATTTCCCCGCCTGGAATACCGAATCGGTTATACCGCCGCCTTTACTATTGGAAACGCTGGGTATCACGGAATACAAAGAAGTCCGCGTGGCACGTGATTACATGGTCGTTATGGAGAATCAGCAGCAGATTGCAGCAGTACACCCGGATATTCACGCCATGCTTCCGCTGGGAAAAATGGTCTGCATTACGGCGCCAGGCGATGGGGAATATGATTTTGTCAGTCGTTTCTTCTGCCCAGGCGAGGCCGTTGCGGAAGACCCTGTCACAGGTTCGGCACATAGCATGCTCATTCCATACTGGGCTGAGAAACTGAACAAAACACAGATGCTGGCACGCCAGGTGTCCGAGCGCGGCGGGGATTTACGCTGCAAGTTAGTGGGCGATCGTGTCCATATTGGTGGGCAAGCCACAACGTATCTGACAGGTAAAGTACAGTTGCGTGAGAACGCGCGATAACAACGGTTGTCACGCCAATCAGCTCGCAGCGTGCATGGCTTTACCTCTTCATCACACCATGATATGTTCATTAAATGAATACAAAACACGATGTAAACAGCGTTAATAACAACCTGTGGTGGCAGCCTTCTTAAAGGCGGCCAGAATGTGTTTTCTCCATTTTAAATAACCGCCGAAAGGCGGTTACTTGCATTTGAAAGACCCCTTTCGGTTTGATGACTAAGGAGTCTGACATGAACAACAAAACCATTATTCTTACTGGCGATCGCCCAACCGGCCCATTACATCTCGGCCACTTTGTTGGCTCGCTACGCCAGCGTGTTGCCCTGCAACGTGATTATCAACAGTTTGTGCTGGTCGCGGATCTTCAGGGGCTTACCGATAACGGCAGCAATCCGCAAAAGATCCGCAATAACATCCCCGAAGTGCTCGCCGATTATCTTGCCGCGGGGATTGATCCTTCACTCACGACAATTTGCTTGCAGTCTGCTTTACCGGCGCTTGCTGAACTGACTGCGCTTTATATGAACATTGTTACCGTGGCGCGCGTGGAGCGTAACCCAACGGTAAAAAATGAAATTATGCAAAAAGGGTTCACCCGCTCTCTACCGGTTGGTTTCCTGGTTTACCCGATCAGCCAGGCGGCAGATATTACGGCCTTCAAAGCCAGCGTTGTCCCCGTCGGCGACGATCAATTACCGATGATCGAGCAGACTAACGAAATCGTACATAAGATGAATAGCTTATTACCGACTCCCATTTTACAGCATTGTAAAGCGATGTTGAGCGAAACCACCCGCCTGCCGGGGATCGACGGCAACGCCAAAATGTCTAAATCGCTCGGTAACACGTTGCTTCTTTCTGCCAGCGAAGAGACCATTCATCGCGCGGTCAGCGCCATGTACACCGATCCTCACCATTTGAAAGTGACCGATCCGGGGCGGATAGATGGCAATATGGTGTTCACGTATCTGGATGCTTTTCACCCGAACAAAGCAAAAGTTGCGGAAATGAAAGCGAACTACCAGCAAGGTGGGCTGGGGGATAAAACGTGTAAAAATGAGCTGGAGGTGTGCTTACAAGAGCTTATTGCCCCCATGCGAGAGCGCCGTGCGACCTACATCCAGGATAAAGGTATGTTGATGGCGCTATTGCAAAAAGGGAGCGAGCGGGCGCATGACGTCACGCAGAAAACAGTAAGGGAAGTGAAATGTGGGCTGGGATTACCCGTTTTCTGACACGCGCAATTTCCCGCTTCTCAGCAGCGCCATCTCTTGCTTGCAGAGCAGCACCACAGCCTGACGTCCCTTGACACGGCGGGATGTCAGAGCCCTTTTCACCGTACGGCGACTCGCGCCAGATTCCAGCATCTGAAAACACATCAGGGAGAGCGTCGGATTATTTTTCATCAAAAATTCACTTGGTTGAGTTAGCCAGTAGCGTTGCGGCAGAAAGCGGACATTTTACGCTAATCCGGGCACGGCTTAAACCCGGTCTACGGGTAGGTCCTGTTGCAGAATTCCCCATGGCGAAACCGAACAACAAACAACCAGGCTGATATAATTGAAGAGCGGCCATGTGCGTAATCAAGCTAAGGAGGTGCGCAATGGACAAAGCAGATGTGAAATCATTCGATATACCCGATGAGGTTCGCGAGTTTGCGAATGGACGACTGGAACTTCTCAATATCGGCGGAGCCATCGTCGGACGTGCGGTGCTGGAGCCCGGCTGGCGATGGGCGACATCGATCCAGTCGATAGCGGGAACAAAGAGTTGTGAAGCCCCGCATTTTCAATACCACGTAGCCGGGGTGCTGCGGGTAAAAATGGACGATGGCAGTGAATTTGATTGCCGCCCCGGCGATCTGTCACGCATCCCTCCAGGGCACGATGCCTGGGTCGTCGGGGATGAGTCGGTGGTCATTGTTGACTTTCAGGGCATGGTCGACTGGGCCAGACATAAAGATACCGGCTGTAACGACTCGCCATAACAGCAAAAAGTCCCGGATGATCGCGACAATCACGACGATAACGGGGCTGATGCCTCTGAAGTTTGCGCAATTTATCAGATGCTGAACATGACGTTCAGGTTCAGTTGGCGGGCAGCAAAGTAACCTCACTGCCGCCAGAAATTTGACAGGCTCCGGCTGACAAAACCTGTATGAAACAATGGCAAGCCTCTTCCTGAGGCCTGCCATGACTTTATGACCTAGAAGCTGTATTTCATCCCTACCATCGCAGATGAGTCGCTGTAGCCTTTGTCACCGACCTGGACGCCCACGTTACCCCACAGATTCAGGTGGTCGTTCAGCTTGCCTTCCACGCCGGTTTTGATTTCTCCGAGATTGCGCGCCCCGTCCTGATACACGCTCACCCCGTCCATCTTCGTACCAAAATCATGCGTGTTGTGCAGCCAGTTCACTTCCACAAACGGCTGGAAGGTCCGCGCTTTACCGTCATCTATTTTACTGTGTCCTTTCAGGTAGGTGCGTATG